>NZ_CP049158.1:608790-913185 GCF_011493005.1 Caballeronia sp. SBC1
GGCACAAGCTTGACGGCGCTACAAGACGTACCGAGGTCACTGCGCGAATCGCTGACGTTGTGGTTGGCACTGGCAATTGTGGTTGTCACTATCGGCTTGCTGTACGCCTTCCTGCGCTCGAAACGGGGCCTCGCGCTCACTGCCATGCGCGACAACGCGGTGGCGGCGAACAGTCAGGGTGTTGATGTGAAACGTGCCAGGTTTAGCGTGTATCTCGTGTCGTCAGGCGGCGCCGCGCTCGCGGGTGGGCTCTATTTTGTAAGCAATCTTCGGATCTCACCCGACGCCGCGTTCTCCGTGAACTGGACCGCTTTTGCGATTTTCATCGTGATGATTGGCGGGTTGGGGACGCTTGAAGGGCCGATCATTGGCACGCTGATATTTTTCCTGTTGAACAAGTTCCTGTCGGATTTCGGGACCTGGTATTTGATCGGACTGGGCACGCTCGCCATCGTCGTCACGATGTTTTTTCCTCAAGGTCTGTGGGGTTATGTATCGCGACGGTTCGGGCTGCAGCTTTTCCCCGTGGGCCGGCGTGTTGTGTTCCATGATCCAGGGACCATGGTTCTGCCCGCGCGCAAGGAATCAGCGAATCCCCGGCACGCAGCGCACTGAGAAAAGCGCGATGAACGACCCGCAGAACCGGATTGCAAAGGAGTGAGGTGCCATGGACGAAAGAGCGAGCAACAGAGTGCCCCTCTGTGATCTCGACGACGTGCCCGACGGTGGCGGTCTTGAAGCAGGGACCGAAGTCGTGGTGCTACGCAGAGGGGACACAGCGTGGGCTTATCGCAACGTATGCCCGCACTTCTCCATACCGTTGAACTATGAACCGAACACGTTTTGCGCCTATGGCGGCGAGCTTCTCATGTGCGCCCATCACAGCGCGATGTTCCGGTTCGACGACGGCGTGTGCGTTGACGGTCCGTGCCTTGGCGCACGCCTGACACCCGTGCCTATCCGCTTCGAAGGAAGAAGAATATTTGCCGATGAATAGACTACTCGTTTAGCCGCGCAAGAGAGCTTGCTATTCGTTCAAGCTAACCAACGACCCGGCCGCTTCGTTACGCTTGAACGCCTCGGTGTCCCTATACCTCTCGCCGGGGTGTCCGGCCAGCCTGCGAGTGTTGATCCGTTCACTTGGCATCGGCCTGGCCCAGCGTCTTCTGCGCTTCTGCAGCGTTGTCCTTGCTGACGAGAATCGATGGCACATAGGTGGCGAGCGGCAGCGTGTGATCGCCCGCCAGATAGCGGGCTACGTTGTCCACAGCAGTCTTGCCGATCAGATAAGGCTGTTGGGCGACCACCGCCGAGGCGCTGGATTGAGGGTTCTTGACGAGCGCGACGAAGTCGGGACTGCCGTCGACCGCGTAGGTCCTGATCTCTGAGCGATGCGCCGCGTCAACAGCCTGCGTCGCGCCGATCTGCGGTATATCCCACCCTGCCCATATAGCCTGAACGGTGCCGGTCGGATACTTGGCCAGCAACTGGCTGACCTGCGAGTAAGCGTCCTGCACGGTATTCGGGATCACGTCGCGCAGCTCGGGCTGAATGATCTTGATCTTCGGATACCACTTCAGCACCTCGCGCAACTGGTCGTAGCGCATGGCCATGACCGGCACGCCGTAGAAACCGTTGAAGACGAGAATATTGCCTTCGCCATGCAGATCGTTGACCAGCTTCAACGCAAGTTGCTCACCAATATAGAAATTATCCGATGTCGTTACGTTGATGCTCGACGGGCTGGCGGTATCGACCGTAAATAGCGGAATGCCCGCTTCACGGATTTTCTTGAGCAAGGGTTCGAGCACGGCCGCGGTGCCAAGCTGTTCAATGATGGCGTCGGGCTTTTCCGCGATCAGCGCCTGGAGCTGCGCGATCTGTTGGCTATCCTTGCGACCGCCGTCAAGCGCTATGGGTATTCCACCAAGACGCTTCACCTCATCAATTTGTCCCTTATAAGCCTTCAAGTCCCAGTAATGCTCGGTTCCTGCAACGGAGATGCCAATCCGCTTGCCCTTAAGCGACGGTGCGTCAGCCGCTGCCGGTGCACAGAGCGCAGCGCTTGTGAGAAGGACAGCCAGCGTGGCAAGCACGCGCCCAAAAAACGGTCCGTGAGCTTTCAGGGAAGCATGGAACCGTTCTGTACTTTTTCTCTTAACCATGTTGAATGAAATTCTGCGCAATGAATGAAGGGCGTAAAACCCAGCGTGGACGTCTCAATCCCATCATTGTATTTTCCTTGGGCGTAGCGGCCGTGAAATGCGTGAATCCTGCGCCAAAACAAAGCTTGGCGGAGCTTTGCTGACTCGCAGGAAAGACACGTCGAGAATGACAGAAGGATAGTTCCAGAACCATTGGTGTTGGCGCTGAGGACCGTTTGAAATATACGATCAACCCGCAGACAATCAACCTGGACAGGGGCCGGTTTTCAATCAGCTTTTAACTAGACTAATCAGGATGCCTTAGAGCATGAAGGCGAGGATGAAAGACGAGGTATGAACAAGGGATGAAAAAATTTTAGAAGGTTTGTAGATTTGGAGAAACCAACGGAAAAATCCCGCGCAGGCAAAGCACCTGCGCGGGATTTTGGTCAAACAAATTGCGGTTATTGCCACCCGGTGTAATTAAAGTGTCGGCCCGGTGCGTATGCGGCTAAACGGTTCGCCCTCGGCTAAAGAGTCGAAGAATGGCTAGCAGGATCACGGCGCCAATCAAAGCAGTGATTAGCGAACCAATGATACCGCCGCCCAGATGCAAGCCGAGCACGCCGCCCAGCCAGCCGCCAATGAACGCGCCGACAATGCCGACAATGATGTCCACAATAATTCCGAAGCCGCCTCCATCAACGATTCGGCCAGCGAGCGCGCCGGCAATTCCGCCAATGATCAGCCAGAAAATGATTCCGTGTGAAACAGGTTCCATAACGTTCTCCGTCAGGTTAAATGCGCGTAGCAGGCTACCGGCATGATGATGACAATACTTACGGGAGGCATCGTTGGTTAGTGATGTCCATGTTCCCCCTGAATCAATGGGCCTCTCGGCTAGAGCAAGCAGCGTGCCCGCAACGGGCCATGCGGCAAGAACGACCGATTCACCAAGCTTGGCGCTTAACGTTGGCAGGCGTCATCAGGCTAAACCCGAACCCGAACAGTTCCTCTACTGCCTTGTGATTCACTTTTGCTATCGGACCATCGGATAGTCGGATTGTTTGGCTATGAGTGTGCCCCTATAGTTCATTCATGAGTGGCTTTAAGCAGGTGCCGAAACAGGGTGCCGAAACGAACAATCGTCCTAGAGACAAAGGAGACACGATGAACCAGATCGATCTGGCCGGACGCACCGTGGTGATCACCGGCGGCGCCCGCGGTATTGGCTATGCGGTGGCGCAACGCGCGCTCGCCTCGGGCGCTGAAGTTGCGCTCTGGGACATCGACGCCGAACGCCTTGAGCGGGCCCGCGGCGAACTCGCCAAGGGCGGTAAGGTCAGCGTTGCCGTAGTCGAACTGACGGAAGAAGCATCGGTTGAGCAAGCAACGCAGCAGACGCTGGAAGCACATCGAAAGATTGACGTCTTGATCAACTGCGCGGGCATCACGGGTGGCAACGGCACGACCTGGGAACTCGCGCCGGATGTTTGGCGCCGCGTGATTGACGTGAACCTCGTTGGCCCATATCTCACCTGCCGCGCCGTCGTACCGCACATGCTGAAAGAAGGCTACGGCCGGATCGTGAATATTGCGTCGGTGGCAGGCAAGGAAGGCAATCCGAACGCGTCGCACTACAGCGCCTCGAAAGCCGGCCTGATCGGGCTCACGAAGTCGCTCGGCAAGGAGCTCGCCACGCGCGGCATCCTGGTGAATGCGGTGACGCCGGCCGCTGCGAAGACCGAGATTTTCGATTCCATGTCGCAGCAGCATATCGACTACATGCTCTCCAAGATCCCGATGAATCGTTTCCTCCTGCCGGAAGAAGCGGCGTCGCTAATCCTGTGGCTCAGCTCGGAAGACTGCGCGTTCAGCACAGCGTCGGTGTTCGATCTGTCCGGTGGCCGCGCGACCTACTGAAGCGTGGCGGGTGTCGCTGACGGCACGCCTGCCTCATAAAAATATCTGGAATAAATATCTGGAGACACGCATGAGCGATACCGCTACTGCGGAGGACGCCGTCGTCGCTCGCGTGATGCGTCGTCTGCTGCCGTTCCTGCTGCTGATGTACATGCTGGCGTTTCTCGATCGGGCAAATATCGGCTTCGCGCAGAAAGCGCTGCAGCACGATACGGGTCTTTCGAATGCGGCCTTCGCGTTCGGGGCGGGCGTGTTTTTTGTGGGCTATGCGCTCTTTGAAGTGCCGAGCAACTTGCTGCTGCATCGCGTGGGGGCAAAGCTCTGGATGTGCCGGATCATGGTCACATGGGGGCTTGTTTCCGCAGCAATGGCGTTCGCGCATACCGCCACCATGTTCTATGTCCTGCGCTTCGCGCTGGGTGTGGCTGAGGCAGGCTTTTTCCCCGGCATTGTGTATTACCTCACGCGCTGGTTTCCGCAATCGGCGCGAGCGAGGGCGCTAGGCGTGTTCTATTTCGGCGCACCGCTTGCGTTCATCTTCGGCAGTCCATTGTCTGGTGCGTTGCTCGACCTGCATGGCGCGCTCGGTTTTGCAGGCTGGCAATGGCTCTTCCTGGTGGAAGGCGTTCTTGCCTCCATCGTTGGTATATGGGCTTTCTGGTATCTCGACAACGATCCGTCCAAGGCCCGCTGGCTAGATGCCTCTCAACGTGAGCTGCTGCTTGCGCGACTCTCCCACGATGCACAGACAGCGTCCGCGCATGGGCCGCGCAGTGTGCTCGCCGCGTTGATCGATCCGCGTGTGCTGATCCTGTCGGCCGTGTATTTCCTGATTCAGATGTCCGTGTATGGCGTGATCTTTTATCTGCCGCAACAGGTAGCGGCATTGCTTGGCGCGAACGTGGGTGCGAAGGTCGGTTTCGTCACGGCCATCCCCTGGTTGTGTGCTGTGCTGGTCACGTGGACGGTGCCGCGGTATGCGGATCGTCATGGCCAGCATCGATGGCTCGCCGTGCTGATGCTGGTCGTGGCCGGTGCCGGTATCGCGATTTCGGGACTCGCAGGTCAACCCGTGATCTCGCTGATCGCGTTGTGTTTCGCGGCGAGCGGCCTGATCGCAGCACAACCGCTGTTCTGGACTTTTCCCACGCATTACCTGACTGGCGCCGCTGCGGCCGGAGCCATCGCGTTGATCAATTCGCTCGGTAGCCTCGGCGGTTTCGTCGCGCCCATGGTGCGCACGGCTGCGGAACGCGTGTATGTATCGACGAGTGCCGGCCTCGTGTTGCTCGGATTCGTCGCCGTGCTCGCAGCGTTGGCGATTATCGTATTCGTACGGCCCGCGAATGCGTCCGCGTATATCGACGACAAGCGCACCAAAGCGTCCTGAACATTAGAACCCTTACGGAGTCCGATCATGTCCATGCCCACCATCCGTCACGTTCGCGCGTTCACCGTCCGCGGCGGTGGCGCCGACTATCACGACCAGGGCGCCGATCACTGGATCGACGACCATATCTCCACGCCAATGGCGCGGTACCCCGAGTATCGGCAAAGTCGCCAGTCGTTCGGCATTAATGTGCTCGGTTCGCTGGTTGTGGAAATTGAAGCAAGCGATGGCACAGTCGGCTTCGCGGTTACCACTGGTGGTGAGATCGGCGCGTTTATCGTGGAGAAACATCTGGCGCGGTTTCTCGAAGGCCAACGCGTGACCGACATCGAAAAGATGTGGGACCAGATGTATTTCGCCACGCTCTATTACGGGCGCAAAGGCATTGTGCTGAATGCGATATCGGGCGTCGATCTTGCACTATGGGATCTGCTCGCGAAGGTTCGCAAGGAACCGGTGTTTCATCTTTTAGGCGGACCTGTACGCGACGAACTGCAGTTCTATGCAACCGGCGCACGTCCTGATCTCGCGAAGGAGATGGGTTTTATCGGCGGCAAGATGCCGTTGCAGCACGGACCCGCGGAAGGCGAGGAGGGGCTGGCGAAGAACATTGCGAAGCTCGCCGATATGCGCGCGAAAGTAGGCGATGATTTCTGGCTGATGTTCGACTGCTGGATGAGCCTCGACCTGAACTACGCAACGCGCCTCGCGCACGCGGCCAAGGAATACGGCCTGAAGTGGCTCGAAGAAGCGCTGCCGCCCGACGACTATTGGGGTTACGCCGAACTGCGGCGCTCGGTGCCGCGCGGCATGATGGTGACGACCGGTGAACATGAAGCCACGCGCTGGGGTTTCCGCATGCTGTTTGAAATGGGTTGTGCCGATCTGGTTCAGCCGGATGTGGGATGGTGCGGCGGCATCACGGAACTGATCAAGATATCCGCGCTAGCTGATGCTCATAACGTGCTGGTCGTGCCGCATGGTTCATCCGTCTATAGCTATCACTTCGTGGTGACGCGGCACAACTCGCCGTTCGCGGAGTTCCTGATGATGGCGCCGAAAGCCGACGAAGTCGTGCCCATGTTCAATCCGCTGTTGCTCGATGAACCCGTGCCCGTGAACGGCCGGATGAAGGTGCCGGAGACACCCGGTTTCGGTGTGCGGCTCAATCCTGAATGCACCCTTGTGCGTCCTTATACACACTGAAACATTGAAACGCTGAGGTTTAATCGTGCTGCTCGAGAACAAGGTGGTGATCGTCACGGGTGGATCGCGAGGCATTGGCCGCGCGATTGCCGTGGCCTGCGCGAAGGAAGGCGCGGACGTCGTACTGAACTATTGGGGCGATAACGACCGCTCGTATGGACGCTTGTCGGCTGTGCAGGAAGTGGTCGGCGAGATAGAGACACTTGGCCGGCGAGTCATCGCGGTCGAAGGAAATGTCGCGCAGCGTGAGACGGGGCTCGAACTCGTGAAGCAGGCAGTCGACGCGTTCGGTCATGTCGACGTCCTCGCCAGCAACGCCGGCATCTGTCCATTTCACTCGTTCCTCGACATGCCGGCGTCGGTGTACGAAGCGACCATTGGCGTCAACCTGAACGGTGCGTTCTATGTGACTCAGGCTGTCGCCAACCAGATGAAACTGCAAGGCACCGGCGGTTCGATTGTCGCGACGAGTTCGATCAGCGCGCTCGTCGGCGGCGCCATGCAGACGCATTACACGCCGACCAAGGCGGGTGTTCATTCGCTGATGCAGTCGTGCGCGATCGCGTTGGGGCCTTACGGCATCCGCTGCAATTCGGTGATGCCCGGCACGATTGCAACCGACCTGAACGCGGAAGATCTCGCCGATACCGAGAAGCGAGCGTACTTCGAAAAACGTATTCCGCTCGGACGCCTGGGCGAACCGGATGACGTTGCACAGTGCGTGACGTTTCTCGCGTCTGATCGCGCGCGCTATGTGACGGGGGCATCGCTGCTAGTGGACGGCGGCTTGTTCGTCAACCTTCAGTGAACGAGCCGGCCGAGTACTTGCGCAGCAACGCAATGCAGTATTCGGCGGGTTCGCTGAGCGTTTCATGTTTGCGCCGCAGCAAGCCGAATCCCGAGAGGCTTTTGCCGATCTCGATGGGCAGTTCGATCAGCAAATGCGCGCGCAGGTAATCGCGTACGACGGATTCCGGCAGCATGGCGACGGCGTCGCTATTCTGCAAAAGCTGAAGCGTGGCGAAGATCGACGCGCACTCGACCACGTTGGAGGGCGAAGCAAGCCCGGCGCGTGCAAGCTCTTCTTCGAACAACGCGCGCGCCGGACTGGTGATCGGTTGCAGGATCCAGGGCCACGAGATCAGCGCGTCGAGTGAAAGCGAGGTTTCATGGGCAAGCGGATGCGCGGCGCGCACGACCAGCCGCATGGCCTCGCGCGAGAGCGGTTCGAAGTCGAAGTCGTTGTGCTGCAGCGGCGTGGTGAGACGGCCGAGTGCGAGATCTACTTCGCGGCGGTGCAGCAATTGCACCACTTGGTCGCTGGTCTCGCCAAGAATACGAACGTTGAGCAGCGGCCGCTCGCTTTTCAGTTCGGCGATGGCCATGGCGAGCACGTCGGGCGCTGCGCCCATGATTGCGCCCACGGTCAGTTGACCATGACCGCCGCGACGTTTGCTTTCGAGGTCGGCGGCGAAGCGGGTGAGGTCAGCAAGCGAGCGGCGCGCATAGGCGAGCGTGGCGACACCGAGCGGCGTGGGCTGCATGCCGCGAGCATTACGCTCGAACAGGAGGAAGCCGAACGCCTCTTCGATGTCGCTCAGCATGCGGCTGGCACTAGGCTGCGCGACATTAATTGTCTCGGCGGCCTGGTGCAGGTTGCGGGCGTCGTCGAGGGCGACAAGCAGCGCGAGATGTTTGAATTTCAGGCGGTTGACGAGGGCAATCTGGGAGACGTTCTGGGTCATCGGGCGTCCTCGTGCGTCCATAATGCGATTCGGTTTTGCGATCGGCTGATCTTGACTTCGGATTGTCATGTTATCAGTCGGCGAATTATAGTCGTAACGCAAAGGCCGGGATTCAACTGGTTCAACACCTAAAAAAAGGCAAGCCGCAATGGAGACGATTGCGTTCAGGATGACCCTCAAACCGGGCCAGCGCGATGAATACGAGCGGCGTCATCGCGACATATGGCCCGAGCTGGCCGAGGCGTTAAGTCAAGCCGGGATCCGGGATTATCGGATTTTTCTCGACGAAACCACCGGGCACCTGTTCGCCACGCTCAAGCGTGAGCGCGACCACAGCATGGACGCCTTGCCGGATCTGCCCATCATGCGCAAATGGTGGGACAGCATGGCCGACTTGATGGAAACAAACCCTGACCACTCGCCGGTGCAGCACGCGCTCGTGCCGGTCTTCCATCTACCCTGACGCGCTTCTGGCGAGTTTTAGCGGCACGAGGACATATCCATGCAGGTTGTCGATCCGCACATTCACCTTTGGGATTTAAAGACGCATCACTATCCGTGGTTGGCGAATCCGGGTAAGTCGTTCGTCGGCGATGCACGCGAGCTGAAGCACGACTATCTGATCGGCGACTTGTTGCGGGATGCAACGCCGGTCCAGGTGCTGAAGCTCGTGCATGTGGATGCCAATCACGATCCCGCCGATCCAGTAGAAGAAACGCGCTGGCTGCAGCATGTTGCAGATAACGAAGGCAATGGGTTGCCGGATGCGATTGTCGCGGGCGCTGATTTATCGGCGGATAACGCTGAGGAAGTGCTCGAAGGGCACGCCGCATTCGCCAACACACGCGGCATTCGGCAGATTCTAAACGTGCACGCGAATCCGCTTTATGACTACGTGGGCCGGCACTACATGCGTGAACCGCAATGGCGAGAAAACTTCGCTTTACTGAAGAAGTATTCGATGTCATTCGATCTGCAGCTCTACCCGTCGCAAATGAAAGAAGCGGCTGAGCTTGCGCGGGAACATCCTGATACGCAGTTCATCGTGAATCATGCGGGCATGTTCGTGGATCGTTCGTCGGTGGAGGGGTTTCGTGCATGGCGTGACGGTTTGCGTGCGCTCGCCGCATGTCCGAATGTAGCGGTGAAGATCAGCGGTCTTGCCATGTTCGATCATCAATGGAGCGTTGAAAGTTTTCGGCCGTATGTGCTGGAGACGATCGATACGTTTGGTTGCGAGCGCGCGATGTTCGCGTCGAACTTTCCGGTCGACCGTTTGTTTGCCACATATGAAGGATTGTGGAACGCGTATGCGTCGATTGTTAAAGACCTAAGCGATACCGAAATAGATGCCCTGTTCAAGAGCAACGCGGAACGTATCTATCGCATCTGAAGGAGACAGTATGGGCAACAACAATCCGCCTCGGCTTGAGCTAAGGCACGCGAGTAAGTCGTTTGGCCGTGTGCGTGCGCTGGGCGACGGCAGCCTCGCGATGTGGCCGGGTGAAGTGCATGCATTGCTCGGCGAGAACGGTGCAGGCAAGTCGACCCTCGTTAAGCTCCTAGCAGGTGTTTACCAGCCGGACTCGGGCGAATTGCTGGTCGACGGACACGCCCGTACGTTCGCGAATCCCGCTGAAGCACGCGATGCGGGTCTCGCCGTGATCTATCAGGAACCTACATTGTTTGCGGACCTGTCCATCGCGGAAAACATCTACATGGGACGTCAGCCGCGCGACCGGCTCGGTCGGATTCGCTATGACGAAATGAATCGCGAAGTGGACGCGCTGCTGCAATCGCTGGGTGTTAATCTGCGTGCGGAAGGGCTGGTGCGCGGTTTGTCCATCGCCGATCAGCAAGTGGTCGAAATTGCTAAAGCACTTTCTCTGAACGCGAATGTGCTGATCATGGACGAGCCGACAGCGGCATTGTCGTTGACCGAGGTGGAGCGCCTGTTCTCAATCGTGCGCGCATTGCGTGAACGCGATGCCGCCATTCTTTTCATCACGCACCGGCTGGACGAAGTATTCGCGCTGACGCAGCGCCTGACGATCATGCGCGACGGCCTCAAGGTCTTCGACGCCATGACCGCCGACATGACCATTGATTCGATCGTCAGCAAGATGGTCGGACGCGATCTTGATACCTTCTATCCGAAAGCCGATGTCGCGCCCGGCGAGGTGCGTCTGTCAGTTCGCAACCTGACGCGCGACGGCGTGTTCAAGAACGTCTCGTTCGAGGTCCGCGCAGGCGAGATCGTGGCATTGGCAGGGCTTGTTGGCGCAGGCCGTAGCGAGGTGGCGCGCGCGATCTTTGGCATCGATCAGGTGGATGGGGGCGAGGTTCATATCGTGGGCAAGCCGTTGCAACTCGGCCGGCCGCAGGCGGCAGTCCGCGCCGGGCTCGCGCTTGTGCCCGAGGACCGCCGTGCGCAAGGTCTCGCGCTGGAACTGAGCATTGCGCGCAACGCTTCACTGACGGTGCTGGGACGGCTTGTCAAACACGGATTGATCTCGTCGCGCAGTGAAAATACGCTCGCCGCCGACTGGGGCAAACGCCTGCGGCTCAAAGCAAGCGATCTGGACGCGCCGGTCGGCACACTGTCGGGCGGCAACCAGCAAAAGGTCGTACTCGGAAAGTGGCTGGCTACAGGGCCTAAAGTGCTGATCATCGACGAACCGACCCGCGGTATTGATGTCGGCGCCAAGGCGGAAGTGTATCGAACGCTCGCGGAACTGGTGCGCGAAGGCATGGCAGTCCTGATGATTTCAAGCGAACTGCCCGAAGTGCTTGGCATGGCCGATCGCATTCTTGTCATGCACGAAGGGCGCATCAGCGCTGACATCGCACGCGCCGATGCAAACGAAGAACGCGTGATGAGCGCCGCACTCGGCGCGTCGCCGTCCACGTTGGGGAAGGCGGCATGATGACACGACATTCTCCCGCCATGCCCGCCGTGCACGCGCCCAAGCCCAAACGCCGCAACCTGCTGGCAAACCTGGTTCGCAGCCGCGAGGCGACGTTATTTGTCGTGCTGATCGCGCTAGTCGCGGCTACCGCCGCAGTGAAACCCGAGTTCCTGAATCTGCAGAATCTGCGCGACGTGCTGCTCAATGTATCGATCATCGGCTTGCTCACGGCGGGCATGACCGTCGTGATGCTGATGCGGCATATCGATCTCTCGGTGGCGTCCGTTGTCGGTGTCAGCGCTTATTCGGTCGGTAGTCTCTTCGTAATGTTCCCGCACATGCCGATCGCGGTCGCAATGCTCGCGGGCATTGGTATCGGCCTTGCGATTGGCGCGGTGAACGGCACGCTGATCACGTTCGGGCGCGTGCCTTCGCTGGTGGCGACTTTGTCGACGCTCTACATAGTGCGCGGCGCCGATTACGCCTGGGTCCACGGCGGCCAGATCAATGCAACGAGCCTTCCAGATGCGTTTTCTCGCATTGCAACGGGTTCGCTGCTCGGCTTGCCGAACCTGGTGCTGATAGCGGTGGCCGTGCTGTTCGCGATTGGTGTCTATCTCAAGCAATATCGCGGCGGGCGTGAGCATTACGCGATCGGGTCGAACCCGGAGGCTGCACGGCTGGCAGGTATTCGCGTAGAGCGTCGCGTGATGATCGGCTTCCTGTTGTCCGGCGCAATTGCGGGTCTCGCGGGCGTGTTGTGGCTGGCGCGTTTCGGTACGGTTGAAGCGAGCACCGCGAAGGGCATCGAACTGCAGGTGGTCGCCGCAGCCGTGGTGGGTAGCGTGGCGATCACGGGTGGCGTGGGCACCATCCTCGGCGCGACGCTCGGTGCCCTCGTGCTTGGCGTGATCAACATTGCGCTGGTGGTGTTGCGCGTATCACCGTTCTGGCAGCAAGCCATTCAGGGAGCGCTGATCGTCGCGGCGATCACGCTCGACACACTGCTGGCGCGCTCGGTCGCGCGTCGCATGATGAGGAAACGCGATCATGGCTAAACCCGATTCCGCACTGACGATGACCCGGCGCCGGCATCTCTCGTGGGAGACCATGCTCGTGGTGGTGCTCGTGCTGGGACTGATCCTCGGGCGCGTGTTGTCGCCCATGTTCCTCTCGAGCGCCAACCTCTCGAACATGCTCGCCGACTTCACCGAAATCGCGCTGATCGCCTTGCCAATGACGCTGATCATTGTCGCGGCTGAAATTGATTTGTCGGTGGCGTCGGTGCTCGGCGCATCGAGTGCGCTGATGGGCGTGCTCTGGCACATGGGCCTGCCCATGCCGCTTGTGATTGCGATTGTATTGGTCGCGGGAACGCTTGCCGGCCTGTTCAACGGGCTGGTGATCGTGCGCTTCAATCTTCCCTCGCTTGCCGTCACCATCGGCACCCTGGCGTTGTTTCGCGGCCTGGCGTACGTGCTGCTCGGTGACCAGGCTGTCGCGGATTTTCCCGCGTCCTATACAGCGTTCGGGATGGATACGGTTGCCGCGTTCCTGCCCATGCCCTTTGTCCTGGTCATCATTGGGGCTGTCGTATTCACTGTGCTGCTGCAGGCTACGCCGTTCGGGCGCAGCCTCTACGCAATAGGCGCGAATCCGGTTGCCGCGCAGTTTTCCGGCATTGACGTGGCGCGTACGAAGCTCAAGCTTTTCATGCTGTCCGGCGCGATGAGTGCGCTCGCAGGCGTGGTCTACACGTTGCGCTTCACCAGCGCTCGCGGCGACAACGGCGAGGGCTTCGAATTGTCGGTGATCGCGGCCGTGCTGTTCGGCGGCGTGAGCATTTTCGGTGGACGCGGGTCCATGATCGGCGTGCTTCTGTCGTTGCTGATCATTGGCGTGTTGCGCAATGCGTTGACGCTCTCTGATGTGTCGAGCGAGACGCTGACCATTGTGACCGGTGGTTTGTTGTTGTCGTCGGTGCTGATTCCGAACCTTGTTGCACGTTGGCGTGTCATGCGCGAAAAGCGCTTGATGACGCAGACGCTTTCATGAAGCTTGGCTTTTTAAAACCAGCGTGAAGACTCCGGCCATCGATTGAACCGGAGCAGCGCGCGACATCAGGAGACACAAGCATGTTCAAACCCTTCAAGTCCATTCGCGGTCCGGCGCTATGCGCCGCGCTGATCGCGGTGTCCGCGGCGGCGATGATTCCGCTCAGCGCGAACGCCGCGGATCTGAAAAAAGACCTGAAAATAGCGTTCCTGCCCAAGCAGATCAACAACCCGTATGAAGTGATTGCCGACGACGGCGGGTTGGCGGCGATCAAGGAGATGGGCGGGCAGGGCAAGGTAGTCGGGCCATCGGATGCCGGTGCCTCGTCACAGGTCCAGTACATCAACACGCTGATCACGCAGCGCCAGGACGCGATCGTGATCGCCGCCAACGACGCCAACGCGGTTGTTCCGTACCTGAAGAAGGCGATGGCTCAGGGCATCAAGGTTGTTACTTTCGACTCGGATACAGCACCCGACGGCCGCCAGATTTTCGTCAATCAGGCCAACTCGGAGGCGATCGGACGAGGGCAGGTGCAGTTGATGTCGAAGCTCATAGGAGGCGAGGGCGAGTTCGCGATCCTCTCTGCCACGCCGAACGCCACGAACCAGAACACCTGGATCAAGTGGATGGAGGAGGAGCTGAAGAAGCCGGAATACTCCAAGATGAAGCTGGTGAAGATTGCCTACGGTAACGACGACGACCAGAAGTCGTTCGTCGAAACGCAGGGTTTGTTGCAGGCGTATCCGAACCTGAAGGGCATCATTTCCCCCACGACCGTGGGTATATCGGCGGCAGCCCGTTATGTTTCGACTTCCCCGGCCAAAGGCAAGGTCATGGTGACCGGACTCGGCACGCCGAACCAGATGCGAGCGTTCATCAAGAACGGCACAGTGAAGGCATTCCAGTTGTGGGATCCGGGTCAACTCGGTTACCTCGCGGCGTACGCGGCGGCTAACCTTGCTTCAGGCACGATCACGGGCAAGGAAGGCGATAGCTTCGACGCAGGCAAGCTGGGCAAACGCACGGTCGGCAAGAGCGGCGAAGTCGTGCTTGGACCGCCGACCACGTTTGATTCTTCGAATATCGACAACTTCAATTTCTAAAGCGAAGTTTGCCGAAGAACGAAAGCGTTGTTGAAAACAAAGGCGCGCTAGAGGGCCGGTGTCCAATCAGGATTGGGCATCGGCCTTTTCGCACTGGTGGAAATGAACACAGCGCTAGCGAGTAAAAACAGGGCGCGTCAGTCGAGACACGAGGGATCTTGAATTGCCGTAATCAGCAGTTCAAGAAACGCATTCACGGCCTTGGGCAACGTGCGCCCGGCCATGGTCTGGACCTGCAGCGTCCGCTGATGCAACTCAGGATTGCTGATAGGTACAGCCGCCAGGTTGTCCGACTTGAGGCGGCTGCGCACCGTCAGGTAACCGACCAGCGTGACCGCGTTGGTTTGCTGAACGAACGTCTGCAGTGCTCCGCCGTAGTTGCTCACGAACACGGGCTCGAAGCTCAGGCCTTCGAGACTGCAGGCGATATCGAATAATTGTCTGACGGTTACGCCCTCATGGAAGATCGCAAGCGGCCATGGTTTCAGGTCGGCGAGCGAGGCGGACTTCTGCTGCGCTAGCGGATGGTCTTGCGCGACCAGCGCGAAGATCGGTGCGCGCTGCGCGTAATGCACGTTGACGTCCTTTTCCGGCGCGACGCTGAAACACACGGCAATGTCGGCGGTGCCATCGCGCACTCTCTGCGTGGCTTCGGACGGCCCGTCGACATCCAGTTGAAAATGCGCCGCCGGCCAGGTCTTCAGGAAGTGCACAAACACCTGCGGCAAGAAATCCCGGGCAACCCCTTCGGAACTCGACACGCGGATCGTGGCGCGCCGGTCCGTCGTCAAGCCTCTGATCTCCTCGGTCACCCGATCCTGCTCCATCAGGCTGCGATGCGCGTGCGCGGCCAAGAGACGTCCCGCCTCGCTGAGGACCATGCCTCGCGGCCGACGCTCGAACAGCGGCATACCCATCTCGTCCTCCAGCTTTGCAATCTGCCGGCTCAGTGCGGATACGGCGACGAACAGCCGCTCGGACGCCTTGCTTAGCGACCCGCTTCGAGCGACTTCGAGGAAATAACGCAGCGCGGTGGTTTGCATGATGCAGTCTCGTAGGAGCTTTGCCTTTTCGGCAAGGGAAAGTGCCAAATATTGTCATTGTCCATAAATATCGGCGGTATCAAGATCGCGTCATCGATTTCCCGGATCAGAAGACCCAACGCCTTTGGCGTGCCCTTTGCCGTGCCTTACCGGAGACAAGAAGTGACGCGCGAGTCTGCTATTCAAGCTGCGGCCGATCTGTACGATTCAGGCATTTTTCTCGAAGACCTGCGGCGCCGCGTGGCGATGCGCACCGAAAGTCAGGAGCCGGAAAGCGGTCCGTGGCTGAGCGCGTATCTCAATGACGAGATAGCGCCTGCTCTCGCCGAACTCGGATTCACGTCGCGGCTGGTCGACAATCCCGCGAAGGGCGCGGGGCCGTTCCTGGTCGCTCATCGTCACGAGAGCGATGACCTGCCTACGGTCCTGACCTACGGGCATGGCGACGTCGTACGGGGCTACGACGCGCAGTGGCGCGATGGCATGTCACCGTGGCAAGTCACTGTCGCCGGCGATCACTGGTACGGACGCGGCACCGCCGACAACAAAGGTCAGCACAGCATCAACCTGGCCGCGCTCAAGGCCGTGCTCGACGCCCGAGGCGGAAGGCTCGGCTTCAATCTGAAGCTGCTGGTTGAAACCGGTGAAGAGGTCGGGTCGCCCGGCCTGCATGCAGTGTGCGAGATGCTTCGCGACGAATTGAGCGCCGACGTTTTGATTGCGTCCGATGGCCCGCGATTAGGCGCCGCGCACCCGACGATCTTTCTCGGCTCGCGCGGTGTCATCAATTTCAAGCTCGATGTAAACCTGCGCGAAGGCGGCCATCATTCGGGCAACTGGGGCGGCTTGTTGCGCAATCCCGGCGTGGTGCTGGCCAGCGCGATTGCGTCGATGGTCGACGCCAACGGGCGCATCCTCGTTGAAGGCCTCAGGCCACCTGAAGTGCCGCAAGCGGTGCGGCGCGCGCTGGAGGGCATTACGGTCGGCGGCAATCCGGGCGAGCCGGAAGTCGACACGGGTTATGGCGAACCCGGCCTCACCCCCGCTGAACGTGTATTCGGCTGGAACAACCTGGAGGTGCTGGCGTTCCGGACCGGCAATCCCGAGAAGCCGGTCAATGCAATCCCGCCGCACGCATTCGCGTACATGCAGATCCGCTTCGTGGTCGGAACGGACTGGAAAAATCTCGAGCAGATCGTGCGTCGTCATCTGGATGAACGAGGCTTTGAAATGGTCAGTATCGAGGTGGAGCGGGGCTCGCCCGCCACGCGCGTGGACCCCGATAACGCGTGGGTGAAATGGGCCGAGCGCTCGCTTGAACGCACCACTGGGCGAGCGCCCGTGCTCTTGCCGAACCTCGGCGGCACGCTGCCCAACGACGCTTTCGCGGAGATCCTTAACATGCCCACGCTTTGGGTGCCGCATTCCTACCCCGGCTGCTCGCAGCACGCACCCGATGAGCATTTGCTCGGCCCGGTGGTACGAGAGGGGCTGTGCATCATGGCCGGTTTGTTCTGGGATCTCGGCCAACCTGACGGCTCGCTTTCGAGCGGAGGAGCGCGATGAGCACTGACTCCGCCGTCACCGTCTTGCCCGCATCAAGGCGACATGTCAGCATCTACAGGCTGATTGTCGCGACATCAATAGGCAATGCGCTCGAGTTCTACGATCTCGTGGTCTATGGTTATTTCGCCTCGACGTTATCGAAACTGTTCTTTCCGACCACCGATAAAACGGTGTCGTTGCTGCTGACGCTGGGTACTTTTGCTTTGTCGTATCTTGCGCGTCCGGTGGGTGCGTTCGTGTTGGGCTCGTACAGCGACCGCAAAGGACGTAAGGCATCCTTAACGCTTTCCATCGCCATGATGACCCTCGGAACTGGCATGGTCGCGCTGATGCCCGGTTACGCGACCATTGGTGTGCTCGCGCCCATCGGCATCTTTGCGTCGCGGCTGTTGCAGGGTTTTTCGGCGGGCGGCGAGTTTGGCAGCTCGACGGCTTTCCTCACCGAGCATGCGCCCGCGCGCAGCGGTTTCATGGCGAGCTGGCAGTTCGCGAGCCAGGGAGCAAGCGTACTGGTTGCATCGGCGTTCGGCGCGGTGCTCACGAGCACGCTCACGCCTGCGCAACTCGAAGGCTGGGGCTGGCGCATCCCGTTCCTGTTCGGCCTCTTGATTGGCCCGGTGGGTTGGTATATCCGCCGGCATGTCGATGAAACCCCCGAGTTCGAACGCACGGAACGATCCGCTTCGCCCATTCGTGAAGTGATGGCTACGCAGAAGGAGCGGGTGCTGGTGTGCATCGGTTCGCTGGTGCTGACGACTACCGCCAACTACATGCTGCTCTACATGCCGACGTATGCAAGCAGGCAGCTTGGGCTTGCACCCTCGTATGGATTTATCGCGACGCTGGCGGCAGGTTTTATCGTCATGGTGCTGACGCCGATGGTCGGCCATTGGTCCGACAAAGTGGGCCGCACCCGCATCATGCTTGGCGCGGGATCGGTATTTTTCGTGACCATCTATCCGGCGTTCATGTTCATGAATGCGCATCCATCGCTGCTCACATTGCTGGCCGCGATTATCTGGGTCGCGGTACTCAAGGCCATCTATTTCGCACCTATTCCCGCGCTGATGTCGGATCTTTTCCCGGTCCGTACGCGCACCACCGGCATGGCGGTGGGTTACAACGTTGGCACGACTGTCTTCGGCGGGTTCACACCGCTTGCGGTCGCTTCGCTGATCGCGGTTACCGGCAATAACCTGGCGCCTGGGTTCTATTTGATGCTCGCGGCCATCATCAGTCTCTTCACGCTGCTGTGGGCGCGAACGCGCCTGAAAGTGCACTAAACCGTTGGATGAACAACTGGACATGACAGATATGAAGGATTTGCAGCAAGCCATACAGTTCGCGATAGTTCATGAATCGCTCTGGGACCGCAATGTCGATGGCACTTGGGGCGTACATGTAAACGACCCGCCGCCATGGAACCGGTTGCTGGGTCCCGTGCATGATCGCGGTCCGGTTTCCGGTGCGATTTCCGTCGATGGCAAGATGCTCACGACGTGGGGTGAGCCTGATCGCGCCGACCTGACTTTTAGCATCGCCAAGACTTACCTTGCCTTGCTGGCGGGCGTGGCGTTTGATCGCGGCTTGCTGCCGAATGTGAGCGAGCCGGTCCATATACGCGTACCGGGTATCGGTTTCGACGATGAGCACAATGCTCGCATCACTTGGGCGCACCTGCTTCAGCAGACCAGTGAATGGCGAGGTGAGTGCTTCGGACTGACAGATCAGGCGGACCACTTTCGTGCAGTGACGTTCGGTCGTGCACCCGATGGCAAGAAGGGCGATTTGCGGCGAGTGCAAGCACCTGGAACGTACTGGGAATACAACGATGTCCGCATCAACCAGTTTTCACTGGCGCTGCTGCATTTGTTCGGCCGACCGCTGCCCGAGGTGTTTCGCGAAGCGATCATGCAGCCGCTTGGAGCGAGTGACGACTGGCAATGGGTGGGATATGACAATGCGTGGATTGAACTCAACGGGCAGCGCGTGCAGTCGATTCCGGGGGGAACGCACTGGGGTGGCGGGCTGTCGATCAGCGCGAATGATCAGCTCAAGGTGGCGCGTCTTTTTGTCGATGATGGAATAGTGGACGGGCGCCGGATCATCTCGAGCGAATGGCTCGCGCGTATGAAAACGCCTTGTGCGCTTGCGCCGTATTACGGTTATCTGGTGTGGCTCAATCACGAACGCCGCGTGTTTCCGAGCGTGCCGGCGTCGAGCTACTTTGCCATTGGCGCGGGTAGTTCGTTCACATGGATCGAACCGGAGCGCAAGATGGCGGTGGTGGTCCGCTGGCTGAATTCCGCTCACGCCAATGAGTTTTTCGGACTGGTGTTGAAAGCGGTGGATGGGGTGGTGGGACGTTAAGAGCGAGAGGTCAGGGTGAACGGATTGGGGCTATTTCGACGGCCGCCCCCTATTCGCTAGCGACACGCCGCGCGTGATCACCGTCGAACGCGCACTGTGTACCCGCGCTTTCCCGAAGTTCGGGCGCTCCTGGAATTGCAAGCCTGCTATATGCCGCTGCCCGAAGAACTAGAATAGATGAGTCGATCAACGGGCGGCGAACGGCCTCGACCGAGTTTGATAGTGCTGCTGAAGGTCTTTAGCCGCTGCACCATTTCCCGCCGCTGGACGGCATTCCGGTTGCCTTAAATTGGCATGTTCCGTTCCATTGATCCCTGAAGGCCGCACCGGACTGAAAGGTTTGTCAAACACTGTCGGCCAGTTCCGGATCCTGAAGCTACGCTGTCTGCGTCGAAAATGGATAACAATGTTCCCACCGGACGTTCTCCGGACCATCCGGACAAGACCACGCCAGATGAGCCTGGATCCCGCCACGCCGCCTATTATGTCGGCATTTCGTGGCTCGACCTGGCCGTCTCACTCGGCATAATGGTGATTGTCGGTGCCGTGGTGATCTGGGTGGCCATCCGCGTCATCCAGCCCGCTCCACCTAATACTCTGACAATCTCCGCGGGTCCCGAGTACAGCCGCTTCTGGTATGCCGCGCAAAAGTACAAGGAGATCTTCGCGCGCAACGGCGTAACGCTGCGCGTGCTGACGTCGTCAGGCACGCTGGAGAACCTCGATCGACTCGCCGATCCCGCCTTTCATGTCGATCTCGGTTTCGTGCAGAGCGGCCTTACGAGTATCCCGAGCGTCGTTTCGCCCGACACGCGGCAGGTAGGCCTGATGTCGCTCGGCAGCGTCAGCAATTGGCCGCTCTTCGTCTTCTATCGCGGCCCCGAGCTCACGCGGCTCTCGGAATTCAAGGGCAAACGGCTCGCCATCGGCCGCGAAGGCAGCGGCACGCGCCAGATCGTGCTGTTACTGCTGAAGGCAAACGGCGTCGAACCGAACAACAACGCGCAGATGCTGCCGCTCGTCGGCGAGGACGCCGTGAACGCCTTACTGGCGGGCAAGGTCGACGTGGCCTTCCTGACGGCTGATTCCGCGCGCCCCGCGCTCATGGAGAAAATGATCCGCACGCCCGATATCCGGCTCCTCGACTTCACGCAGGCGAAAGCCTACGTGCGCAGCTTCCCGTTCCTGAGCCAGTTCGAAGTGCCAATGGGCGCGTTCGATCTGGCCGACAACCTGCCTCCCAAACCCACGGCGACCATCGAGACAACCGTGGAGTTGATCGCGCGCGATACGCTGCACCCGGCGCTGTCGGATCTGGTCGTTGAGGCCGCCGGCGAGGTTCACGGCGGCGCAAGCCTGCTGCAGGCCGCCGGCGAGTTCCCGGCGCCCGTTGCCCACGATTTCCCGTTGAGTCCGGATGCCGCGCGCTACTACAAGTCCGGCAAGAGCTTCTTCTACCGGACGATGCCATTCTGGCTCGCGAGCCTCGTAGACCGCCTCCTGGTGTTGGTCGTGCCTATCGTCGTCGTGCTGATACCTGTGTTGCGCTTCGTGCCGCCCCTGTACGCGTGGCGCGTCAAGTCGCGCTTCCACCGGCGCTACGGCGAGCTGATCGCACTTGAGCGCAGCGTGCTCGACGACCCTTCCGAACAGAATTATGTCGAGTTCACCGAGAAGCTCAATGCGATCGAAAAAGGTCTCAACAAACTTCAGATGCCGATCGCCTACGCTGATCACTTTTACGCGCTGCGCGAGCACATCAGTTATGTGCGCTCCCAGATCGCAGCACTACGGCGCGGTAACGATTCCCGAGCATAAGTCAGCGCGAGCGTGGGCGGCCATAATAGTCGCGGGTATATAGGCCACTAAATACCTCGCTACGCAAAATTGCCTTCTTGAAGCACGCCATCGTGCAACGCCGCGCCTGGAACCGCGCTGCTATATTTAGACAATCCACGCCGCCCGGTGCTACAGCCCACGGAGGTCCTTCATGGTTCGACTGGTCATGATCCTTCTCGGCGTCGACTATCTGCGCACGCGCTGGAAGGCGCTGATGGTTGTGGGATGGCTCAGCGTCGCGCTGGGCGTTGAAGTGTTCATCGACATGATGGACGGCTCGCTCTACTTTCCGCTCAAGCCGTTCGCTTTCCTGCTGCTTCTGGAAGGTCTCTCGACGCTGGCCGTCGCGTGGACCGGCATGGGCGGCCAGCGCAAATTGCGCTACGTGAAGGGCTCGGCCTCCACGCTGGCGGCCACATTGATCCTGATCGGCACGCTGCACGCCAACTTTATTCTCGCGATGATCTTCGGCACGCTTTTCTTCGCCGACGGCGTACTGCAGATCATTTCCGCCCGAATCGTGCGGTTCCGGCGCTGGCGTCTTGCCATTGCGGGTGGCGTGTTCGAGATGGTGGTGGCGTTCATCTTCTACTTGCCCTATCCCGTGCCGTATGCGGGGACGATTCCATACTGCGTGTCGCTCGGCCTGCTGTTCGGCGGCTGGAACATGATCCTGCTCGCCATGCGCGTGCGCCGGATGGAGCACAACCCCGCGGTGGCGGATTCCGTGCCGCCGCCTGCTGTTGCGCCCGAAACGGAACGGGCCAGTTCGAGCGTAACGGAATGGGACGGCCCGCCATCCGACGACGAACGCGCCCTCACCATTCACGTCTGGACGCCGGCCGCCACCGCCAAGGCCGAGGCGCAGCCACGTGTGATCGTGAACCGCTATATCGCGGCCGTCGACCGGAACGGCGCGATATCCACCGGCCACGCGGCGCTGGAGTCGCCTGAAGGCATATATATCAGCCTGTATCCGGGCACGGAAATCGATCGTTCGCCTGAGGAATTCGGGCGCATCCTGCGTGCGACGCGGGAAAACGACATTCCGGGCGTCTTCCAACCAGACTACGGGACCGAGGCCAATGCGTGGTGCGAGTCGACCGTCAAGGTGCGTATCCGCAACTATGATCCGCAACGCTTGCAACGGTTTTGGGACGCGTATCGACAGGACACGACCTATAACCTGACGTATCGCAATTGCTCGAGCACAGTGGCGCGCGCGCTCGAAGCGGCGATCGAAGGTGCGTCGGCGCGGGTGTGGGCAAAGTCCGGCGGCTGGAAACCGCTGGTGCGGGTGATGTCGACGCCCGAATTGTGGGTCGCCGCTCAGGTGCGCAAACGCGCGGCAACGATGGCATGGACGCCCGGCCTGACCCTCGACTATGCTCGCGCGCTCAGCATGCTCGCCGATCCGAGGCCGCTCGGCTGGGTCAAGATGGCGCGGCTCGCGCTCAAGACGATGTACCGCTCGCGTCGCCGCTGGCAGGCCGAGAAGACCGAACAGGCGAGCGCGTCGGCCCTCGGCGAGACGTCGGCACAAGGAGCCAAGCGGACAGAAGCCTGAAGAAAACAGTCTCGGAGGGTGGCGCGCACGGGGGCGTCGCCCTTGGCAACGCGGTCGCGGTGCGGCGCTGATCGTAAAAATAAAAACAGTAAAGAATCGCCTTTGTATGTTTTTGGTTTCGACTACTACGCGCGGCGGTCAAAACCGCTAGTGCGCAGGCATTTACGATCGAACGGAAAGTGAAAAGTATCACGATAAGCCGAGACGCGGTCGGAGGTGTGGACGACCCCCGTCGATCTCCGACCGCCCGTCGCGTCGCCTGTCGACCCGTTGTTGTCGTTCAGGTTGCTCCACTGAATGTCCAACCATTCGCCCGAAGCGGCCGACTTCGAGCGCCTGACATATTTTTTGTCGGCGGCGTTTAGCAGGCAAAAGGCTCATACTTAACACACGTCTTCTTGGCGTGGTCTGACACGCTTCATGCGACGCCGCCACCGGTTGTCGGGCTCACGGGCGAGTATCTCGCCACTGAGCGGCCACTCTGATACCGGAAGGAGGTTCCGATGATGCACGATTTCCTGTCGAACAATCGCGCCGAGCTTATTCAAAGGTGTCGCCTAAAGGTTGGCAGCAGGCCGGCCCGGGCGGCTTCTGTGGAGCAGCTTAAGAATGGTGTGCCGCTCTTCTTGGACCAGCTTATAAAAACGCTCCGGATCGAGCAGACGGGCAGCCCGTTCGAGAGCCGAGAAGTCTCAGGACCGGCCAGCGGCATTGCCGCTATGTCGGAAATAGGAACGTCGGCTGCCCAACACGGACATGAACTTCTTCGGCTAGGATTCACGGTCGATCAAGTGGTGCACGACTACGGTGATCTCTGCCAGGCGATTACAGATCTGGCTCACGACCGCGATGCTCCGTTTCAGATTGACGAGTTCAGGACACTGAACCGTTGTCTTGATAACGCGATTGCTGATGCAGTCACGGAATTCAGCTATCAACGGGACCATCTTGCCGATAAACAACGGACGCACGAGGCTCACGAGCAAGCGGGTTTTTTCGCACATGAATTGCGTAATGCTCTCTCGGTTGCAACGCTCGCGTTTGAAGCGGCAAAGGCCGGGAATTTGACCTTGTCTGGTGCCACCGGGGCTGTGCTGCAGCGCGGCTTGATGGGGTTGCGCACCCTAATTGATCGATCGCTGGATGACGTTAGGGAATCAACCGACAGGAGTGAATTGGCACTGCTGTTTTCGCTTGCCGATTTCATCGCTGAGGTCAAACACGCAGCGGAACTCGCGGCTCGTGTGAGAGACTGCAAGCTCTCGGTTTCCTTCGTGGACCCACATCTCGCAGTGGTCGGCGATCGAGACCTTTTATATGCCGCGGTCGGAAACCTCCTGCAAAACGCCTTCAAATTTACGCGCGCGCACACCGAAGTGACGTTGAACGTGTACGCCATGGCCGACCGCGTCTTGATAGATGTGAAAGATCATTGCGGCGGACTGCCGGTTGGCAGCGTGGAACACATGTTTCGACCCTTCACGCAGCACTCTGCCGACAAGAGCGGCCTTGGCCTCGGTTTGTCAATCGCGAGAAAGAGCGTGGAATCTTACGGTGGAACGTTGAGCGTCTCGGACGTCCCTGGTATCGGCTGCGTCTTCACGGTCAGCCTACCCCGTTATTCGATGCCGGCGGCCTGATCGCAGGCTGGCTAGCTTGCGGACAAGGGACAAACCAGTTTGGACTACCATTGAGGTGTGGCTGCTCTTCAATCCGGCGCGGCGGTTCAGGACATGCAACAGTGCGTCCGTCCGATTTCGACTGCATGACTAAGCCGCGCAATTCGTGTTACGTGGACAAGGCAACAGTGGTTCTTAATTTCGCAGCCGCTCCATGTCGCACCGTGCATCGTTATTTCATACACTCCCGCCTCGGGTAGCGACACAAATCCGGAAACGCAGAATAAATGCGTCAAATCGGAAGAGTCTTCCGCATTAACCATGCTGAAATTCTCTGACGCCAAGCCAACAACTGGGCGACCATCGTAATATTGCACCGTTACGCGAATTGGCAAAACTGTTCGGGTGTCGCACTCCAGCGAGGACAGGCACCGCTCGAACAAGGCGTCTACCTTCAGGCGGATTGGTTCGCGCAGGGGTTGCGGCGGAATTTGGACCAAGGTTTGAGTTGCGGTTTGCATTCTTCCTCCTGCTTAGACCATGCTCATACGCAATGTAAGCATATTTCACTCCAGCCTTCGCTACAGGTGAACGAAGCGTGCGCCTAGCCGGAAAACCGCGACACGCTAAGGACGGCTCTCGCGATAGCTGAGGACTGGTCGTCGATCCCCTCCGAGCGGTAATACAACATCCATTGTCAAAAGCAGGCCCGCGCGAATAAATCGCATCGATGTCCGCATAAGAACAGCCGAGCTGTGTATGGCGGCCATGTGCCGAACTTCGGTCGTTGCGTTGCGTTGCGCGAATGCCTCTTGATGGCCGGACCTTGCCGGTCAGTGGAGCAAGCAATTGGAAACCGCTCACTAAACGTGAGTCTGTCGCAGTCCATCGCCGCAGTTTGCCGCCAGCGCCGACTCTGCACTGCGGCTTGCCCTCACGGGCGGAATTCCGCGACATCTGGCGACATAGTTTGCGCATGGTTTTTAACCAGACCGAACACTACATTAGCTTCATCCGACGTGATAGCAGCCTTTTCCCGCAAACGACGCGTCCAATCTCAACCGGTTATCTGCCCATCATGGTTACCACTGGAAAAATCGCTCTTTGCGCTACGTTGTTCGTCATCGCCGTCTCGCTGATCGAGGCATGCGTGCTCACCCGCAGACAGCGCAATAGCGCAACGCCTTTTGACTGGCATGAAGTGTGGATTTCACTGGCCGATGTGGCCGGTCGCAAGCTGCTCGCACTGCTGCCGCTTTCGCTCGCGACCCCGATTTTCGCGCTTGCCTGGGATCACCGAATCTTCACCGTCACGCTCAACAGCGCGCTGATGGTGTTCCTGCTCTTTATCGGCCAGGAGTTCTGCTACTACTGGTACCACCGCGCGTCGCACCGCATTCGCTTTTTCTGGGCAACGCATGCGGTTCACCACTCGCCGAATCAACTGACGCTTTCGTCTGCTTACCGGCTTGGCCTGACCGGCAAGCTGACTGGCTCAGCGATGTTTTTCGCACCCCTCGCGTGGCTTGGCGTGCGTCCGGAAATCGTGCTGGCGACGCTAAGTTTTAATCTGCTTTATCAATTTTGGCTGCATAACACATGGACCCCGAAACTCGGCTGGCTTGAATATGTGTTCAATACGCCATCCGCGCATCGCGTACACCACGCATCGAATGCCGACTATCTCGATGCGAACTTTGGCGGCGTACTCGTCATATTCGACCGCTTGTTCGGTACGTATGTCGAAGAACGCGCTGATGAGCCGTGCCGCTATGGTCTCACTACACCAACGTGCTCTCACAATCCGCTAGTCGTCGAATTCGAACACTGGGTCAGCCTCGCCCGTGATGTCGTGTCGGCGGGGAGCGTGTGGACTGCGATCAGCTACGTGATGCTGCCGCCGGGCTGGCGCGTGGACGGTTGCGGCCAAACAACCGAAGCGCTGCGTCAGCAGAATCTGGCCGCACGTCGCACTGTCCCAGTCACTACGCAGGGACGGTGACGGAATTTCCCGCTACGGCTTGAGTTCATACCAGCGATATTGTGCGTTCCCCACCAAGATAAGCTGGGCGGCCAACGCTTTTCTGCGAGGATTCGGCCGTTCGCGACTGTCGCTGATCGACCCGAAGCAGCCTTTCAGTTCACTCCAAAGCGGCCGTTCCCGAGCCTCCACGGCGCTCATTGTCGGCTGCCCAAAAGCTGAGGCATAAATCGGCCGAGACGATGTGGATACGGCACTCTCACCGGTCCTTGCAAACGACCACAACTGCGTCCAGTCCGAGAAGCAGTACGTCATGCGAGAAGCAGGCCGCCTCAACGCACAAAGGCGGCCTGACCGAGCTGGGCCGCAATGTCACGAAGGCGAGCAGCACACATGCCAGAACGGTCGGACTTGAACCTTGCGCTCTCGGACGACGCGCTACCCGCCGCGCGACAACTGCGCAACGCGACCTGGCGCCTATCCATTCCCGCCGTGCCACAGCGTCAGTTTGTTCGAGATGACAAGTACCCCCGGGACAGTCCGCGCAATCTGCTCAGCCTGGCGAATCTCATCGCCGCTATGCACTGTCCCGCTCAGGAACACCGCGCCGTCGCGCGCACGGACAAACACGCCTGCTACGTTGAAACCAGGCGCCTGAGCCAGCGCTTGCCGGACTGCCCTCGACAGACCGCTGTCGGACTGCGCCTCCGCATCGCCGCTGATCAAATGCGGCGGCGCCGGCCCGGTGTACGTTGGACCCGTCTGCACGCAAGCCGACAAAGCCGCCGTCACCCCTACAGCTGCCCACAAAGTCCGTACAAGTTTGCAGATCATGACCTTTGTCCGGTGGCAATTCGTGGCACGCGCCAAAACACCGTATAGAAAAACAGCATAGCAGTAGCCCGGACGGACATCGGGCGCAATCGAATTGCGCTGGCGTCGGAGGTATCCAGTTGCAGTGTGATGATCGGTCCGCCTCGGTCAGAAGTCGACCCGTTGTGGCCCTTCAGCGAGCTTCTCCAAATGTCCCAACCTCGCCGAAAAGCGGCTGTTGCTCCTCCCGACTGCGTGCCGCATGTAGAGACCTGAGGCAGATGTCGGCGTGCGTGGCGTGTCTGAGCGCTATGCGATATCGGCTACTTACGCAAACCACCGAAATTGTGTCCGATAAGTTGCATCTCAAGATCCTTAAGATTCTTGTAGATATGTGGGAAGCGCAACGTGCCTTCTCTCAGGATCAACACATACAGCAGTGACGCTCGACGCAAAGGCTTATCCGCCTCCGCGAACTCTCTCATTTTTACCAAATTGTTTGCTTGATTTATCAATGCGGCAGCATGATCCTCACGCTCTTTGGCAATGTTTTCCGGTGGACTGGCAATAAATAGAGTGTCGGCCTCACGCTCCAGGATGATCGCCTTTTTGAAATCACCACGGCCGCACTCGTCGCAGGCAAGGCTGTCCAACGCTTTTGCCAGTGGGAAACGATTCGCGTCAGGGGAAAAATCATACGACTCGCGAGCATAGTCTACTGCCTTAACTGAGGCGTCATACGCGTCATCGGGAAGGCCAACGGCACTAAAAGCAGCAGATACATTTACGAGCACTTGTTGCATGAAAGGTACTATGCGACGAAATTGAAGTAAGTCAGAGTCGTCAACCACACTTGTAGCAGATTGAGCAATCTCCGCGATCTGAATGGCTCGCATCGCATCGCCTCGGCGAGTGGCAGCATTTGTAGCATTTGCAAGAAATTCGAATAATGGCTCGATGATATTTTTCAGCGTGACCGCTGATGCTTGCCGGATTTGAGTTAGTAGCGAATCACTGAGTATCCACGCACTCTCGAATTCTTCGGGAGATAGTCTAATTGACGTGTATATCCACTGGCTCAAAAGCCTGGTATAGCGGTAAAGATAAGCGTCACTATTTTTTTTCTGGAAAATCGATAAATCCCGCTCTGCTTGGACAAGTAATGTATGAGATTCTCTGTAACGATCTGCCCTAGCCTCGCGGGTCGCCAGACCAATTCTGTTACCGCTCATTAACCACGCGACGTTGGGATCGTCCGTAACCAGCGTTTGCAGAATGTTATAACCTGATTCAAACCACTCCCGTGAGGTGGTTAAATCTTCGACGAAAAACGCGGCGTCGGCGTACGCGGTCGCTAGTTTACAAAGGGCCATATTGCTTTCATTAAGCTCAAAGTCAACCGATAGTTGCTCAGATTCCCTGTCTTGAGTCCATATTATTCCTTGAAGCCCTCGTACGTCGTCGGGAAATTCTAATTTTCGCGCAAGAATTTCTCGTGTCCACGCTCGCGAAACCTCGATCAAATTCGGAGTAGCCGATCCTAAATTTCGGAGGCTAGAAGTTAAGACTTTTAGCGATATTTTTGGGGCGGCCTCTGAGAGCGCAAGAACTAAGCCACCGCGCTCCAAGGCAGCGATCCTTAAAAGTCTCGCGGTATCCGCCTCATCCGTGGACTCTATCGCTAGCAACATTGAACGAATTGCAGCATATCGACTGCGCCGGTCATGTCGGCTTGAGCCGATCCGGTTCGCAACCGTGAACGCGTTTTGCTGTTCGCGAGGCCCGAACTTTGCCACCTTCTGCAACAGGTTTGGGTCGTAAGCTAATGCTTCGGCGCATATTCGCTCCCCCATCAGATCGGGCTTCGCAGGAATCAAGCGCTCATGTCCGTTCACTGCCTCCATGTAGAGGAAAATGACACATCGCCGGACGACCTGTAGTTCTTCGTCCAATTCTTCCTGAGACGCAGATTCCCTGAACTTCTCGCGTGCCGACGTAATAATAAGATTAAGGTCCGCCGCCATTTTCTCTCGACTGTCGCGTTGCGGCGTGCCTTGAATCAACGTTAATGCCGCGACGCAGTTTTGAATCATCAGTACCTTTCTGTTCCCTAAACGAACAATATCAAGTGGGGCGAGACCCAGCCAGCGCGCCCAATGGCGCTTTTCCTCTCGCACCAATTCACTGACGGGTGTCGTTTCGATACGGGCACCTAGGACACTTAAATAAGCTTCTATCGCCACATTGAGCGGACTTCGATCGCCTCGATCTTGCATCCGACCAACCGGCGCTGCCTTCGTCCGCCAGCTTTTTGATACCAATTCAGGAGCCGCGTCCGGGTGATTCAGGCGTGTTGCGAATGCTTCCGCCGCACGATGAAACAGAGTTCTAGCTTGTTCGACGCTAAATGACGTGTGCCTCAAATCGACCGGCGCTTGCGCAAACGTGAGCGCCACACCTCGGACGTCTCGTATCATCTCCTCCCACCAAAAGGAAGCGCTCCTCGTGAGCAGCATGATGCGCACCGGAAGCGTCTTGGATGCTTCCAGCGCGGCATTTGCGATACGTTCGATTTGGTCCCATCGCCCGTCGGTGTAGTCCAAAGCCAGAAATACGCCCACAGCCTGCCGTTGGCGAGCATTCTCAAATAAGAGGTCAACGTCAAATGGCGAGTCAAGGGTTGCTCGATTGACAATTCCTGCAAACCATCCACGGCTTGATAACTCAGATGTCACTTCTAACGCCAAGCGCGTTTTTCCGGCCCCCCCGGGCCCTACGTAGAGTCGCCCTTGACATTGAACATTGCTAGTTAATGTCCAACTTAAGAGGTCTGCCTTTCGGCCTAGATCATCTGTATATGGAACGACACCGTACTCCGCAACAAGTAGGTTTGATGGAGCACGGCCGAGAACCTCCGGGGTGAGTGGCGCGAACGTTGAGGTGATTTGAACGTGCAAGCCGAGGCGCTTTTCGACCCCCTGCAGGGAAGTGTGAATGTTTATCGCGGTCTCCTCGCTCGCCACCTTGGGGGCGAGCATCGGCGCTAAAGCGCCAACAGCGCCAACAGCGCCAATAATCCCACCCAGGAGCGCAAGTTGGTTCTTTTTGACAACGACCCAGTTTCCCCAGTCTGCAACGCTTAAGATATTTTTCGGAAACTGGACGGAATCGGTCCCGCCCTTTAAGCTGGTGTAAAGTGCAACTACGCCAAACAGAAAGAGCAACGCGCAGATTGCAAGCGAGCCTATTTTTACGTTTCGCTTCATTTTCCTTTCCTAGCTGTTGCGTAGCGCGCGTCGGGAGGGATCTGACCCAAGTCGCATTCCTGATCCCAGCTGGACGGCGACTGTATTTTTATAGAACGATTTTCATTGATCCGTCTGATGCGGCAACGACGTGCCGGCACCAGCGCAGAGCCCCCCATCCCGAGTCGACCAGCGCTCCGAGAGGCAATATCGCCCGTCCTCGGAAATCGACCAACTACCCGTGGTATTCCGGACGGATTGCTTACCACTTGGTCCAGGAAGACGGCTTACAGTCGCGGTCCCGTCCTCGTTGTTGGTCCATCTTCGTATGTTTCCTTTCTCGATCGTACGTCCATTGCCGATCCCGGAACGGCTTTCATCAGTTCCTCTCTTGTCATTACAGACTGCTCCTAGGCGGCCAAAACGGTCGACATGCCAAGCAGGCAACAAAGTACCGTTACTCTCACCGCATTCATAGACCGCCTCCATGGCACGCCGGCCAAAAACACCAAAACCGACATTGGTGATGGCCGCCACGCAATCATTCTGCGAGCAGACGTGTCTGTATGTTCGTAAGCGCTCGATCTGGCACACGGGACCAACGTGACCGCGTGGCAACGGTCGCGTCAATACGGTGGTTGGGCCAAGCGTTGTTACGCGGTCAAGTCGTAGGCTTCGAGAAGTTAAACGGCAGCAGGTCGCTAACATCGGCGTCTAATGCCCGTTGCGGCAATTCGCTGAGTACCCGTACGAGGTATGCATAAGGTTCGACGTTGCACGCTCGGCACGTGAGCATCAAGCTGTAGATCATGGCACTGGCCTTCGCACCAGCAACCGTGTCACTGAACATCCATGAGGATCTGCCGGTACAGAATGGCCTGATGTCGCGCTCGATCACGTTGTTATCGATTGGGGCACGCCCATCGTTCACGTAGCGGCTCAGGTACGTCCACTGATTGCGTGTATAGGAGATCGCCTTGCCCAGCAGGCTCTCAGGAAGGATCTGGGGTGCCAGTTCGTCAAGCCATTTCCTGAAGGATTCGAGCAGCGGCACGCTGTGTTGCTGGCGCAGCCGGAAGGTGTAATCGACGCGCGTCTCGCTTTCGGGCAGATCCCCCTTTGCGAGTGTTTCGACCTGGTAGAGCGCCTTGAAGTATTCCAGTGCATCTGCTGCACGCCCGCCTGGTTTCTTCATGCTCTTGAAGGCATCAACAAATGTGCGGCGCGCGTGGGCGAGGCAGCCGAAGTGGGTCGGACCTTCGAGCGTGCGCCAAGCGGCGTATCCATCGGTCATAAGCAGGCCCTTGTAGCCCGCGAGGAACGCTTGGGGATATTGCTGTGCGCGCCCCGGCTGGTAGTCGAACAGCACGACGGGTTCGGAGCAGTCTTCAGCGCTACGGTACACCCACATATACGAGGTGCTCTGGGCGGTTTTGCCCGGTTCCTTGAGCACCTGTACCGTTGTTTCGTCGCCGTGAATCAGCTGTTGCGACAGCAATGTCTTGCGCAGCGCCTCGTACACACGGCTGTAATGCAACTCAGCAGGCCGGATGATCCAGTTCGCCAGCGTAGCGCGTCCGACTTCGATGTCCGCGCGCGCCAGCGCATGGGCCATCCGGTATAACGGTGTTCCGTCAACGTATTTGCCCGCGGTGACCGTGGCGATCATCGCCGCACTGGCGTTGCTGCCCGGCAATGGCTGGGCCGGCATCGGTGCCGTGATGACCGGCGTGCGCTCGGCGTGGCGTTCGCAGTGGCGACACGCATATTTGAAGCGCACGTGCTGGAGCACCGACGCCTTTACTTCGATGTGCAACTGTTCGCTAAGCTCTTCACCCATGCGGTGCAGTGCGTGCGCGCAGCACGGACATACCTTCGCGCTCTCGGGCAGGTCATATTCGATGCGTTGGCGTGGCAGGTGCGCCGGTAAAGGCTTACGTCCCGGTTTGCTTCTCGTGGGTGCCGGCGGATCCGGCAGGCCCGTGTCGGGGAGCACAAACGCGTCGTCAGTAACGCCGGCGTCCATGTCGTCGGACTCGCAGCCGGCGATCTGTTCGGCCTCGTCGAAGACGCGATCCTTGAGCTTCTCGCTGCTTGGGGCGAATCGCTTGCTTTGCGCGAGGCGAAACTGCTCTTCGAGCTGAGTGATCCGTTCGCCCAATTGCCGGTTGCGTGTCTCGAGTTCACGGATATAGGCCTGGGCGGCCGGCGGCAATCGGGAGAAGTCGTCCTCGTTCATGCCTCCACGATAACGAAGTCGCGCGCGCGATGGGTTTACGGGAATTTGTAACAGGCCAGCCGATGCTCACAGGTGACGCGCAATGCTCAACTGGCGTGATGGTACGACCGTACCGGGTGGCGGCGCACAGCATCAATGTCGATGCCATCCAGGAGCCAGTGCAACTGCTCGCTTGTCAGCTTGACTACGGTCTGCTGCCGTCGTGGCCAGACGAAGTGGTCTTCTTCGAGGCGCCTCAACATCATCCAGAAACCGTTGCGATCGTAGAACAACAGTTTGACCCGGTTGCGTTTGCGGTTGTGGAAGGCGAACACGGCGCGTGCAAACGGATCGAGTTGCATGGACTGCTCGACAAGCGTCACGAGACTATTGATGCCGGCCCGGAAGTCGATCGGTTCGCGATGCAGGAAGACCGTCAGGTCTGCTTCGAAGCGAAACATCAACGCGCTCCCAATGCGGTAACCATCGCATTGACGATTGCCACGTCCTCTGCTGAACATTCGAGCTCGAGCTTCACGCCGTTGGGCAGGTGGGCAGACAGCCGTGCCAGTCGGGTTGAGCGTGGAGAAACGCAGGATGATTCCGCTCGGGTGGCACGGTGCGACGCGGGCGCGGATGCCATGACTGCTGTCGGCTCGTCGATTGCGACCACAGGAATAAAAGCTGACGCTGCAACCGGTCCGTCGTGGGAGGTTAGGGACTGGGGCTGTTCACGCGCGCGAACCCATTTATGCAACTGGTTGGCGTTCACCCCAGCCTTCAGGGCAAGGCCCGATAACGAGGCACCGGGCCGCATACAGGCTTCGACCAGCCGTCGTTTGTCCGCCGGATCGAAGCTTCGTTTGCCGCCGACACCAACACGCGTCACGCGTAAGGGCAAAAAACTGAGGTCATCTTCTGTCATGGATTGCGTCCGCAAAGTTGGGTTGCGGACGCAATCGTGAGCCTTCTTAACAACGCAAGCTAGGTGTGCGAAATTGCGCGCTTACGTATGTTCGATGCCGTACCGTCTTGTAGTAACTGCTTGGGAACGCAATTCAATACTGGTATCGGCCCCAACATGGAGTAGTCGCGATGACGACTACGAGCCAGATTTCGGCCGTTCGCCGGGAACCGATCAGTGTCCCTTGATGGCCGGGTCCTGCCAGCCGCCGACCGGTGACAAGGGTTCAGTCGCGTCCATCACTAACAACCCGCCTCAACCCGCCTCAACCCGCCGCAATCCCCAGCAGCCACGCGAGCAGCGGTTTTAATTTCTCGCGATATTCATTGCGCGGCGGATGCACGAGGTAATACCCCGAACCCGTTTCAAGCACGCGTTCAAACGGCGCCACAAGCGCGCCGCTCGCGAGGTTCTCCTGCACCAGATTCAAGTCTCCCAGCGCCACGCCATGACCTCGCACCGCCGCGCCAAACGCGAGGTCGAGCGTGTCGAACACCTGCTCGCGATACGTATGCGACGCCAGTTCATCGCTTTCCTGCTGCAGCCATAACATCCAGCCGCGCCTGCCAAAGCTCGAATGCAGCAGCGTGTGATGTTTCAGATCTGCCGGCTTGATCAACGGATGCGGGCCATGCGCCGTCTGCGGCGAACACACGGGCGTCAATCGTTCGCGCATCAGACTGGTCGCTTCGAGTCCTTCCCATCGTCCATTACCGAAAAGGATGGCCGCGTCCAGCGTGCCTTCGCCGAAATTGGTCGGCAGGAACCACGCGGTGTCGATGTTCAACTGCGTGCCCGGCACCTCGGCGTAGAAGTCGGGAAGGCGCGGCAGCAGCCAGCGCGCGGCCAGCGTAGGCGTGACCCGCAGCGTGACGGTCTGGCCTCCCGTGCTGATGATATGCATCGACCGGCGAGCGGTTGCAAGCAACTCTTCCACGATAGGCACAAGCCGCTGACACTCTGCCGTCGGCACCACCATCCGCGTGTGCCGCACGAACAATGCGCAGCCGAAATACTCCTCGATCTGCTGGATATGCCGGCTCACCGCGCTCTGGCTAAGGAACAACTGCTGCGATGCCGCCGTGAAATTGCCGCAACGGGCGACAACCAGCAGCGATTGCAGCACGTTGAACGGCGGGTAGCGCTCGATTTTCATTTATGCGAGTTGTGCATGGTAACCATGAGATTTTACCGTTTGTCGCTTAAAAATTGGCGTTCATAAAATCGCCTCAAGAGTTAAGGCTTCTTGTTCGCTCCAAAAGCGCAAGGAGCCTGGCGCTAGAGGTTCACTGCGCCATACCGAGCCAATACCGAATCAACCAGCCCGCATTCAAACCATCCACTTCCAGGGAGTTTTCGCATGGCACAACATTCAGACCGGCTGTGGGGTGGACGCTTCAAGACCGGCCCGGCACCCGCACTGACCGCGCTGTCGCGTTCCGACCCGAGCTTCTTCCGGCTAGCGCCGTATGACCTCGCGGGCTCACGCGCGCATGCGCAGGAGCTTAGGCGCGCCGAAATCCTGACAGCCGACGAACTGCAGCAACTGCTTAGCGAAATGGGCCGGCTGGAAGCGCAGTTCCTGGCAGGCGAGGTCGGCCCGACGCTAGACGATGAAGACGTGCATACCTTCCTCGAACGCGAACTGACGCAACGCCTGGGCGCAACCGGCGGCAAATTGCGCGCGGGCCGTTCGCGCAACGATCAGGCGGCGAACGACTTGCGTCTCTTTCTGCGTGACAAAGCGCGTACGCTGGCCCAAGCGGTCATCGATTTGCAGAATGCATTAATCGAGCAAGCAAACGCACACGTTCGCAGCGTGAGCGCGGGCTTTACGCATTTGCAGCCGGCGCAACCGATTGTGTTCGCGCATCACTTGCTCGCGCATGCGCAGTCGATCTATCGCGATCTCGATCGTCTGGGGGACTGGGATCGCCGCAGCGCGCGTTCGCCACTGGGCGCAGCGGCGCTGGCGGGATCGGCTATATGCAGGCGGCCGGAGTTGTCGGCGGCGGAACTCGGTTATGACGGCCCATGCGAAAACTCCATCGATGCCGTCGCGTCTCGCGACCACGTTGCCGAGTTCGTGTTTATCGCGAGCATGTTGTCGGTGAACTTGTCACGGCTCTCGGAGGAAGTGATCCTGTGGACCTCGCGCCAGTTCGGCTGGGTCGTACTCGACGACGGTTATGCGACCGGCAGTTCGATCATGCCGCAGAAGAAGAACTCGGATATTGCCGAGCTGACGCGTGGCAAGGCGGGCCGATTGATCGGCAACCTGAGCGGCTTGCTTGCCACGCTCAAGTCGCTGCCGCTCGCCTATAACCGCGATCTCGCGGAAGACAAGATCGCGGCATTCGATTGCATCGATACGCTCGAGCTTGTGCTGCCCGCGATGGCCGGCATGATCCGCACGATGCGCGTGAACGTGGATGAAATGCGCCGTCAGGCGCCCCTCGGGTTCACGCTCGCCACCGAAGTCGCGGACTGGCTCGCGCTGCGCGGCGTGCCGTTCAGCGAAGCACATGAGATCACGGGCGCGTTGGTGCAAGTCTGCGAGGAGCAGGGCATTGAACTCTCCGAGGTATCGGCCGCGACGCTGGCAAAGGTCGACGCACGGCTGGAACCTGCAGTGCTGGATCACGTGACGCTCGACGCAGCCGTGGCGGCGCGCAGCGGTTTCGGTGGCACCGCGCCGGTGCGTGTGGCCGAGCAGATTACGCGTTTGCAGACGGCGCTCGATAAGCAGCTGGCGTGGGCCACTTCATACGGTGGACCGACATGCTGAGCGCTTCCAATGAGATGACACCGGGCGACGCGTTGGAAGCCAATTCCATGCAACTGGAATACGTGCGTCGACGCCATTGGGGGCGATACATTGCGTCAGCCGTGATTCTGGCGATAGTCGTTTATATCGGGCTGGCGTTCGCGCATGGACAGATCGAATGGCGTTATGTCGCGCGCTTCTTCACAGCTAAATCGATCCTCACGGGTCTCGTCAACACCATCGTCATGACCGTGCTCGCGATGGCACTGGGCGTCGCGCTGGGCGTGATTACGGCGATCATGCGGCTGTCGACCAATCCGGTGCTGCAGACGGTGGCGCAAGCCTATGTATGGCTGTTTCGCGGCACACCGGTGATCCTGCAATTGCTGCTGTGGTTCAACCTCGCGCTGGTGTTTCCATCGATAGGCATACCCGGTTTCTTCGAGTGGCGCACCGTCGACATCATGACGCCGTTCCTCGCTGCATTGCTTGGGCTCGGTATCAACCAGGGCGCGTATACATCGGAAGTGGTGCGCGCCGGGTTGCTTTCGGTGGACACCGGCCAGTATGAAGCGGCGAAATCCATCGGCATGCCAAGGTTGCAGGCGCTGCGCCGCGTGATCCTGCCGCAGGCCATGCGTGTGATCGTGCCGCCTATTGGGAACGAACTGGTGGGCATGGTCAAGCTCACTTCGCTCGCAAGCGTGATCCAGTACGAGGAGATGCTGCACAACGCGGAGAACATCTACTACGCCAACGCCCGGGTGATCGAACTGCTGATGGTCGCGGGTATCTGGTATCTCGTGGTGGTGACGGTGCTGTCGTTCATGCAGTCGCGCGTGGAGCGGTTTTACGCACGCGGCGCGGGTCGTCCGTCCGGCCGGCAATGAACCCGGCGAATGAAAAGGAAAACCTTCCCATGAGTTCAATCGGTTCACTCGGTTCAAGCGGTTCAATCGTCCGCGCCGTCGACGTGCGCAAGTCCTACGGCGATTTCAAGGCGCTGCAAGGCATCACGCTCGACATTCCGAAAGGCGAAGTGCTGTGTGTGATCGGACCTTCAGGTTCAGGCAAGAGTACGTTCCTGCGCTGCATCAACCAGCTCGAGGAGATCAACGACGGCGCGTTGTGGGTCAACGGCGAGCGAGTAGGTTACCGGCGCGTGGGCAACAAGCTGCATGCGTTGTCGGAGAAGCAGGTCGCGCGTCAGCGGCTGGCGACCGGCATGGTGTTCCAGCGCTTCAACCTGTTTCCGCACAAGACCGTGCTGGAGAACGTGATTGAAGGGCCGGTGCAGGTGCTCAAGCGGCGTCGGTCGGAGGCGATTGAAGAAGCGCGTGCGCTGCTCGAACGCGTTGGCCTTGCTCACAAGTGCGACGCGTTCCCGGTGGAACTGTCGGGCGGGCAGCAGCAGCGTGTTGCGATTGCGCGGGCGCTTGCGATGCATCCGCAACTCATGCTCTTCGATGAACCCACCTCCGCGCTAGATCCGGAACTGGTCGGCGAAGTGCTGGCCGTGATGCGCGATCTCGCCAAGAGCGGCATGACGATGATCGTGGTCACGCATGAGCTTGGATTCGCGCGCGAAGTGGCCAATCGCATTGTGTTCATGGATCAGGGGCAAGTGGTGGAGAGCGGCACGCCGGAACAGGTGCTGTCGAATCCTCAGCACCGACGCACGCAGGATTTTATTTCCGCCGTGCTGTCCTGATTTTTTATTCGTGGTTCCAGCGCAGCTGGAACCCGGTCTGACTTTTATCTTCAGCGAGTTTCCATGAATGTTTCCCTTCGCTTTCGCCAGCTTGCCGCGCTCGTAACCGGCGCGATGGCGTTGCACATGCCTCTGGCACACGCCGGGACACCCCCGTCCATCGGCAAGAGCACGCTGGTGGCGGCCATCGTGCCGAACTATCCGCCGTTCGAATACAAGGACCCGGCCACCGACAAGCTGATGGGTTTCGACGTTGACTTGGGCGATGCTATTGCCGCGAAGCTCGGCGTCAAGCTGCAGTGGGAAGAGACCGGCTTCGACCAGATGATGAGTGCACTGACCACGCATCGTGTGGATGTGATCTTGTCTGGCATGACCGACTTGCCGTCACGCCGTGATGCAGTAAATTTCCTCGACTATGTCACGGGCGGTCCGCAGTTCTACACCGTCAAGGCACGAGCCGGCGAATTCGCCAGCATGGACGCGTTGTGCGGGAAGACGGTGGGCGCGAGCCGCCGTACGTCATGGCCTGATGACATCACGACCTGGAGCAACGAGCATTGCGTGAAGGCGGGCAAGAAGCCAATCAACGTGAGCGGCACGAACGGCTCGGCGGATGCACGCGTGCAGTTGCGTCAAGGCCGTATTGACGCCGCAGTGCAGGGCGGTGAAACGCTGCCGTATCAGAACTCGGTGGAGGAGAACGCGTACGTGCCGATCGGCAAGCCGTTCCTGTCGCAGTACAACGGCATTGGCATGGCGAAGGGCAACGCGGCGTTGAATGCGGGACTGACGGAAGCCCTCAACCAGCTTATTGCCGATGGCACGTATCAGAAGATCCTGGTGAAGTGGGGTCTGCAAGAACACGCGGTTCAAAAGGCGCTGATCGATGCCAGCAACTGACATTCAACAGACGTCCCCGTGTTGGCCCGAGGGAAAGCGCTCATGCGTCGCGCTGGCTTTCGACCTCGATGGTCCAACCGGCGACGCCATGCTCGACGGCTCGATCTGGAGCAACCCTGCATACTTTACGCTGGGCAGCTATGGCCCTTGGCGTGCACTAGGACGGTTGCTCGACATGCTTGGCGAGCGTCACGTGCCGGCCACATTCTTCGTGCCAGCGTGGGTGGTCGAAAACTGGCCGGAGCAGTGCGCGGCTATCGTTGAGCGCGGTCACGAGATTGGTTACCACGGCTACAAACACGAAGCATTCTGGACGCTCGATGCCGACGGCCAACGCGCGGTGATGGAGCGCTCGGCGCAAGTGTTCGACAAGTATCTCGGCATTCGCCCGGTCGGTTTCCGGACGCCCTCCGGTGACTGGGGGCCGGACACGATCCGCGTATTGATGGAAGCGGGCGTGCGGTATTCGAGTTCCATGCGTGGCGATGACCGGCCCTATTTGCTGCACGCGCCCGGCATCGCTGAACCCATGGTCGAGATTCCCGGCCGCTGGGAAATGGACGATTACGCGTCGCTTGCGTATCACCGAAATCCGAATTTTCCGGCGAGCCTGGATCGCATCGCAAGCTACGACACGACGCTCGATAACTGGCGGCGTGAGTTCGACGGTTCACATCGCGACGGGCTTTGTCTGACGACGCTGTTCCATCCGAAGGTGTCGGGCAAGCCCGGCAGGATCGCGTTGCTGGAAAGCCTGATCGATCACATGCATGCACAGGGCGGCGTGTGGTTCGCCACATGTCGCGACGTCGCGCAATGGTGGCGCGACAAACACGCCTCACCGACTTCGTAGGAAGCTTGCTGATGAACTCTTTACGCTGGCCGCAGAACGCGCGTTGCGCGGTCGTTGTCACGGTCGACTTCAACGACGAACATGGCATCCTGACGCAGGAACCTCGCATTGCGGGGCGTGAGAAATCGCTTTCCGTATGGCGCTATGGGGCGAAGCGCGGGGTGGACCGCGTGCTGGATGCGCTCGAAGAATTCAATGTGCGTTCAAGCTGGTTCGTGCCCGGTCGCGTGGCTGAAACGCACGCGGATCTGGTGAAGCGCATCTGTGCGCAGAAGCATGAGATTGGCAACAGCGGGTACGTCTGCGAAGACTTCGACACGCTCACGCTCGACGCGCAAAAGGATGTGTTCAGAAAAGGACAAGCTGCGCTTGCTCAAGTGCTCGGACACCGTACGCAAGGGTTTCGATCATTCACCGGCAACTGGGCGCCGGGCTTCGCGGACTTCCTGCGCGAAGAAGGCGTGACGTGGTCGTCATCGTGGCGCGGCGATGATCTGCCGTACTTTCATTTGCCGGATACGGATAGGAACGCAGCGCTCGCAGCGCCTCGTCTGGTTGAGTTGCCGCTGCACTACGAGCTGGAAGACGAGCCGTACTTCGCGTACAACCTGTCACCCGCCGTTCCCGTCGGGCAGCCGCGCATTCCTTCCTATCGCGAAGTGCTGCAAAACTGGAAGCATGATTTCGCGGCGTTTCATCGATTTGGATTGTGCTTCGTGCTGAGGCTGCATCCGGAGATCATCGGCACGGCGGGGCGTATTGACGTGCTGCGCGAACTACTCGCCGATATCCGCTCACGCGACGATGTCTGGTTCGCCACCGGATCGGAGATGGCCGCATGGTGGAGTCAGAACGTTGAAGCCAACGAGCCCGGTCATCCGGTCGAAGTGTATGCGCGGCATCGGAGGGAGGAGGCATGAGCGCGTCGTCTTTATCGCTATCCCAGCGCTTGGCTGCGTTCGTTGCCGAAACCCCCGCCGACACGCTTCCCGCATCGGTCGCGCACAAGGCGAAGCGCCATATCCTCGATACCCTCGGCGCTTCGTTAGGCGGGGCGACGGCCGTGGAAGCGCGCAGTGCTCGCGCGGTAATGGGTGTGGGCATGAGCACCAGAAGCGGCGAAGTAACCGCGTGGGGCACGTCGCAGACGTTCAACGCCCGCGATGCGGCGTTCGTGAATGGCGTGGCTGCCCATGCGCTTGAACTCGATGACGCCGGCGGCTGCGACCATTCCGGTGCGGTAGTGCTGCCCGCAGCATTCGCAGCGCTCGCGTGCACACAAAGACCCGTATCGGGCCGCGAGTTCCTGATGGCGGTCGTGCTCGGCTACGACGTCGGCCGCCGCGTTCTGGAGGCGTGTGGGGGGTATTCGCCTCATAACAACTATGGCTGGCATTCGACCATGACATGCGGCGTGTTTGGCGCTGCCGCCGCCAGCGCGCGCGTGCTCGGTCTCGATGCAGCGCAGACTGCGGCAGCATTCGGCCACGCAGCAAGTTTCAGCGGCGGGTTATGGGGTTTTATCCACGACGCATCGCAGACCAAGCGCATGCATACGGGCCGCGCGGCGGAAGGCGGCTTGCTCGCTGCGCTGCTCGCCCAGCAGGGCGTTAGTGGCCCCACGAAGGTGTTCGAAGACGTGTGGGGAGGTTTCTTCAACGCGTTTGCACGAGACACGCAAACGCCGGATGCGCTGCTCGCGGATCTGGGCGTCGTATGGAAACTCATGCGCTGCTCGATCAAGCCGCACGCGGCGTGCCGTAGCACCCACGCAGCCGTGGACGCCACGCTCGAGCTGCTGCAGGGACGCGCGGTGGACCTGGATAAGCTCGTTGGCGTGCACGTCAGCCTCAGCGCCTTCGTGAACCAGATGTGCGGCGGCCGTGACCTCCGCACGCTCGCTTCCGCGCAGATGAGTTTGCCTTACGCGATTGCCACGGTGCTGGTGAACGGCCATGCAGGAATCGGGGCCTATCTCGACGCGCAGCGTCACGACCCGCGCATCGCAGCCGCAATGAAACGCGTCACGCTCGACATTGATCCGTCGATGTCCGACCTCGACGAGCCCGTCATCACGCTCGCACTGTCCGATGCCGAACCGCGTTCGCAGCAGGTTAACGTGCCGCTCGGCGATCCGCGCAATCCGGTTTCCGATGCAGACCTCGCCGATAAATATCGCGTGCTGGCCGGCATGACGATCCCGGAAGCGTCAGTCAATGCGCTTGAAACCGCCGTGCTCGATCTGGACAATCTCGCCGATGCGCGGACGCTCGCGCAATGGCTGCAAGGCGACGCCGACACCCGACCCGTAGTGCGTTAATCGACATTCCAACCCTCGACCCCGACCTTCAACAAGACCTTTATAAAGGTACGTCTTCCATGAACAAGCTGAACCCGATCCGTGCCGTTTCCAGCCTGATGGCACTCTGCCTGTCGACGTTTCTCTTCACGAGCGGGGCGCATGCGCAGGCCTTGCCTGATGCTATCGCCAAGTCGAAAGTGATCAAGGTCGCGGTGAACTCCATCTATCCGCCAATGGAATACAAGGACCCGGAAAGCGGCGACCTGGTCGGTTTCGATATCGATCTGGGCAACGCGATTGCCAAGGAACTGGGCGTGAAACTGGACTGGCAGGAGTCGGCGTTCGAGCAGTTGTTGCCGTCGCTGGCAACGGGCCGTGTCGACATGATCCTGAGCGGAATGAGCGATGTACCGGGCCGCCGTGATACTGCCGATTTTCTCGACTATCTGAATTCAGGTGCGCAGTTCTACATCCTCGCGTCGCGCGCGAACGAAATCAAGCAAGCGACGGATCTCTGCGGCAAGTCAGTTGGTACGAGCCGCAGCACGTCCTTCCCGGCTGACACGGCCGCGTGGAGCGCCAAGAATTGCCAGGCGGCTGGCAAGGGCGCCATTACGGTGTCGGGAACCGAAGATACGTCCGCTGCTCGCATGCAATTGAAGCAGGGGCGGATTATGGCGGGCGTGCAAGGCAGTGAGACGCTGCCGTATGCAATGAAGCTCGAACCGAATACCTACAAGCCGATCGGCGAGCCGTTCGCGACGTCGCCTGAAGGGATCGCGTTCGCGAAGTCAAATCCGAAGTTGCGCGATGCGGTGCTTGGCGCGTTGAATAAATTGATCGCGAACGGGACTTATGCGGCGATTGTTGCCAAGTGGAATCTGCAATCGAGCGCGGTCAAGCAGGTGACGCTGAACGCGTTAGCGGCAAGGTAATCACATGCCTTCGACCAGGGTGTATCGACGCATCCTGGTACCACGCGCGCGCGGCATCGAATGACCGGGTGAAGTTCATGGTACGTTTAGCTCCTGTCAGATACTGTCAGGAGTCAGCGTGTCCCGAACCGCTCGTTTATTGACCTTGCTGGAGAAGCTTCGCGCGAAGCGTGTGCCGGTGACTGCGTCCGAACTCGCGTTGGACCTGGCCGTGTCCGAGCGCACGTTGTATCGCGACATCGCGACGCTGATTGAACAGGGCGCACCGATACACGGCGAAGCAGGCATAGGGTACGTGCTCAGGCCGGGGTTGTTTCTGCCACCGCTGATGTTGAGCGAAGACGAGATCGACGCCGTGGTGCTGGGCCTGCGTTACGTCGACCAGCGCGGCGATGATGTTTTGCGTAAGGCCGCCGCTCAGGCGCTAGCGAAGATTGATGCTGTATTGAACGCGTCGGGCAAGGATGCCATGCGAGCCCCGACCGTCCATTCCGGCCCTCCGGTGCCGGACTTTCCCGTCAATGCCGTGCCGCTCACTAGCCTGCGCGCGGCTATTCGCGGCCAGTGCAAACTGCGGATTGCTTATCTCGACGCGCAAGGCGAGCCGTCGGATCGTGTTATCTGGCCGGTCGTGCTGGGCTTCCTCGACAACGTCCGAATTCTTGGCGCGTGGTGCGAAAAGCGCCAGGATTTTCGTAGTTTTCGCACGGACAGGATCACGTCAGCCGATGAAACCGGCGAGCGGTACCCGGGGGCCAGGGCAGTGCTATTGAGCCGGTACCGGACGCATCTCGCGAAGTCGACTCCTTGGTAGTTGCGTTGTAACTTGTCACCTTGTAACTCGTCACCTTGTAACTCGCTCAAGCGTGATCGGGGCGCGGCATGTTCGATTAGCTATCCGTAGCATTGATCGTCTGCACCATCTCGCCTGCGCTCTGCGGAACCTCCCCGAAATAAAGTCCGAACAATCCTTGGTCGGAATTAAACGAGATGCCATTGTGAATAAGAAAATCCCCAACCATCAACGCCGAAGGGACGCCTGCTTGCGTTCCGGCGACGCATCCCGAAGCGCTAATTCACCGCTACTGACAAGACCCACGCGCTGGTGTCGCGAAACATCAAGTACGCGATTTATGACTCAGTAAATTGAATTGGCCGCGCTTGTACGAACCGGCCCTGAAAGCCTGCCCGCTGGTCACCCCAACATCGATTTTCCTGGAGAAGACACGATGAACGTCCCCGCACGCCTCGCCTGTTTGACATTGACTGCCTGTTGCAGCGTGAATGCCCACGCGCAAGACCCGGAGGTGTGCCGGACCGTCCATTTCGCGGACATCGGCTGGACCGATATTGCGGCGACCACGGCGCTTGCATCGACCGTGTTCGACGGGCTTGGCTATAAGGCGGTGAAGACCGTGGCATCCATTCCTATTGCGCTTACCGGCATCAAGTCGAAGCAGATCGATGTATTCCTGGGAGACTGGCAGCCTTCCATGGATGCGGTCGCCGATCCGTTCGTCAAGGCGGGTGCCGTGAAGGTGCTGAGCGCGCCAAACCTGACCGGCGCGAAATACACCCTGGCTGTACCGACCTATGAATACGATGCTGGCCTTAAGACCTTCGCGGACATCGCCAAGTTCGGCGATAAGTTGCAGCACAAGATCTACGGCATCGAACCGGGCAACGACGGCAACGCGCTGGTGAAGAAGATGATCGACAGCAACCAGTTCAACCTGAAGGATTTCAAACTGGTCGAGTCGAGTGAAGCGGGCATGCTGGTCGAGGTGAACCGCGCGGTCAGGAGTCACGAGTGGGTGGTCTTTCTCGGCTGGGATCCGCACCCGATGAACATCCAGTTGAAGATGACCTATCTCTCGGGCGGCGACGATGTATTCGGACCCAACTACGGCGAGGCCAAGGTCTACACAATGGTGCCGCCGGACTATCTCACGCGCTGTCCTAACGCGGGACAGGTGGTGACGAACCTGAAGTTCACGCCGGGTATCGAGAGCCAGGTCATGCAGTCGATTACGACGGACAAGAAGGAACCAAACGTCGCGGCGAAAGAATGGCTGAAGAAAAATCCGGGCGTGCTCACGCAATGGCTAGCAGGCGTGAAGACGTACGATGGCAAGGATGCACTGCCCGCGATGAAGTCTTACCTCGCCGCACAGTAACGGCCGAATGCGCAGCCGGTGATTCATCCGGCTGCCGAAGACGCCGCTACGCGTTGCCGCATCACTGGGGCCTCCCACGATTGGGACCGGTCGCGGCTAGGCGGGCAGCCGAACTTCGTTTTATAGACCCGCGAAAAATGTTCGAGTGAATCGAAGCCCGTCGCGGCAGCGACTTGCGACACGCTGAGTTCGGTCTGCTGCAACAGCTTATGCGCGGTGGCGAGCCGTAAGCTGACGTAATAACGAAGCGGAGCAGTGGCGGTGTACTGCTTGAACTGCCGCTCGAGTTGTCTCTTCGACAAGCCGACCGCTGCCGCCAGATCCTCACATGAGATGGGCGTGGCGACGGATTCCTGCATCAGGCGGATTGCCTCGCTGACCTGTTCGTTCATTGGCGCGGCGTCGAGGTCAGTTCGGGCAAGCTGGACTTCACTGGTTCCGCGAATGCGCGCGTGCAGCAGATGCTGCGATATCTCCGCCGACAATTCCGCACCCGCATGCTGCCCGATCCACTCGAGCATCATGTCGATGATCCCGCTGCCGCCCGCGCATGTGATCAGGCGCGGCTCGATGGTGTAAAGCTGAGTGGTTGCCTTGACGTTGGGATAGGCCTCCTGAAACCCTTCGAGGTTGTCCCAGTGCACAGCAGCCGGACGGCCATCGAGAAGCGATGCAGCCGCGAGCATTTCAGTGCCGGTTTCAATCCCGCCAATTTGCGCGCCGAAGACGCTTTCGCGTCGAAGCCACGCTTTGACCTTGCGGTTCTTCGCGTGTTTCTTGGGCTCGAAGCTCGCGACCACGAAGATGGTCGAGAACTCGCCTGTCTCGTTCGACACCGGCCGTGTGGGCGCGATCATGCCGTTGGTTGCCTGGACCGGTTCGCCATCGATTGAAAGCACGGTCCATTCGTAGAGCGTGCGTTGACTGAGCCAGTTGGCAATAGCCATAGGCTCGATCACGAGCGCAAGCCCGAGGTTCGAAAACTGCGGCAACACGAGGATGCCCACGCGCCGTGGTGCGGGATGTGTTTGCGAAGCGGATTTGCTCAGCGTGCTCATGGGAACCCCGAGTCTCTTGCTGGATGATCTAATGCACGGGCAATGCCTGACAATAATTTGCCGCGTATGTGGTCAGACCTGCAGGTCGAGCACGAGCCGTGCAGATCATGCTCTGGATACGCAGACGTAAGTTACCGTACTTTGATTTTTGTCGGCATCAGTTTGAACCATATCGCGATGATCGGCATCTCCTGCCAGTAGCGTCACCGAGCAGTTTTCGAAGATGCCTTCGCGCCCGGTTTTGCCAGAGGCCGCGCTGAATCATTGGGCAGGGTAAGACAGAAACCTTTGAGGTTGGAGGTGAGCATGGCGTCATCATTGACGATTGCATCGATCCCGCCCGGTGGATCGTTCAGCTTTGGCATGCATACTTCTCCAACGCGTTGTCACTCTCACGCTGTTGCGCGCGCCAGTCAGCAGGCATCCAGACCGCAGCGCCGGAAGGCCGCAGCGGCATGCGCCCCATCACGAGATCGCTGCCTTTCTCGCCGATCATCACAGTCGGTGCGTTTGTGTTGCCGCTAACAATAGTTGGCATGATGGACGCGTCGATGACGCGCAAGCGGTCTAGACCATGCACGCGCAGATCCGGTCCTACGACCGCTTCTGCGTCGCTTGCCGGACCCATCTTGCAGGTGCCCGCCGCGTGATAACCGGTCTCCGTGACTTGCCGCGCCCAGGCGTCGAGCGATGCATCGTCGTAGGCGGTCGGCCCCGGCGTGAGTTCATCGCCTGCGAGTTCACGCATCGCGCTTTGCGCAATGATCTCCCGTACAAGCCTCGCGCCGGCACGCATGTCCGCGCGATCGCGATCGGTCTGCAGGTAGTTGAAAAGAATCCTTGGCGCAAGGCCCGGATCGTTCGACGCCAGGGTTACTGAGCCGAGACTCGTTGGCCGCATCAAATCGATATGAACCTGGAACGCATGGGCCGGCACGCTTGACACGCTGCCCGGTTGAACGGCAAGCGGCATGAAGGTGAGTTGCAAGTCGGGATGTTCGACCCCGGCGCGCGAGCGGATGAACGCGCCCGCTTCGAAGTGATTGCTGGCGGCAAAGCCCGTGCGGTTCATGAACCACTGCGCGCCGACCCACCATTTGCGGGGAGCGACGGTCCACGGAAAGATCGATACCGGCTTCTTGCACAGGTACTGCACCACCGTGTCCGGGTGATCCGACAAGCGCTCTCCGACACCCGGCAGATCGTGGATCGGGCGCACACCCGCACGCCTGAGTTCATCGGCCGGGCCGATACCCGAGAGCTGCAATAACTGCGGCGTGTTGATCGCGCCGCCGCATAGCAGGACTTCCACGTCCGCATGTACCGTGACGACCTCGCCATTGCACGCATACTCGATGCCGGTCGCGCGGTTGCCGCTCATCAGCACACGCAACGCGAGCGCGCCCGTTACAACGGTCACGTTGCCCCGTGTCAATGCTTCGGCGAGATAACCCCGCGCGGTGCTCCAGCGCTCGCCTTTCCATGTGGTTCTATCGACGCGTCCGAAGCCTTCCTGGCGATACCCGTTGACGTCGTCAGTATGGCCGTAGCCTGCTTCAATGCCCGCGTTGATGAACGCGCGCGTGAGCACGGTGTCCGTATTGCCGGCTGTGACGTGCAGGTGGCCGCTGTCACCGTGATACGCATCCGCGCCGAGCTCATGCTTTTCCGAGCGGATGAAGTATGGCAGCACTTCGCGGTAACTCCAGCCCGTGCAGCCTTGTTCCTCCCAGGCGTCGTAGTCGCGGGCGTGACCGCGTATGTACACCATGCCATTGATCGACGATGAGCCGCCAAGCACGCGGCCGCGAGGCGTCCCTATACGACGCTGGTTGAGGAACGGTTCCGGCTCCGACTGATACTGCCAGTTATAACGGTCTCCGCCAACCACAATACCCATTGCCGACGGCATGTCGATCGACCAGTTGCGGTTCACGGGGCCGGCCTCGAGCAGCAACACGCGCACTTTCGGATCAGCGCTCAGGCGGTTAGCCAAAACACAGCCGGCCGAGCCCGCGCCGACAATGACATAGTCGTAGCCTCGCAGGACGCTTTGCTTGGACATCGATGGCTTTGCGCTCATTTGATTCCTCGATAAGGCGAAGACAACGCGTTCATTGACCGTGGATGCCGCTATGAACCAGCGTGTGAAAGTGATGCACAAGGTGCTCGCTTTCATTGCTGCGGTCTGCGTCGATCACATAACGGCCCTGGTTATAACCGACCGAGTGCAGGCCCTTTTGCACCGATATGTTCAACGCGATGTCCTCAGGGCCGAGGTCTGTATTCATCCAGTCCATGCAGGCTTTTGTGACTTCGGGGACGGTCGCGTGAGGCGTGTAGTAGCCGAAGCGCAGCAGCGTTTTTTCCGCTTCCAGCGGGATGATCAGGAAGGTCGCGAGGAACTCGGAAAACGGGAACGTGTAGAACGTGTTGTGCGGCCAGATACCGATGTTGAAGAAACATTCGTCCGGGTTTTTATCTTCGCTCAGCGGTACGCCGTACGCGCTGGCTGCCTGCTTGTTTGCCGGCGCGGCGTACGTCCACCACTTGTCGCGTTGGGTCAGCTTGTAGCCGTCGAAATCGATCAGGTCGGCGAGGTCGACATGGCACGGACCCGAGAGCGAAAAGTGATAACCCTCGATGGAATTGTCCATGATGACCTTCCAGTTTGCCGGAACAATCACGTCCTTCTCTTCGAGCAGACGGTAGTCGTCGAGCTTCGGGAATACGCGCTTCATTTCAGCGTCGGCGCCGGGAAACAGCTCGCTCATCGACGGCGCGTTCGGGTCGAGGTTGAAGTAGTAGAAGCCACCCAGTTCCTCGACGCGCACGGTCGGGATGTTGTAACTGCCTGCATCGAAACCCTTCACCCGGTCGCTGCGGGGCGCGTGGCGAAGATTGCCGTCGAGTCCGTAGCACCATGAGTGGTACGCGCAACGGAACACGCCTTTTTGCGTGCCGCGACGCTCTTCGACCAGACGATTGCCCCGATGCTGGCACACGTTGTGAAACGCGTGGACAACGCCGTCGGTGCCGCATGTGGCAATGACGCTTTGATCGAAGATATCGGTCATCACGAACTGGCCGGGCTTGCTCAGTTCGCTTTTATGACCGATCACGTGCCATGCCGACATGAAGATCCTGTCGCGCTCCGAGCGAAAGATTGTGTCGTCGAAGAAATAGCGTGAGGGGAGTGTGAGCGCTTCTTCCGGGTTTTGCTCCAGCCAGCTTTCCGGCGCGACCATGTCTGCTTTCTTCACTACACGAATGGTTTGCATGTGCAGGTTTCCTGTCGGTTTATGGGGGATGAGGCGAGTTGCGTGTTGCCGTTAGATGAAACTGTAGGGCGGCGAATTCACATTGACTTGATTTAAAGCGACATTCAAATGACGTGTTTAATCGTTTATTTGTTTAACGATCGAGCTAAAGAAAACTGATCAAATGCGTCGCCGCTAAGTCGCTTTAGATCATGTAGCCGGAAAATGGCCGCCTTATAGTCCGCTAGGAATACCGGCATTCCTGGCAGCGGTTGACCACACCGCCGCCCCTTCAAGGAGACTTCATGAACCCCAAGTTGCTTTATATAAACGGCGAGTGGACCGAGGCTAGCGGCGGCCGTTGCCGCGACGTCATCGACCCGGCGACGGGTGAAGCGATAGCAAGTGTCGCGCATGCATCGGCGGAGGATGCGCAGCAGGCAATAAGCGCGGCACGCCACGCGTTCGATCACGGTCCGTGGCCTACTCTAACCAGCAGAGAACGGGCGGCGCACCTGCGTTCATTGATCAGCGCGCTGAGGGATCACGCTGAAGAGATCGCGAAGATAGAAGCGCTGAACACAGGCAAAACCATCACGGAGGGCCAGTCCGATGTGAGCGACGCGATTGCCGCATTCGACTATTTCGCGCGATCAATCGGCACGGACTCAGGCGCGCTAAACGACGCAGCGCCGAATGTCATCAGCATGACTTTGCGCGAACCGGTGGGCGTATGCGGACTTATTACGCCATGGAACTATCCGATCCTGCAGGCCGCATGGAAGCTTTCACCGGCGCTTGCGGCGGGTAATACCGTTGTGATCAAACCATCGAGCCTCACGCCGCTTTCCACGCACTGCATAGCCGAATTGATTCATGCCTGTGGTTTCCCCAAAGGTGTTTTCAACCTGGTGACAGGAGGGGCGGAGGTGGGCGAAGTATTGGCTTCCAGTACCCGCGTCGACCTGGTTTCGCTTACGGGCAGCAACTCAGCAGGCGCGAGCGTGATGAAGGCGGCCACGTCAAACTTCAAACGGATCTCGCTGGAACTAGGCGGCAAGAATCCGAACATCGTCTTCGCCGATGCGAACTTCGAGGCGGCCGTGGATCAAGCGCTGAACGCGGCGTTTTTCAACGCCGGGCAAATGTGCTCGGCGGGTTCGCGCCTGCTGCTGGAGCGGCCGATATATGACGTGTTCATTGAAGCACTGAGCGCACGCGTCAACGCGATTCGGCTAGGACATGGGTCGTTGAAGAGCACACAGATGGGCCCGGTTATATCCGCTCAGCAACGCGACCGGGTGTTGGCGTTGGTCGAGGGTGCGGTCGAGGATGGCGCGCGCGTGTTGTGCGGCGGCGAGTCGCCGTCCGGCGTGCCGTTCGATAAAGGTTTCTGGGTAGAGCCCACCCTTCTTGTTGACGTGCAAGCCTCCATGCGCATCGCCCGCGAAGAGATCTTCGGCCCGGTGATAACAGTGGAATGTTTCGACGGTGAAGACGAGGCGGTTGCGCTCGCCAACAACACCGAATTCGGTCTTGCGAGTGCGTTGTGGACGCAGGACTTCGCTCGGGCGAATCGCGTGTTGCGCCGCTTGCGTACCGCTACTGTCTGGGTCAATGACTTCAATATCACGCTGCCTCATGCACCATGGGGCGGTTATAAAGCGAGCGGAATTGGCCGTGAGCTCTCGCGTGCGGGACTCGATGAATACACCGAACTGAAGCATGCCTATATCAACTTCGAACCTAAGGCCATCGGTTGGTTTTGACAATCTGGAAAGGAGATGCTTCATGCTGGAACATCGTCAGCAACGCGTGGATCTGGCGTGTGTCTTTCGCTGGGCGGCACGTCTAGGTATGCACGAATCCATTGCCAATCACTTCAGCTTCGCGGTCTCGGAAGACGGCGCACAATTCCTGATCAACCCGCGTGGCAGGCACTTTTCCCGCATCAAGGCGAGCGACCTGCTGCTGGTGGATGCGCACGACACGCGAACCATCGATCGCCCTGATGCACCCGATATCACCGCATGGGCATTGCATTCGGCGATCCACAGGCGTCACCGCGAAGCGCGTTGCATCCTGCACGTTCACTCGAAATACGCGACCGTGCTGTCCTGCTTGCAAGACCCGGTGCTGCCGCCGCTTGACCAGAACTGCATGCGCTTCTTTGAGCGTGTGGCGATAGACACGGGGTTCGACGGCATGGGTCTGGGCGATGAGGCCGAACGCGTAAGCCGTGCGCTTGGCGGCAAGCCGGTGCTGCTGATGGGACAGCATGGCGTGCTGGTTGCCGGTCCGACCGTGGCTCAGGCGTTTGATGATCTCTATTACTTCGAGCGCTCATGTGAGACCTACATTACTGCATTGATGACCGGGCAGGCGCTGCGAATTGCATCGGATCGCGTGGCGCACAAGACCATGCGGCAATGGGTCGAGGACTACGAAGGTTTCGCGGACCAGCACCTGAGCGAGTTGAGGGCCATACTTGACGACGAGGAACCTGGTTACGCACAATAACCGCGGTAGCGCTAGCGCGTCGTGGGCGCGGTGGGGAACGGCTTTGGAAAAATCATGACAAACGAGTTTCACGAGAAAAATCGTCTTTCCTGGGATGCCGCCACGGCAGCGCATAACAGTCACAAGGGCGATCAGCCTGCATTCTTCCGCAATGGCGGTTCAACGCTGTTCCCTGACGAAGTCGAGCTGCTTGGCAATATAGACGGACTGGACCTGCTTCATCTGCAATGCAATTCAGGGCAGGACACCTTGAGCCTTGCACGTCTTGGAGCCACCGTTACCGGTGTCGATATCTCGGAAGAAGCTATTCGCTTCGCGCGAGACTTGTCAGCGCAATCAAACATTTCGGCGACATTCCACCGAGCCGACTTGCTGACCTATTTCGCCGAACAGGCGAGCACACCGGGCCGGTTTGACTGCGTGTTTGCTTCCTATGGAACCCTTTGCTGGCTCTCCGATATCGACGCGTGGGCGCAAGGCGTCGCGCACTCGCTGAAGCCCGGTGGACGTTTTGTCCTCGTCGAATTCCATCCCTTCGCGATGATGTTCGACGAGCAATGGAAAATGCGCTACGACTATTTCGATAAATCGCCGCTCACGAGTGACGGCGTCAACGATTACGTCGCGCTGTCAGGCGAAGGACTCGTGCCCGATGGATACGAGGCCGGCTTTGAGACCTTCGTGAATCCGCATCCGAGCGTCGAGTTCTTTTGGGGAATCGGGGACATTGTCTCGGCATTGGCCAAAAACGGTCTGGTCATCGAGCAACTTCGAGAGTACCCGTACGCAAACGGGTGGAAGGGCTTTGACGGCATGCGCGACAGCGGTGGTCGGCGCATGGTGCCTCCGCAAGAGATCGTGCGGATGCCGCTGATGTACGGCATTGCGGCGCGAAAACCGGGTTAGATGCAAACATCACGGTAAGCCGGCGCACTACGCGAACGGCCACATGGCGCGGAGCGCGGGTGATCGCCACCGGCTCGTCAGGGGAGCACTGTGGTTCATTGCGTCTGTTTCACGACGCCTGTGTTCTCGCGCGCTCCGTGCGCTGCCGCACAGAAGAAGAGAAGACGCGCAAATAATGAAGGATACCTATCGTATTTCCCTATCCTGAAGTCACAACCGAGGAGCCCCGACGCGCGGACAAGGTGCTGCGGAACCGCACTGCTTCCTGCTTGATTTTGCTCAAGGATCAACAGGCTTGCGTAACAGGCACACAGCGACTTTAATAGATTAGGTCCTTTGAATCCTGCCGGTGTTCAAAGAAGCGTCGCGGGTAACTGCCTTGTGGAGGCCACATCATGCACGAGCCGAAACTTCCCGTCGTGTCAGCAGAGACCTCGCCGCACGATGCGCTTAACCGGATTTTCGACGCGGACGTCTCGGGAGTGCTAATGCTCGAAGGCGAAAACGCGCGGCTCCTCCATGCGAGAGATATTGCCGACAGCCTGAAGGCAGAATTCCCGCGAGTGGGTGACATCGACAGGTTCGAGGCGGTAAGCGTTCAGGTCACGGGCCCCGACGGTGTCCGGATGTTGGTCGGTCGATCCAATGCAAGCGGAGTAGCGATGCTCGGCGCCGACGCCATTGCAGCGACAAGGATTGTCGCCAATGGTCAATTTGATCGCTATTTTCATAACGTCGAATTTTCCCGCTGTCAGAACCCGCGTGAGCCTCATTTTTATCCACCACGCGATCGGGACCCGAAAAACCCCGACCTATGTTATTGCGGTTATCTTATTGTGTAACGATGAATTAGGAGTCGACGGTGTTTGGTTCCCTTCTGAATAATATCGTTTCGGTCTTTTCAAAAAATTTTCTGATTGCCAGTTTTTTGCCCGTGCTTGCTTTTACCTTCATGAATGGTGCCGCGCTTTATGTTCTATTCGAACCGTGGCACCAATGGGGTGATCAACATGTGATTCAGGTTAAAGGCGTTGGAGATGTGGCCTTTCTCACGGGCGTTCTGGCCATTGCATTGATCGTGCTTTCATATCTTGTTTCGAGTATTACTAACTCGCTCAGACGGATCATGGAGGGTAACTGGCCCGAGTGGATCGCGCATTTGTTTAGCCCCGCGCAGGAACGCCGCCTTTCCGTCATCGAAGGCAGGATCGCTGAGGCGGTAGTCGTTCACGAAGAGATCGAAAGCCGTTTCGAAACGGTGAAAGACAGGTTGATCAAGGCAAGAAAAGAGGGAGAAAAAAAGTCGACTTGCTATCAAGGCGATCCTAAGCTGGAGCAAATGATCGACGAGCTCCAGCGAATGCGCTCGCAGAATCGTCTGCTGGACACGCAGACTCTGTTTCAGGCTGTCAGCAGGCTTGAGTACTTTCTGCAAGAGAATAATGTGTCCGCATTGCCGCCCGCCAAGCGATCTCTGTCTCTTTGCCATATGCAGATTCACGATCTAATGGCGTTCGGGTTAGAACAGGCCGAGCTGGAGTACGTCCGCTTGCAGAATGTCCGCAATTCGAATTTCGGCACCTTTTTGGCGCCGACCCGAATGGGGAATATCGCAAATAGTATTCAAGCTTATGCAGAAAGGCGTTACCGGTGCAATCTCGATTCAGTCGTGTCCAACCTGCAATGGTGTATTCAGCAGAGCCCGAAAGGTTACAGCGTCTTGCAGGATGCGAAGATGCAGCTTGATTTCCTGATCATATGTTCTTGGCTTACCCTCGTCTGGACTCTTATCTGGCTGTTTATATTGGGTATTTTATTTCCATCGGCCGGTTGGTTCTTGCTGGTGGCGCTTGCTGGACCCGTGATTTCATACGGCTGGTATATCGCCGCCGCTGAGCAGTATCGGGCTTTCAATGACGTGCTTTCAACCTCACTTGATATTTATCGTTTTGATCTGTTGAAAGCGCTTCACATGCCCATGCCGTCGGACGTAGAGGAAGAGCGACTGGTCTGGGGGCAATTGGATCGGCTGGCCGATACAGAAGGTGGCGAGCGGCATAACTTCCGTTTTGAGCATTCGAAAACATGACGACCGGCCGGCGGCTCGGTACCATACGCGCCTTCTTTGATTGGTTATGGCAGGATCATGTCGCCTCTTCGCCGCAATTCTTGCGACGCGAATTTGTACCATCGCTTATTGTTGCCTACCTGGTTGTAGTCGTTTTGGTGGCCGCGTTTGGTGTGCCTGATGGGGTATCCGGCGGGGTATCCGGCGAGGCGTCGGACACCAATCGGGGAGCGTTATTTTATCGGTCGACAAGAGAATTACCTCCGAACACTCGCATTCGCGCGCCGGATGTGGAACGTCCTCATACAAGCTTGCCCGGACAGTTCTGGCGAATTCCTGATTTCGACAGGCAGATGAAGGACTTATATACAACCCGGACAATACCTGCGCATGGAGAAATCGATCCGGCCATGCTTGCTTCACGACCGGAGTTGTCAAGCAAAGAGACGCTGCTTATTTCGCTGGAGAAGCAAAGTGAACTCCAGGACATCCTGAACGCGGGTTCGGATATTGTGGTTTGCGATTCGTCAGGGGCTTGTACGTCCGTACATCCGGTGGAAGCAGTACTTTGCACCTCCGGCACATCGGCGAAATGCTATGCCGCAATCGATGCCGCGTGCAACGCACAGGATCTCGCCGTCTTGAAGCATGAAAATCTGAGAGTACTGTCGTCGCGCTTTTAGTGAGATCGACAAGTGAGATCGACAAGTGAGGTCGATATGCAGACCCAACGTTGGAGAGCCGTTTGCGAGCTGATCGTGCCGAGTCGGCCCGGAATCATCTGGGTGCCGGCGGTCGATTATCTGACAATAGGCCGTTTATATCGGATCCAGGTATTGCCAAAGGACCAAAAGGAGCAGTTATGGGCTCCGGATGGAGGCCCCCCAGAGGGTTGTACCGCGGATGGCGATCCCGAATTAACCAGGGTCGGCGTTCTGCCCATGGCCGATCTCGCGGTCGGCGCTCTTATTGGACGCATTGGTGGCAGCACGGCCGATGGTGCGGGAGACCAGGATCGAACCTTCTTGTTTTCGGTCGGACGCTACTGCGTCATTCAGGCACCCGAGATGCCGAAGGTCGGAGCGCTGTATCTTGCTGTGAACGATACCCGTTCGAACAGTATGCTATTAAGGGGCTCACTGAAAGTGACGGTCGAGACGGCATTTTGAGTCATCAATAAGCAAACCGATTCAGGCAAAAAAAGCCAGACGAATGGTTGCGGGTTATCCATTTTTGACGTTTTGGGCTTCAGTTTCGCATAGTGTCTCACTGACAGAACCGTGGTTCTATAGTATTTCCGTGCCTCACCGCTTATTGACGCGACGGCGCGGGCTCCTTTGTCCACACGGGAAAAAACCAGGACGAACTGCTTAGGGTTACTTAAGAATGCGCGAGGCCGAACATTAGAAAGCACAGGCGGACAGCCGGGAGTTCGTGGTATTTTCCTGTCTATATTCCATTGTCGACTCAAGGAGAATGCCAATGACCGCCTTCGCCGCCGTTGCCGCCATTCTGGCCGCGTTATTAATGGGGGCGATGAGCCCGGGTCCCAGCTTTGTGCTGGTCGCGCGCAACGCGATCGGCTTGTCTCGTGCGGATGGATTGGTGACCGCACTTGGCATGGGGGTGGGCGGCGTTTTCTTTAGCGGCGTCGCGCTTGCGGGGCTTTATACGGTGCTGTCTGCTGTTGAATGGCTCTATGTCGCCTTGAAAGTGGCTGGTGGGCTTTACCTGATCTACATCGCCTCGAAGATCTGGCGTGGAGCGTCCAGTCCGCTGGTCGTGGACGACGGGCACGACGCGCAAAACCATAACCTGCGCAAATCGTTCTGGATCGGTCTCACGACGCAACTCAGCAACCCGAAGACGGCCATCTGGTACGGCAGTATCTTCGCCGCCTTGTTGCCGCAACATCCGCCGCTCTGGTGTTACCTCATCCTGCCGCCCATGATCTTCACGATCGAAGCAGGGTGGTACACCGTCGTTGCCTTGTGTTTCTCCAGTCGCCGTCCGCGCGAGCTTTACCTGCGCGCCAAGAAATGGATCGATCGTGTTGCAGCAGGCGCCATTACAGCGCTGGGCCTTCGGTTGATCCTCACCGCACATAAAGCCGGTATCTGACGGCGATGCAACAGCCGCTGGCGGCCCTGTCTTAATCGAGTGAGGCCAGTGGCTGATCATCCACTGGCCGGTCCGCGGCTGTAGGCGGCGAGCGGTGATCGCGTTGAGCAAGGGCCAAGACCTTGATGCGGTATAGACAGGAGCCGGCGACTCATTTTTCCAAGCACCCGCTTCTACCGATAGCCCTCAAAATTCAGGGTTAACCAAAATATAGCCGACTTGTCGGCTGGATTATCGCAATACCTCTCGTCTCCCTCTGGGCGTGCCACTGCCCGCCGCTCGAAATGTCTTCTCTCATCCGGACCCAAAAAAACCTCTTGTATATACCGATTTTGTTGTCCTAGACTCAAGGCTATTCTCTTGTATAGACAAGACGAAAGCCAAAGACAAAAGGACGACCGATGATCAAGCTCACCCCCGGCAAACTTACACTGCCCCAACTGCGCCGCATTGCGCGGGAACGCGTCCAGCTGACACTGGATCCGGCAAGCCATGCAGCCATCGACGCCTGCGCTAAAGCGGTGGAAGACATCGCTGCGAAAGGTCTGCCGGCATACGGCATTAACACGGGTTTTGGGCGGCTGGCGAACACGCACATTCCCGCCGACCAGCTTGAACTCCTGCAACGCAATCTCGTGTTGTCCCATGCGGTGGGAGTCGGTGAGCCCATGTCGCCGCCTGTCGTTCGCCTGCTAATGGCCCTAAAACTATCTAGCCTTGGGCGTGGCCACTCGGGAATCAGGCGCGTTGTGATGGACGCCATGATCACGTTGTTCAACGCGGATATCCTGCCGGTCATTCCGGTGAAGGGTTCTGTTGGTGCATCGGGCGACCTCGCGCCGCTCGCGCATATGTCGGGCGTGTTGCTGGGTATTGGGGAGGTGTTTATCGAAGGCAAGCAGGCTCCTGCACTTCATGGACTGAAAGCAGCCGGTCTGGAGCCACTCACTCTGCAGGCTAAAGAAGGACTCGCGCTGCTTAACGGCACGCAGGCTTCCACGGCGCTCGCGTTGTACAACATGTTCGCGATCGAAGACCTGTTCCGCACGGGGCTGGTGTCGGGCGCGCTCTCGGTGGATGCCGCTGAAGGGTCCGTGAAGCCCTTCGATGCCCGCATCCACGCGCTGCGCGGTCACGCCGGACAGAGCGATGCGGCTGCCGCGTATCGCACCTTGCTGGAAGGCTCCGGCATCAACATTTCGCACGCAGGTTGCGACAAGGTTCAGGACCCGTACAGCCTGCGTTGCCAGCCGCAAGTCATGGGCGCGTGCCTGGACCAGATGCGCCATGCAGCCGAGGTCTTGCTGATCGAAGCGAATGCTGTATCGGATAATCCGCTGATCTTCCCGGACACGGGCGAAGTGCTATCAGGCGGCAATTTCCACGCAGAACCCGTTGCGTTCGCCGCCGATAACCTCGCTATTGCCGCTGCGGAGATTGGTGCGTTGGCGGAGCGCCGGATCGCGTTGCTGATCGACGCAACGCTCTCCGGTTTGCCACCGTTTCTCGTTCGCGATGGCGGTGTAAATTCGGGCTTCATGATCGCTCATGTGACTGCAGCGGCGCTGGCATCGGAGAACAAGACCTATGCGCATCCGGCATCGGTTGACTCATTGCCGACATCGGCGAATCAGGAAGATCACGTCTCCATGGCGACGTTCGCCGCCCGTAAGCTTGGGCATATTGCGGAGAACGTAGCGCATATTCTCGCTATCGAATTGCTGGCGGCGGCGCAAGGCGTGGACCTGCGCGCGCCGCATCAAACCAGTCCGCGCCTGCAGCCGGTCATGCAATCGATTCGCGCGGATGTTGAACATTACGCGCTCGATCATTACTTCGCACCGGACATAGTGGCAGTGGCGAAGCAGGTAACGAGCGGAGCGATTGCTGCATTTTGTCCGCTGCATTTCGCATCGGAGGGGGTGGCTTAACCTTAAACGCTTAAACGCGTGCGACAGCAGCGGCGATCAACTTTGCCGCTGCATGTTGTCTGCGCTGAACCTGCATCCCAGCCGATACCGCGTGCCCGGATGCACGAAGCGCGCGAACGTCACCGCCACGTTGTTCGCCCAGGTCCGCCGTACGAGCGTGAGGCACGGCTGATCCGGGCCGATCTCAAGCAGTTTTGCATCCGCACGTGAGGGCAGCACCGCGTCAACCACGTGCTCGACCTCGTGCGCCGGCACCGTATTGAACAGATACTCCGAGGGCCGCACCGTCGCGAAATCCTGCTCTAGAAAATGCGGCGCGACATCGGGATTCACATAACGATCTTCAAGTTGAACCGGCACGCCGTTCTCGCGGTGCACGCACACCACATGGAATACCGACGCGCCCGGCGCGAGTCCAAGTGCTGCTGATACATCACTGGCCGCCGCCTCGCGTGCGGCGTGCACGATTGCATAACCGTACTCGTGCCCGCGCGCGCGAATTTCATCGCCTATATGCGCGATCATCAGCAGCGTTGACTGCGGTTTTTCTTCCGCGATAAATGTCCCCACGCCCGAGAAGCGCGTCAGCACGCCTTGCTCCGTGAGTTCGCGCAGCGCGCGGTTGATCGTCATGCGCGACACGCCAAGCTCGCCGACGAGAGTCATCTCCGATGGAATCCGGTCGCCTGGCCGCCATTCGCCGGAGAGAATGCGTGTGCGGATATGTTCCTTCACACGCTCGTAGCGTGCGAGCGGCGCGGTGGTGGATGCCGTGTTCGAAAGGCTGGTTGTATTCATGTCTCGCTCAGGTATAGCTTAGGTATGGCTCAGTTTTCGCTCATGTTCCGTGATATCCCGCTGGTTCGGTCGCCACCGGGACCGCGCTGGCTTTGGGTTCCTCACGTCGCGCCCAGAACGCATTCCGGTCGAGATAGTTCTGCAGAAACTGTTTAAGTCTTGGCTGCTGAGCGTCGTGAAACACGTCCTCGGGCGATCCTCGCGCCTCAATTTTGCCATGATCGATGAAGACGACTGTATCCGCGACCTGCGCGGCGAAGCCCATTTCATGCGTGACGATCACCATCGTCATGCCGTCGTTCGCGAGGTTCTTCATCACTTGTAGCACTTCACCAACCAGCTCGGGATCGAGTGCGGAAGTGGGTTCGTCGAACAGCATGATGTGCGGCTCCATGGCTAGAGCGCGCGCAATGGCCACGCGTTGCTGTTGGCCCCCAGAGAGCCGCGCCGGATGATTCTCCGCGCGGTCGGCGAGGCCGACCTTGTCGAGCATGGCGAGCGCCCGCTTGCGAGCCTCGGCCTTGGGAAGCTTGCGCACGCGCACCAGCGCCTCGGCCACGTTTTCAACGGCCGTCATGTGCGGCCACAGGTTGAACTGCTGGAACACCATGCCCACGTTGCGCCGCACGCGGTTGATCTCGGCTTGCGGCGCCCGTACGCGCCGGCCGTTGCGATCGGTGACATACCCGATCAATTCGCCTTCGATATAGATCTCGCCTTCGCTGTATTCCTCGAGGAACGCAAGCGAGCGCAGCAAGGTGCTTTTCCCCGAACCCGACGGTCCGATGATGCAGGTCACCTCCGACTTTCGCACGGCTAGCGAGACGTCATCGAGCACTTTCAGCGCGCCGAAATGCTTGCCGACATGCCGGGCATCGACAAGATATTCGGTGGGTGAAAGCGTGTTGCCAGCATTCGGTTTCTTCATGACGCTTTCCTCATTATCCAGCGCTCAGGTTGATTGGAACCAACGCGCGTTCACCGCGTGAGGAAGCGGCCTACGCGGATCTCGACCCACTGTCCGGCTCGCGACGCCACTTCCACGAGCACGAGATAACACACGCACAGCGCGAGCAAGGTTTCGACGAACGCAAACCGCTCCGAGCCGATACCGGTCAGCACGAACGTCAGCTCCGGCACGGTGACGACCGACAGCACCGCGGTTTCCTTGCTCAGCACAATGATCAGGTTGGTCAGCGCCGGCACGATGATGACGAGCATCTGCGGCAACTGTACTCGCATGATGACTTGCAGCCGCGTGAAGCCAAGGCATTCCGCGGCTTCTATGTGGCCGCGTGGCACTGATGTAAAACCAGAGCGGAATGCCTCGGCAAAATACGCGCTGCCATAAAGCCCCAGTCCGACAATGCCGGCCGTCAGCGGTTCAAGCGAAAGCCCAAGCGAAGGGCCACCGTAATACAGCACGAAAAGCTGCACGAGAAACGGCGTTCCCCGGAACACCTCTATGTAAGCGCGCAAGAATCCGCGTACCCATTTGCCGCAGAAAATTTGCAGCAGGGCGATGGCGAAACCGATCGCCATGCCGATCAACACGCCGCCCATCCACACACCAATGGTCGTCGCAAACCCTTCGGCGAGGGCGGGCAGGGAGTCGGTAAGAACCGTGGGGTCGAATTGAATGGCCATGAGGTTGCCTGCTTATGCCCGTTCCATGCGGCGTTCTGCGCGATGCCCGGCCAGCGACAACGCCCCGTTGATGACCAGGTACACCAGCCCGGCGGCAACATACGCCTCCAACGGCCGATACGTGCTGGCGGCAATGTTCTGCGCCGTGCGTGTGATATCGGCAACACCAACCACTGAGATCAGCGACGACGCTTTCACCAGCATCACCATCTCATTGACTAGCGAGGGCATTGTTGTGCGCAGCGCCTGAGGCACCTGGATGCGCAACACGGCATGCAGCCGCGATAGACCAAGCAACTGTGCCGCTTCGAGCTGTCCATGCGGAATGCCAATAAATCCGCCCCGCAGGATCTCGGCGAGATAGGCGGCTTCACACAGCGAAACAGCGGCAGCGGCGGCCACGAGCGGCGGCACGTTGATGCCGATGAAGGGCAGGAAATAGTAGGTCAGCAGAAGCTGCACAAGCAACGGCACACCGCGAAAGAAGCCGACATATGCGCCGCCCAGCTTCGAAACGAAGGGGTTCTTCGAGAGCCGGGCGCTGCAGACGGCGATCGCAACAATGAAGCCGACCACCAGGCCCACGAGCGAAATCAGGACCGTGGCTTGCGCGGCCTTGATCAGATAGGGAAGGGCATCGAGCAACGCGTGAAGGCTGAACATGGGCTGTCCGGCAAGGAGCAAGGCGCTAAAGCGCCTTGCGGGGCATCAATGGTTCAATAGTTGGGCGACGGCATGGTGGTGGGCGTGTCCATGGTTACGCCGAACCACTTTTTCTGCAGCGCCGCGAGACGGCCATCGTTGTGCATCTTGACGATTGCCTGATCGATCGCGTCAATAAGCGGCTTGCTGTCCGCGTCCTTGCGGCCGAGATAACCGAAGTACACCTTCGTGCCGAACGGCGGTTGAACGACCGCGAAGGTATCTGGACGCTGGCGTGCTACATACGCGATGTTCGGCAGCGAGTTGCCCACAGCAACAATCCGCCCGGCGGCAAGGTCCGCATAGGCCTGGTTGTTGTCAATGTATTCACGCACGCTCGTCTTGCCCGGCAGCGTGGCAACGTACTGCTTCAACTGATCGAGCTGCGCCGAACCCTTGCCGCCGCCAACTGCTTTGCCGGCGACGTCGGCGTTCGTCTTGATGCTGGTGTCGTTGGCACGTTTGAGCAACGCAACCGTGCCGTCGGCAATAGGAAGGGTGAACTCATAGCGTTCCATGCGAGCCTTGGTGATGGTCACTGGACCGCTGACAATATCGAACTTGCCGGCTTCCAGGCCCGGCAGCACGCTCGGCCAAGGCAGGTCAATGGAGCGCACCTTCACACCCAGATCTTTCGACAGCTCGGCGAAAAAGTCTTTATTAAAGCCTTGTTGCTGACCGTTTTCCAGGAAGTCGAACGGTGCGAACTGCATCTCGGTTCCGACCACCAGTTCGCCAGCCTTCTTGACCTTCGCCAACTGGTCTTCCGCGTGGGCCGAAACCGCTGTCGCGACCAGCGCGGCCACGAGCAGACGACCCTTCCACTTCGAGAAAAAATTCATTGTTGAACTCCCCTGGTTAAAAGTGCACCCGGCTTGGGCAAAGGTGCGAACCGGTGCGCCGACCTGCGTATGGTGCGATTCAGTATATACCGTCAATTTACGTTGCCAAGCGTGTCAAAAATACTTCGCACCACGAGATTTAAAGGCTGACGGACTTCGCGAAAACGCAGGGTTGCGCTCGGCTAATTGGCGGTATATACAGACACTTGATCTGGATTCCCGCAGGTGTTCATGGCTTATCCGCAGATGCTTGCGGCTGGGTCGAGGCAACGGAACGTCAGTCATGACGAGTCCCATGCAGGCATTGCATGGTGGCGCGCAGTGAAACCATTTTTGGGTCGACCGGGCGTCTAGTGCCGGTCCGGCATGATGCCCGTCGGAAACGTGCAGAGGCTCGTTCGGGCCGCACGGTATAGACGGCGATGAAACTTCGGAGCAACCTGGATGACCTCGACTTCTCACATCCCCGTCGTCGATCTGGCGGCCGTTCGTGTGTTGGATCCCGCCGGCTTGCGCGAAGCTGCCGCCGCGATCCGCGACGCCTGCACGAGCATAGGGTTCTTCTACATCAGCAATCATGGTGTGCCGACCGATGTGCTCGAAGGCGCGGTGAAAGCGGCGCGCGAATTCTTCGCTTATCCGGTAGAGGTGAAGCGGCGTGTTGCGGTGAATCATCGGCATCGCGGCTTTAATGCGCTAGGCGATGCCGTCATGTATCAGGCCACCAAGCCCGACTACAAGGAATTTTTCAGCATCGGCCTGGAGTTGCCGGAAGACGATCCGAGCGTGCTTGCTGGCGAAGCACTGCGCGGCCCGAACAATTGGCCCGACTTCATGCCGTCGCTGCAACCGGCACTTTATACGTATTACGAAGCGATCGGCGCATGCGGCGCGGATTTGTTGCGCGCGGTGGCGGTGAGCCTGGATATCGACGAAATGTTTTTCGTCAGCAAATACACGAAGCGCATGCAGCGCACACAGATGGTCTATTACCCGCCGCAAGCGCCCAAGTCGGACGCAGATCAGTTCGGTGTGGCGCCGCATACGGACTACGGGTGCATCACGTTGCTATGGCAGGATAACGTGGGCGGTTTGCAGGTGAAGGAGCTTGCAACCGATAGCTGGATTGACGCGCCGCCCATTCCGGGAACGCTGGTGGTGAACGTGGGTGACCTGCTGGCACGCTGGTCGAATGATCGTTTTCGTTCGACGCTGCATCGCGTGATCAATCGCTCCGGCCAAGAACGGTATTCGATCGCGACCTTCTACGATCCGACTTATGGCGCAAGCGTGGACCCGCGCGATCTGGGTCTTGAGGGCGTGCAGCCATTGTATGAACCGGTGGCTGCGGGCGACTACATCCTGGGGAGGATCAACGATTCCATGGGTTATAGAAAGAAGCGCGCGAATGGCTGAGCAAACAATGAAAGTAATAGTACAAACGTTGATTGATGCGCTTGGCGCAGGGTCCGTGCGGTTCGGTGATGCCATCGAACCGCGTTATCTCGGCGACTGGAGTGGCCGCTCGCCGGTGCCACCGTTAGCGGTCGTCCTGCCGCGTTCAACCGACGAAGTCGCAACCGTTCTGCGCTTGTGCAACGAGGCACGTCAGAGCGTTGTCCCGCAGGGTGGCATGACTGGACTCGCGGGCGGTGCCATTCCTTCCGGCGCCGATATCTGCCTGTCGCTCGAACGGCTGGTGGGCATCGAAGAGGTTGATCGTGCGGCCGCGACCATGACGGTGCTGGCCGGCACGACATTGCAAACCGTGCAGGACGCCGCGCAGGAAGCGGGTTTTGAATTTGCGCTGGATCTTGGTGCGCGGGGCTCGTGTCAGATCGGCGGCAACCTTGCTACGAACGCGGGCGGCGTGCGCGTACTGCAGTCCGGCACGGCCCGCGACCAGGTGCTCGGACTCGAAGCCGTGCTCGCCGACGGCAGCGTGCTCAGTTCGATGAACAAGATGGTCAAGAACAATACGGGGTACGACCTGCGCAACCTGTTCATCGGTTCGGAGGGAACGCTCGGGGTGATCACGCGCGCGGTATTGCGTTTGAAACCACGCCGCGCCGCGCGCAATACAGCGTTGTGTGCGCTGAATGATTACGACGGTGCGGTCGCGTTGCTGCGCTCGTTGCAAGCGACTTTCGGCGATGAAATCGGCGCGTTCGAAATCATGTGGCCGGAGTTCTACGACTTTGGTGTCGCGCTGACAAGCTCGCGGCAATCGCCGCTTGGCCAGCCGTATCCACTCTATGCATTGATCGAACAGGCTGGCTTCTCCGACGATCACGGCGAACGTTTTGCCGCGGCGCTTAACGCACAGCTTGAAGCGGGCGTCGTGATTGATGCGGTTGTCGCACAGTCGCAAGCGGAGACTCAGGCGTTGTGGGCGATTCGCGAGGCGACGGCTGAGTTGCCGGTGAAGATCGAGCCGATCAATTTCGATGTGAGCTTGCCCATTGGCGAGATCGGTCATTTCGTCGATGCCTGCCGCAAGGACTTCGCTGCACGCTGGCCGACGCACTACGGCTTGTACTTCGGCCATATCGGTGACTCGAACCTGCATGTCACGCTTGATGCACGTTCGATTCCCGGCGTGACGGTAGAAGAGGTCGACCATGCGCTATATGGCATGGTTCGCGACTATAGCGGGTCTATATCGGCGGAACACGGCATTGGTGTGCTCAAGCGGCCATTCCTGGGCTACTCGCGCAGTCCCGCCGAGCTTGCTTGCATGCAGGCGATCAAGCACGCCCTCGATCCGCACGGCATTCTCAATCCCGGCAAGGTGCTGCCTGCCGCGGGCGATCAAGACGCTCGAAACCAACAAGGAACTCAATGAGCGTGACTGCTTTTATAGAAAGCCTCCGTGCAGAAGTGCGCGGCCTGCCTGCATACAACGCGGGGTTATCGGGGGAATTTGTGCGGGCACGTTATGGCGTCTCGCATGTCGCGAAGCTCGGCAGCAATGAAAATCCACGTGGCGCAAGCGCGGCCGTGCTTGCGCATCTTGCCCAGTCCACCACGGCCGGCACGCTCGCGCTTTATCCCGATCCTTCATGCAGCGCGTTGCGCGCGCTGATTACTGAACGGCTCGCAGTTGATCAGGAGCAATTGCTGTTCGGTAATGGATCCGAGGACTTGCTTGCCATTGCAGCCCACACGTTCCTTGCGCCCGGTGACGAAGTGATTACCGTGATCCCGTCGTTCGGCTTGCACATCATCTATCCCCAGAGTGTTGGCGCGAAGGTGTTCACCGTGCCGATGCGTGCGGACTTCGAATTCGATGTCGATGCGCTGATTGCCGCCATTTCGCCGCGTACGCGTATGTTGATTATTAGTAATCCTAGTAATCCGGTTGGATGCGCGATGGACGCCGCTGAAATGCGTCGGCTATTGAGCGCGGTGTCGCCGGAGACGCTGGTGCTGTGGGACGAGGCCTATTTCGAATACGCGTCCAATGAAGACGGTTACCCGGACAGTCTTGCTGTGCTGTGTGAATCAGGTTTGCCGTGGCTCTTGCTGCGCACTTTTTCGAAGGCTTATGGATTGGCGGCGTTGCGGGTGGGATACGGCGTGGCGTCGGCGCCGGAACTCGCCGGGCTGATGAACCGCGTGCGTACGCCATTCAATATCAACCAGATCGCGCAGCAGGCTGCGACGGTGGCGTTTGGCGATCAGGCGCATGTTGCGGCTAGTGTTGCGGATGCTCGCTCCGGTCGTGAATGGATGAGCGCTGCGTTGATCGGGCTGGGTGTGAATCCGGCGCGTTCGCGCGCGAATTTCCTGTTCTTTGATTGCGGAGAGGACGCGGCCAAACTCGCTGGGAAGATGCTGGAGGATGGGGTGATTGTGAAGCCGTGGCGCGAGCCAGGTTATGAAACCTGCATGCGAGTGAGCGTTGGCAGCACCACGGATAACGCTTTGTTTATCGACTCGTTCGAGCGGCGGCGGAGCAAGTGATTCGCTTGGCACCGGTAGAACCTCACTCCGTTCACCGGCGCCAAGCGACAACCTACTCCACGTTCTCCTCCAACCGCGCTTCTAGCCCGACAATTTTCTCCCGCCGTTCCTTTGACAGATTGCCTACTGGCGGCCCGGCAAAACTCTTGCGCACGCCTGCGCCGTACCAGATCAGCATCAGCACCGCGAGCAAACCGACAATCACATAAATCACTTTTTCATTCGGCGGCTGGATGCCGACGTAAGCCAGAATCAACGCACCGATAACCGCCGCGACAGCAAAAGGCTTCGACCACATTCCCAACTGGAAGGGTCCTTTCTCGGTCCACGTCTTGCCTTCGGCGAAGATTCCGGCGGCTACCGGCATGGCGTACGAGATGAACAGAAACACCGCGCTGCCTGCGCTCAACACCGAGAAGGCATCGCCATATAACGTGATGACAATGGCCAGCACCGCCGATACCCAGATCGCAATGCCCGGCGTCCGGTGCGCATTGACCTTGCGCAGGAACTTCGACCCAGGCAGGCCACCGTCACGTGCGAACGCAAACATCATTCGCGATGTCGATGTCACCGCGGCGAGTCCGCACACGTAGTTGATAAAAAACAGCAGCAACTCGATCACAATCCGCAGCGGTCCTGGAATCGGCGCGAGGATTGCTTCAAAGAATCCGGTGCCCTGCTTGATCGCCGCGCCAATGTCCGGCATTACGAGCACGAACGAGCAGACCAGCACATACCCGAACAAGGTCGACCACAGCACGGACTTGACGATCCCACGCGGCACGTTGCGCGCTGCATCGTGCGTTTCCTCGGACGTGTGCGCGGAAGCATCGAAACCGGTGATCGTATAGGCGGTCAGCAGCAGCCCCGAGAGGAACGCCATCGCCATGGTTTGCGCGGGCCATTGTCCGCCGTCCACGCCGGTGAAATTCTTGAAGGTGACGAGCCGCGAAAAATCCACCTTGACTGGGGAATAGATCACTAGCGAAGCAACCAGGATCACCGTCACGACAAAGATCAGATAGCCCGACACATCGGTGATCTTGCTTGCTATGCGGATACCACGGTGATTCAGGAAAGCCTGTGACGCGGTGATCAACGTCAGAAATATGGTCTGATCCCACCAGCCGAGCGACTCGGGCTTGACGCCGAACAACGGTGCGATGAGGGTGCGAAAGAACGGGTCCCATGTACCGAAGTTGATGGCGGCAACCACGAACACGAGTCCCAGCAGATTGAACCACGCGGTGAGCCAGCCCCAGGTCTTGCCGCCCAGGATCGAGCTCCAGTGATACAGGCCACCGGCCGTCGGATAAGACGAGGCGATCTGCGCCATCGCGGCCGCGACCACCAGCGCGAAGACGGAGCCGAGCGGCCAGCCCAGTCCGATCGATGCACCGCCGGCCGCGCTGAGTCCGAGCTGGAACGAGGTGATTCCGCCGGACAGGATGCAGATGAGCGAGAACGATACGGCGAAGTTGGAGAACGCACCCATGCGGCGGGAGAGCTCTTGCGCATACCCCATTTTGTGCAGCAATGAAACGTCGCTATCCGCGCTCTCTGGCGGCGGAACTGCCGTATTGATGTCCATGATGGTCGATCCTTATGGCTGAAGCTGCTGGGTAGGCGTTGGTCGGAGCCACGAACTCACGCGGCGGTAATCACGCAGCGGTAAAGCAGTTATCTACATAGAGATGCGCGCCGTTGATGAAACTGGCGTCGTCGCTGGCGAGGAAAAGCGCCGCCTTGGCTACTTCCTCGGGCGCACAAAGACGGCCCTGCTGAAGCGAGAGCGCCGCCTCGCTCGCGTCGAAACCGTATTGCGCCAGCGCGGCGATTTCACGCTGCCCGTGCGGGGTATCGATGAACCCCGGGCACACCGCATTGCAGCGAATTCCACGTTCGCGATACTCCACGGCAATCGCCCGCGCGAACATCGCGCAAGCGCCCTTGGTCGTGCAATACAGCACCTCGAGCGGCGTGGCCGCCGTCGACGAGATCGACGCCGTGCAGACAATCGATCCGCCGCCGGCCCCAAGCATATGCGGCAGCACGGCGCGGGTCATCGTGAACATGCTCTTGACGTTCACATCCATGAGCCACTGGTAGTCTTCGTCGGTGGTATCGAGGAACGGTTTGACGACGATGCTGCCCGCGTGATTGAACAGCACGTCGATCGTGCCGAAGCGCTCGGCGATCCGTGCCACGGCGGCTTCTACCTGATCGGTCTTCGCGACATCCGCCTTGAAGAACTGCGCCACGCCGCCGTTCTCGCGAATTTGCGCCACGACCTGCGTGCCGGCATCCGCGTTGATATCGACGACCGCGACCTGCGCGCCCTCCCTCGCGAACAGCACGGAGGCGGCGCCACCGCAGCCGGTGGCCCCGCCCGACACGATCGCAATCTTGCCCGCGAGTTTTCCGCCAACAGACTCGGATTTGCCCATTCCTGACCTCTCGTTGTTTATCCTTTATTTAGGCTAGGCGCGACACAATTTACGCACTATCCGAAATTGGCAATGCAACGGGATAGGCCCCAAAAAAATTGCAAATGACGTCATGAAGAGGTCAAAGGTCCATCGGGCAGGGTTTTCAGCGATGGGCGCGGCCACGCGCGGCGCTTACCGTGGCGCTCGGCGAGGGCCGGAAGGGGCAGAATGAGCGGCAGGGATTTTTGGTCGCTTTTTGGTCGTTTACACTTTTTTGACGCGTACCGTCCGCCAAGGAGTTTTTATGCAAACGGTCCAACCGGTGCGTCCGGCCGTCGATATCCATTGCTGCCGGAGCATTGACGAGCAGGCCCGGCTGCTCGAAAGCTGGAACCAGACCTACTGCCAGATCTCGCGGGGCGCTTTCGACGGCTCGGTCAGTTCCGTGCGCGCGGGCGCGGTGCGCATCCTGGTCGAGCGCATGAACCGGACGGTGTACCAGCGCGGTTGCGTCGATGGATCACGGATCGCCGTCGGCATTCCGTTCCAGCTCGAAGGCCACGCGTTGTTATGCGGACAGGTGAGTCATCTTGACGGGCTGCATGTCTTCTCCGGGCCCGGAGGGTTCGAGTTTTTATCGCCCGACAAACATGTGGTCGTGAATCTGGAGATAGCACCGCTGGAACTGTCCGACCCGCTGCTTCGCCTGGCGATGGATAACGTCCAGCAGGCGCTCGGCAATCAGCCCGGGGTGCTCAATGCCGACCCTGCCCGGTTGCAGGCGTTCAGGAGCATGCTGGCGCGGTTGCTGGACACGGTCACGTCCACACCCTCGACACTCGCCGACGCGAGCGTGTGCGCAAGCTTTGAACGGTCGGTGATCGTGGGGCTATCTGACTTGCTGCTCGATGTCGGCGACGCCGACACGCGTACCGGACCGTCACGCAACTGGAAATTGGTGGGCGCCGTGCGTGAGTTGGTGGAAGCGTCGGCGGATTGCCCGCTGTCAGTTGCAGACCTATGCTTGCGGCTGGGTGTCAGCCGGCGCACGGTTCAGTATGCATTCGATGAAATTCTCGGTACCAATCCGGCGTCGTACCTGCGTGCTGTCCGGCTCGATCGCGTTCGTAAGGACCTGCTGCATGCCGGTTCGGTCACCGACGCGGCGACCCGTTGGGGTTTCTGGCACTTCGGCCATTTCTCCAACGACTATCGCGAGCAGTTTGGTGAATTACCGTCGGAGACATTGCGGCGACTGCGTAACGGGGTGGGGCGCGCCTGAGTGGTTTAGCGCGTGTCCGGGTTGGCGTCCGGGCAGCGAAATACGCATAAGCCGCCGAGGATCGGCCTAAACTAAAAGGTCAAACCTCAACCAAGCGAGGAGACCATGCGCTCCCTCCTGCTCGCGCTCTCCCTCTCACTGGCGTGTTTCGCTCCTCATGCCGGCGCGCAACAGCCGCCGTTATACGAGCAATCCGGCGACTTCGTTGCCACCGGCTTCCACTTCGAAGACGGCTCTTCGCTGCCCCAGGTCAAGCTCCACTACGTCACGCTCGGCGTACCCCGCTGCGATGGCAACGGACACTTCACCAACGTTGTCTTGCTGCTGCACGGTACGACCGACACCGGCCGCGCGTTCCTCACGGCGGCCATGCACCAGGAACTGTTTGGTCCCGGCCAGCCGCTCGATGCCAGTCGTTATTTCATCATCATTCCGGATGGGCTTGGACGCGGCGGATCAAGCAAACCCAGCGACGGTCTGCGGGCGAAGTTCCCCGAGTACGGATACAACGACATCGTTCAGGCGCAGTACCTGCTCGTCACGAAAGGACTGGGCATCGACCATTTGCGCCTGGTGCTCGGTACGTCGATGGGCGGCATGCAGACGTGGCTATGGGGCGAACGCTATCCGGACATGATGGATGGTCTCATGCCGATCGCGAGCCAGCCGGTCGCGCTCACCGGACGCAACGGTTTCTGGCGGCAAATGATTATCGACTCTATCCGGCGGGACCCGGACTGGAACGACGGCAACTATTTGCGCCAGCCAATTCAATGGTTACGCGCCATGCCGGTTTTTACGCTGATCACAAAGAACCCCGCGCGCATGCAGGCGTTATCGCCTACGCCCGGTACTTCACGATGGTCCTATGACGCCGCCGTCTACAGCGGTCGCCAATACGACGCCAACGACGTGATGTACTGGTTCGAATCGTCGTGGGACTACAACCCGGAAGCGGCGCTTGGGGCAATCAAGGCACCGCTGTTCGCCCTCAATTTCTCCGACGACCTGCTGAACCCGACCGATCTCGGCATCATGCAGCGTCTTGTGCCGCGTGTACCGCATGGGCGCTTTGTCGAGATGCCGGAGAGCGAACACTCTTACGGGAACGAGACCATTGCGCATCCCGATGTCTGGAAAAACTATCTCGCGGAGTTTCTCCAGACCTTGCCGCCGCAGTCGCAATGAAGCCAATCGACTCTAGCCTCCCATCATCTTCGTTTCCTGCGGACCGATCCATTCGCGATCAAAGCGCCCCTCGGCAATGGAACGTAACGCAGCCGCTTCCTTGTCCGCTTGCCGCTTCGCCCCTTCGATGACCGCCGCCACGTCTGCGGGCGCTATTGCGAGGACGCCATCTTCATCGCCTACTACGATGTCGCCGGGCTGCACTACCATGCCGCCGACGGTGACCGTCACATTGACCTCGCCCGGACCGTTCTTATAAGGGCCGCGATGCGTGGCGCCACGTGCATAGACCGGGAAGTCGTGTTCGCGAATGGCGCCCACGTCACGGATTGCGCCGTCGATTACCAGACCCTGCACGCCGAGGCTTTCGGCGTAGGTCGCCATGATTTCGCCCATCAGCGCCTGCGTAACGTCACCGCCTCCGTCTATCACCAGCACGTCGCCGGGCCTGCAAAAATCGAATGCGCGATGAATGGCGAGGTTGTCGCCGGGGCGGGTGCGCACGGTCACGGCTGTTCCGGCCATGCGTCTGGGGCGGTGATACGGCACGAGTCCGACCGTCCCGCTGACACGCGCCATGTTGTCGCTGAGCAGCGAGACAGCGAGGCCGCGCAGTGTCTCCAGTGTGTCGGGGCTGGCTTGCGTGGCCGACGCATAACGGCGCCATCCGGGTGGATTCGTCACGATCATCTCCTTTAGGAAAGCTGATTATTAAGTTGCTTTGATAAACGTCCATACACCGCATGCGCGTTGTCTTCATAGATGCGCTGGCGATCGGCCGGCGTGAGCCAGGGAATCGCGTCAATATAACGACGGGTATCGTCGTAGTAGTGACCGGTCTCGGGGTCGATGCCCTGGACCGCGCCTATGGTCTCCGATGCAAACAGGATGTTCTCGACGGGGATTACTTTCGCCAGCAGGTCAGTGCCGGGCTGGTGGTACACGCAGGTATCGAAGAACACGTTCTTGAGCAGATAGTCCTTGAGCAAAGGCCGCTTCATGTCCTGAGCGAGCCCGCGATAACGCCCCCAGTGATAAGGCACGGCGCCCCCGCCGTGGGGAATGATGAAACGCAAGTCGGGGAAATCGGCGAACAGGTCAGCGGTGAGCAATTGCATGAACGCCGAGGTGTCGCCGTTGATGTAATGCGCGCCGGTCGCATGGAAGTTGGGGTTGCACGACGATGACACGTGGATCATGGCCGGCACGTTCAGCTCGACCATGGTTTCGTAGAGCGGATACCACGAGCGATCCGTCAGCGGCGGCCCGGTCCAGTAACCACCCGATGGGTCCGGGTTGAGATTGCAGCCTATGAAGCCAAGCTGCTCGACACAGCGGCGCAATTCGGGAATGCAATTCTCGGGCGATACCCCAGGCGCTTGCGGCAACTGGCAGACACCCACGAAGTTGCGCGGAAACATCTGGCAAACGCGATGAACCAGGTCATTGCTTTCCTGCGACCAGTGCGCGTTGGCATCGGCGCCGGCCAGGTGATGACCCATGCCGGCAGCCCGTGGTGAAAAGATCGTGAGATCCGTGCCGCGTTCCCGTTGAATGCGCAACTGCCCTGATTCGATGCTGTCGCGAATCTGCTCGTCCGTAATGACGGGACGCGGCGGGGGGGATGTACCGTCTTTTAGCGCCGCTATCTGGGCGGCGCGCCAGGCTTCATGCTCGCGCGGGGAGGTCGTGTAGTGACCATGACAGTCGATGATCATTGCGGTTTCCAGATCAAGGTTCAGTGAAGGTGGCCGGCACGGGAGTCGCCGGCCGGCAGTGCGTCGATCTCGTCTTCCGAAGGTGTGACCCGCATGACCAGCGCGATAATGGTTGCCACCACCAGGAAGGCCGCTATGGTCAGGAGCGCCAGCTTGAAGTTGCCCGTGGCGCTGCGCACGAGCCCGATGCTCCACGGGCCGACGAGCCCGCCGAACTGGGCGACGGTGTTGATGAGCGCGATGGTCGCGGCGCCGGCAGCGCCGGTCCTGAACGAAGACGCGAGGCTCCAGAACAGCGGGTTGCCGGCATAGATGAAAAGCCCCGTCACGCACAGGAGCGCATAGGCGATCACCGGATTCGGCGCATAGGCGCTGCCCGCAATAGCGAGCGCGCTCATTCCGTACACGAACGCGAGATGCTTTTTCCGGTCGCCGGTCCGGTCGGAACTACGGCTGATTACCAGCGTGCCGAGGACACCGAGAAGCGGCGGGGCGGCGGACAAGAAACCCACCTCGAGGTTGCTCAGGTTGCCCAGGCTCTTGACGATCTGCGGCAACCACAGGAACAGGCCGTAGACACCCACGAGCGCGCAGCCGAACAAACACGCGAGGCTCCATACGCGGATGTCGCTGGCTACGCGCAGCATCGGAAAATGCTTGTCGGCGCCCAGGGCCTCGCGTTCTTTCGCCAGCGTGGATTCGAGCCACTGCTTTTGCGCGTCGGTAAGCCACGCGGCGTCAGCAGGGCGCTCGGTCATCAGGCGCAGCGTCAGGAGACCAAGGAGCATGGCCGGGACACCTTCCATGATGAACATCCATTGCCATCCCTGCAGACCGAGCGGCCCATTAGCATAGGTCATGAGCGCCGTTGAGATCGGGCCGCCGAGCACCGCGGAGAACGAGCCGGCGATGATGTACCCCCCCACCGCACGCGCACGATAACGCTGCGGGAACCACTTTGTCAGGTATACGGCCACGCCGGGAAGAAACCCGGCCTCCATTACGCCCAGCAGGAAGCGCAGTACATAGAAGCTGTACTCGCTGGACACGAAGGCAGTCGCGGCGGCAACCGCCCCCCACGTCAGCAGGATGCGGGCGATCCAGCGCCGGGCGCCAACGCGATGGAGCAGCAGGTTGCTGGGTACTTCAAGAAGCATGTAGCCGAAGAAGAAAATGCTTCCGGCGAAGCCGAACACAGCTGGGCTGAAGCCGAGCTGCTTGTTCATGTCGAGCGCGGCAAAACCGATGTTTATTCGGTCAAGATAGTTGAAGAACATCATGGCGAAGAGCAACGGCATCAGGCGGCCGTAGACTCGCCGCATGGTTGCACTTTCGATCGGATCGGTCATCAATGTCTCCTGCAGTAGAGCGCCCGTAGGGTCGGGCGTCGTTGTGGTGTGCTGTTGCTACGATGATTCCACGATGATCCGGGTGCCGATCAGCAGCGGTGTGTGCTTACGCGTTCGACCAGCCGTGAATCACTCTCAGACGGCAGCCGATACACCCAATACCATCATTCGACGGTCGTTTAGCATCGCTAACGGACCGGGATGATGCCGATCAAAAAGTGACAGGAACCCGCAAGCAAAGAAACGAGGGAGCGATTTCACGGCGGCAAACCGAAAGTGGGTGATAGACGGTGTTATCCGAAAGCCATTATTCCGACGCCGGACGATCTGGCGCGGTGCACGTACTTACGGTTGAATTACATAGCGATGGCGCATGCTATAAAAAATGGCGAGCGTCTGCGCAAGTGCGTTTGGGATGACCGCGTTCCTGCAAACCCATGATTCGACGAGTCATGGTACGAACCGCTGTGCCGCACGTCCAAGACCGTGTTTTTATCCTTTTATAATAATTTTCTTATAGTTCTGCCGGATCTTGCGGCAAGTCTTTCCCCATGGGCGATAAGCAGGTAAGAAAGGCGCGCAGATGAGGCGAGTTGTCGTCGCTGCGAAAGCTTGCCGAAAGCGTCGTGGTCTGTGATGCCAGCGGACCGCTCAGGCGCCGGTACACCACGTCGGAGCGTCCGTGCCGCGCGACTGATTCGCCCACGAAAGTCACACCCAGTCCCGCCGCAACCAGCGCAATAGCGGTCTGGATCTCGTAAGCCTGATGCGCGATGTGCGGCGTGATCCCAGCATTGCGATAAAGCGATTCAACGAAACGCGAGAACTGCGCATTTGGGTGCTTTGGGTAGAGCACCAGGGGCGTGTTGCCAAGCTGCGTGATCCGTACTTTCTTTTCGGCCGCAAGCGGATGGTCCAACGGGAGCACGGCCATCAGGCGTTCGCGCAGCAGCGGCAACGTGGTGCATCCCGCTATGGGAGGAACCTGCCGTCCGATGCCGATGTGAATGCGCGTCTCATGTAGTGCATCAGCTTGCTCTTCAGTGAGCATTTCGAAGAGCTTCAGCTCGACCTTGGGGTAATCCCGATGAAACGACTTCAGTGCAGGCGGCAATACGCTGTACATCGCTGAACGGGTAAAGCCGATGCCGAGCCAGCCACGCATGCCCAGGCCGATCTCGCGGGTACCCAGCGCAGCCTGATCGAAGGAAGCGAGGATCTGGCGCGCCTCGATACACAGATAGCTCCCCGCCTCCGTGAGTCTCAGCGGCCGGCTGCCGCGGTCCACCAACTGCGTGCCCATGCGTGCCTCGAGTGCGCGGATCTGCTGGCTTAGCGCCGGTTGCGCGACGTGCAGCCGCTCCGCCGCGCGGCTGAAGTTGAGTTCTTCCGCAAGGACGACAAAGGCCTGCAGGTGTCGGAGGTTCATTGTTGTGTGGTTGAAAGAGCTGTAACAGCGAACACCCTGCACGATGAAAGCAGTATCGGGCGCCAAGGACCGGCAGAGGTTATCAAAACCATGTGGTTCTATCCGGTTTCGTGCCAACCGCATTGAGTAGCGCAAAGAATGGATGCTTGATTTATTGACTGCGTAGTCATAAACTCAATCCATGAGTTCCTATTCCAGTCCGAAAAAGACGGCTTCGGCCATGCAGCGCGGCAGACCGCGTGAGTTCGACGTGGCCTCCGTGTCCGAGGCGGCAGCTCGCGTGTTTTGGGAGCGTGGCTATCACTCGACCTCGCTGGACGATCTTACCGAGGCAACGGGTCTGCTGCGCGGTAGTCTTTACGGCGCTTTTGGCGACAAGCGCGGCATGCTGCTCGTCGCGCTGGATCACTACGCCGAAGGAGCGGTAGCGAAGTTATCCGAGCGGCTGAATTCGGGTCTTCCTCCACACGAAGCGTTGCGTGAAGCGTTGCTTCACCATACGCGGGTGGTTTCCGCGCTGACCGGCATACCTGGCTGTTTCATTACGAATACCGCGCTTGAGATGGTGCCCAGCGACCCGGACGTGGCATTGCGGATAGAGTCAATCATGCGGCGCATATCAACCTTGCTCGCCGCAGCGGTTATTCGCGGACAGGCGGAAGGGGTCTTCAATCCGGGGTTGAATGAAAAAGCAGTGGGTGATTTTCTGCTATGCATGACGCAGGGCTTGAGGGTTCTCGGTAAGGTCGTGCATGAAGAGGAGCGGCTGACCGCGGCTGTCGATGTCGCCATGCGGGCATTGAGCTGAATTTTTTTCTCTATTTATTGACTGGGTAGTCATGAAATCAGACCGAGTTTTGCAGGACCCGTCCGTACGCATGCATTCGGCGTCGACCCGGTCGGGCGCGTTGGCTTTACTCGTGCTGCTCACGGGCGCATTCCTGTCACCGCTCGATTACTTCATCGTGAATCTTGCGCTGCCGGCCATTCGCTCGGGGCTGCATGCGAGTTCGGCGGAGCTGCAACTGATCGTGTCCGTGTACACCGCTGCGTTCGCTGTCTTTCTGGTGACGGGCGGGCGGCTGGGCGACATGTTTGGACGCAAGCGGATATTCATGCTCGGCATGGCGGGGTTTGTCGTGTCGTCGGCGTTGTGTGCAGTGGCGCCGAATGGCACCGTGCTGGTGATCGGAAGAATGCTTCAGGGCGCGTCGGCTTCAGTCATGGTGCCGCAGATCCTTGCCACTATCCGGACCGTATTCCCGAAGGAGCAGCAGACGAAAGTCATGAGCCTGTACGGATTCATCTATGGCTTTGCCTCGGTCGTGGGACAGATAGGCGGCGGGGCGTTGATCACGCTCCGGCCGTTCGGGCTCGGTTGGCAATCGATCTTCCTGATCAACTTGCCCGTCGGATGTCTGGCGCTGATCGGCGCGTGGCGCTTCGTGCCGGAAAATCGTCCGGCACGAGGGGCCGGTATCGATGCGGTGGGCCTGGTGCTTTTGTCGGTGTTCATGGCACTGGTGATCTATCCATTGACGCAGGGCCGGGAGGCAGGATGGCCTGCGTGGACGCTCCTTGCGCTGGCGGCGAGTGTGCCGGTTTTTGCCGCGTTTCTGTTGGTGGAATACCGGTTGAAGCTGAAAGGCGGGGACCCGCTTGTCGACCTCGATCTATTCAGGAATCCTGTATTTTCGATCGGGTTGGTGCTGGCTTTTTTCTTCTATTGCGACAGCGTTTTTTTCCTGACTTACGGTATCTATCTGCAGAATGGTTTGCGTTTTTCGCCGCTTGCCGCGGGCATCGCGATTTTCCCGTTTGGCGCCGGCTCTATTCTTGGACCGTTGTTGTCGCCGCTACTTGTGCGGAGAGTCGGCAACCGAATCCTCGTCATTGGCTTTGCATTGCTCGCGGTTGGGTTTGCGACGTCTGGAGGCGCGCTATTTCGAGGGGTTGAACCGGGGCCGCTGTTTTATACCGGGCTGCTGTTTGCCGGGATGGGGCACGGCATTGTGCTGCCTTCGGTGGTGCGGATCGTGATAGGGGAGGTCGGACCGGCGCAAGCCGGACTCGCATCGAGTGTGGTCACGTCCATGTTGCAGATCGGCTCGGCGTTCGGCGCGACCGCTATCAGCGGAGCCTTCTTTTCGGTGCTGTCGACCGGGACATCGGCCGCGGACTATGCGCACGCTTATCAGGTGAGCATTGCGATTGTGTCGGCGCTGTTTGTGGGCTGCATCGGGCTTTCGATGGTACTGGCGACGACGCGAGCGCACTCAGAACCCCCGCCAGAGTGACGAACCGAGGCCACTGGCTGGAACCCCGAGCCGTGCGCCGGAGCGCAAAAAGCCACCGCGCTAAAGCACATTCAGCATCGCCAACGCGGTCTCCTGCAAGTGATGTACTACCCGGTTAATCGCTGCCTCAGTAGTCTCCTTGCCCATCGGCATGTTCGTGCTTAGCGCGGCAACAACCTCGCCATGCCGGTCCTTCATGGGCACCGCAATGCCCCGCACGCCCACTTGCAATTGCTGTTCGATGACCGCAAAACCATCGGCCCGGGCTTGCCGGATTTTCTCCGCAAGACGCACCGTGTTCGTCAGCGTATGAGGTGTAAATGGCGTCAGCACGGTCGTGTTCAGCCACTCATGAACGGCTTCCTCGTCGGGCTTGTAGGCAAGCAGCACTACTCCGGGCGACGTCAGCGGTGCAGGCACCCGGGCGCCCAGCACGAAGCCCGTGGTCATGACACGAGAGGTTCCGTTGCGTGCAATGAAAACCAGCTCCCATTCATCGAGCACGCTGATATATACCGACTCGTTAAGCGTCGCACTCAGTTGCTGCAGGTATGGCTGCACCAGTTTCGGCAATCGTGCGGAATCGAAATACGACCAGCCAACGCGCAGCACACGCGGTGTCAGTCCGAACAATTTTCCGTCGCTTTCTACATAACCAAGACTCTCCAGCGTCAGCAAATGCCGACGCGCCGCGGTGCGGGTCATGCCCGTGCGGGCCGCTGCTTGCGTGGGGGTCATGCGGGCGTGCTCACTGTCGAATGCCTCAAGCACCGCTAACCCTTTCTCAAGTCCCGCGATCCAGTCGCGCTTGTCCAACGGCGGTCGTTTGGTCATAAGCATTAACCCTCATTCCGTACGATCAATGGTGATGTGTGAGCGATTATCGCGCACATTGCGGAAACATTGCTTCGTGTTCGCGAGCGCAATCCTTATCCTTGGTTTCATTGGCTTGATGAATAAAGCTATGAAACGCAGCTATGAAACGCAGCTATGAAGCGAAGGGGACATCATGAGAATCACCGGCACGACCCGGATTTTTTATTGCATCGCCGATCCAGTGGATCAGGTGCGTGCGCCGGAGGTCTTTAACGCTGTGTTTGCGCGGCATGAAGTCGACGCCGTGATGGTGCCCCTGCGCGTCACGGCGGGCCATCTTGCGGCAACGTTGCGTTGCCTTCTCGCTTCGCCGACAGTCGGTGGCGTGTCGCTGTCCATCCCGCACAAGGCGGCCGCGGCGGCGACGGTGGACCGCTGTTCGCGGGCTGCGTTGGCCGCGAATGCGGTTAATGCGGTCAGGCGCAATCCGGATGGCGAACTCGAAGGGGACCTGTTCGATGGCGTGGGTTTTACGCGCTCGATGGATCGCGCAGGCCTGGCTTACGCGGGCCGCCGGATCCTCATGCTGGGCGCAGGCGGCGCGGCATCGGCGGTGGCGACCGCTCTGGCAGCAGCCGGTGTAGCCGAACTCGCGCTCTTTGACCCCGACCACAGTAAAGCGCAGCATCTCGCCGCCGTGTTGAGGCGCGATTTTCACATCGAGGCTAGCAATGTTCCGACCAATGATCCGCACGATTATGACGTGGTCATCAATGCATCGCCTCTCGGTTTGAAGGATAGCGACCCGCTTCCCGTGGATGTCGGGGCGATTCGCGAGGACGCTGTCGTATGCGACATCCTGATGAAAAACCAGCCCACGCCGTTGTTGCGCGCAGCCCGCTCACGGGGGCTGATTGCTGAACCCGGCTTCGACATGCTTATCCAGCAAACGCCGCTTTATCTCGAGTTTTTCGGTTATCCGGAGCTTGCCAAGTCGGTGCGCTCGGACGATGGATATCTGCTGGACCTGATTACGCCAGACGTACTGCGTCGTCGGTTGGATGCATCGGTAAGCCCACAACCCACCGACATTCCGGCTTAGTGCTAACCCCGAAAACGATCGTTAATCGCACATAAGCGTTCGATAATCGTTTTCATTTTCGTGGCAAGCATTGATTGCGCAAAGTCGCCGCCCTATGCTCCATTCACCGCAGCGCGCCACGCGCTTTTACCTGCCGGACACGTCCTGCAGCCCAACATCAATACATATCAGAGACAACCTAATGACTATCGCTATCCAGCCTTCAGACGTGGCAGCAGTCGACCGGGAGAAGAGCCGGGCACGCAAGGCGGCGCTTGGCAGTTTTGTCGGTGCAGTGGTGGACTGGTATGACTTCCTGCTCTACGGCATCATTGCCGCGATCGTTTTCAACACCGAGTTCTTCCCGAAAGTCAGCCCTGCCATGGGCACGCTCGCAGCGTTCGGGACCTTTGGCGTAGGCTTTTTGTTTCGCCCGCTGGGTGGTTTTGTGTTCGGCCACTATGGCGACCGGCTGGGCCGCAAGCGCATGCTGGTGCTGACCGTGATGATGATGGGTCTCTCAACCGCGATGATCGGCTTGCTGCCCACGTTCGCGTCCATCGGCTGGTGGGCACCGGTCCTGCTCGTGGCCTTGCGTGCCATCCAGGGTTTCGCGGTTGGCGGCGAATGGGGCGGTGCGGCGTTGATGGCAGTGGAAAGCGCGCCCGGCAAAAAGAAGGCGTTCTACAGCAGCGGCGTGCAGGTCGGTTACGGCGTGGGACTGGTGCTGGCAACCGGCATTGTCTCGATCCTCAGCCAGACCATGGACGACGCGACCTTCAGGACCTGGGGCTGGCGTATACCGTTCGTGTTCAGCGTGGTGCTGGTCCTGATCGGGCTGTGGGTGCGATCGAGCATGGAGGAGTCGCAGGAGTTCGTTAAGAAGGTGATCGAGAAGGGGCAGCGAACCGGGCGCCTGCCGATCTTCGAAGCGTTGCGCCAGCATCCGAAAGCATTCTTGCTGATCATCGCGCTGCGCCTCGCCGAACTCTTCACGATGTACATCGTCACGGCATTTGCGCTGAGCTATTCAACGTCCAACCTCGGCATGCCGCGCCAGTTTTTCCTGAACATTGGCCTGCTTGTGGGAGCGGTCAGCATTGTGACCATTCCATGCTTTGCGATGCTTGCCGACCGTTTTGGCCGCCGCCGCATCTACATGATCGGCGCAGTCGTCGGCATGCTCAGCGCCATTCCGTTCTTCCTCGCACTCGACGCCCGCTCAACCATCTGGATCGTGATCTTCTCGGTGATGCTGGCGAACATCGCGCACGACATGGTGGTGAGCGTTCAGCAGCCAATGTTCACTGAACTCTTCGGCACCGAGTATCGATACAGCGGCGCAGGCGTGGGTTATCAGGTGGCGAGCGTGGTCGGCGGTGGCTTCACGCCGTTCATCGCTGTGGCGCTGGTGAGCTTTGCTGGCGGTTCGTGGCATCCGGTAGCAGCTTATCTGGCGATCGGCTGCCTGATTTCCGTGGTGGTTGCCGGCGGCATGAAGCGGACTTGACCCCACACTATTCAATGGAAGGTAAATCATGACTGATCCCTGCATTATCTCGGTTGCAATAACGGGCTCCGTGCCGCGCAAGAAAGACAATCCGGCGGTGCCCATCTCGATTGCCGAGCAGGTGGAAAGCACCCACGCCGCGTACGAAGCGGGCGCATCGCTGGTGCATCTGCACGTGCGCGACGAACAGGAGAATTCCAGCTCGGACCGCTCGCGTTTCGAGGCGCTTCAGGACGGCATCCGGCAACATTGCCCGGACATCATCATCCAGTTCTCGACGGGTGGACGCGGACGTTCTTTCGAGCAGCGCGGTGCGATGCTCGATCTGCGCCCGGACATGGCTTCGCTCGCCACCGGGTCGGTCAACTTCCCGACCACGGTCTACGAGAACCCGCCCGACTTCGTGCGCTCGCTCGCGAAGTCGATGCTCGATTACGGCGTCAAACCCGAGATAGAAATTTTCGATCTGGCCATGCTCTACAGCACCGTTGAGCTGGTCGGGCAGGGGCTGCTGGCATCGCCGGTTCATGTCCAGTTCGTGATGGGCGTAAAGAACGCGTTGCCGGCGAAGCGCGAAATCCTCGAGTTCGAAGTCGAGCGGCTGCGCGCCGAGTTGCCCGATGCGACCTGGACGGCGGCAGGCATCGGCCGGCATCAGCTTGAGGTGAACCACTGGACGCTGGAGCTGGGCGGTCATTGCCGCACAGGTCTTGAAGACAACATTCGCTGGGATAAGGACACGCTTGCCACGAGCAACGCGCAGCTGGTGAGCCGCGTGGCTGCGTTGTGCGGTGAGTACGGACGTCCGGTTGCAACCGCGGCGCAGGCCCGGGAACTGCTGCATTTACCGGCGCTTTAGTCCTTCTCAGGCGACCGATATAGCCACAGGAATACGGCGGTGCCGCCGCATGACAGCGGTGGCCTGCCTGTTGAAAGAGAACTTACGATGCTACGTTCAATTGCCACCGTCTCAGTCAGCGGAACGCTGGTCGAGAAGCTCAAGGCTATCAGCCGCGCCGGGTTTGACGGCGTTGAGATTTTCGAAAACGACTTGCTGTACTTCGATGGCTCACCCGCCGACGTCAGGCGTATCTGCGCCGACCTCGGCCTCCAGATCATGCTGTTCCAACCCTTCCGCGACTTCGAGGGAGTATCGCCGGAACGACTGGTCCGCAACCTTGAACGTGCGCGACGCAAGTTCGAACTGATGCATGAACTAGGCACGGATCGCGTGCTGGTGTGCAGCAATGCATCCGTGGATTCAATTGGTGGCGATGCATTGCTCGTTGATCAGCTCGGGCAGTTCGCCGACCTCGCGCGTTCGGAAGGCGTGATGGCGGGTTATGAAGCGCTCGCCTGGGGGCGACACGTCAACTCGTACAAACATGCGTGGCGGCTGGTCGACACGCTCGATCATCCCAATCTCGGGTTAATTCTGGACAGCTTCCATACGCTTTCAATCGGCGATTCAGTCGATGAAATTGCTCGCATTCCAGCGGACCGGATTACGTTCGTACAGATCGCGGACGCGCCGAAGATGGCCATGGATGTGCTTGAATGGAGCCGCCATTACCGCTGTTTCCCGGGGCAAGGCGATCTCGACGTGGCCGGCTTTACGCGTCAGGTACTGGCGTCGGGATACGCCGGGCCGCTGTCACTGGAGATATTCAACGACGGCTTTCGTGCGGCGCCGAACGCGGCGACGGCGGTTGATGGCTATCGCTCGCTGCTGTTTCTGGAGGAGCAATGTGCGGGCGCCTTGAAGGCCACGTCGCATGAGACGTTGTTCGATCCGCCCGCCGCGCCTGCGCACACTGGTTTTCAGTTCCTCGAATTCGCCGTTGATCCGGCCGGTGGTCCGACGCTTGCCCAATGGCTCGAACGCCTGGGCTTTCGCGCGGCTGGGCAGCATCGTTCGAAGAATGTCACGCTGTACGCGCAGGGCGACGCGTGCATTCTCCTGAACGGCGAAACCGATTCCTTCGCGAGCGCGTTTCATCAGGCGCATGGCTTGTCGGTGTGCGCGTCGGCGTATCGAGTCGATAACGCAGCGCAAGCCTTCGAGCGCGCAGCCGCTTTCGGCTACGCGCCTTTCTCGGGCAAGGTCGGTCCCAACGAGCGCGTGGTGCCGAGCGTGCAGGCACCCGATAACAGCTTGCAGTATTTCGTCGATGAGGCGCCGGGCGAGCCCACGCTCTACGAAACCGATTTCAACCTGACTGATACAGGCAAGCCAGACCGGGACGATATCCTGCGCTGCATCGACCATGTGTGCCTGAACCTGCCCGCTGACACGTTGGATACGTGGGTGCTTTTTTTCAAGGCGACGTTTGGTTTCGACGCTGAGCCGTCCGTCCTTTTACCGGACCCGTACGGCCTTGTCAGAAGCCGCGCGGTGCGCAGCCGGGACGGTTCCGTGCGGATCGTGCTCAACGCCTCTGCGGACCGGCATACGGCGGTGGTGGAGTCGCTGTCGACCTACCGCGGTTCGGGGCTGAATCACGTTGCGTTCGCGACCGACGACATTTTCGCGGCCGTCGCGGAGCTGCGCGAGCGGGGTGTGCCGCTCCTGCACATTCCGCGCAACTATTACGATGATCTCGAAGCTCGCTACGATTTTGATCCGGCCACGCTCGCACAAATGCGCGAGGGCGGCATCCTGTACGACCGCGACAACGCGGGCGGTGAGTTTTTTCAGGTCTATACGGAACAGTTCGCGGAGCGGTTTTTCCTGGAGGTCGTGCAACGCAGGGGCAGCTACGACGGTTATGGTGCGGTGAACGCGCCGGTTCGGCTCGCGGCGCATGCCCAGCGACGCCATCAGGAGCGGCCGGCCGGGGCGGCGTGACGTGGGCCTGAAGGGTGGTGGCCTGAAGGGATGGCGCGAGCGAGCCGGTGGTCTGGGGTCTGGCGGACGCGTTGCTGGCGTGAGACAGTGCTGGACCGTTTGACGCTTTGATGCCGGAGACGATAATCTGTCTCGGCGTCAGCTTGGCCGCGCGGCCTGGCGGGCTGCGAAGCGGGCTAAGACAGCTGGCGCACGGGTGCGCAGACAGAGACGGACCGGACTTTCTCAGGGGTGATTTTCAATGACCAACGATGCTTCCCTGCCTGGCGCTGCCTCGGCGCAATCCCTGCAGGACAGCGACAATCCGCTGGGTGTCGCCGGGCTTGAATTCGTGGAATTCTCCAGTCCGGACCCGGCGCGGTTGCGGACGCTTTTCGAGCAACTTGGCTTTACGGAAGTGGCGCGGCATGTCAGCAAGGATGTCACGCTGTTTCGCCAGGGCAGCATGAATTTCCTCATCAACGCCGACGATGATTCGTTTGCGGCGCGCTTCGCGGTGAATCATGGAGTGGGCATCTGCGCGATCGGGCTGAGGGTATTCGATGCGCAGATTTCGCATGAGCGTGCCGTCGAATTCGGGGCGTGGGATTTCGAGGGCGAGCGCATTGGGCCGAACGAATTGTTGATACCCGCGATCCAGGGGATCGGGGATTCGCATATTTATTTTGTGGACCATTGGGAAGGCCGGCAAGAGCCAAGTGACAAGGCCCGGTCGATCTACGATATTGATTTCGCGTGGCTCGACCCGCAGGAAACGCGTGCGGCGCTCCATTCCAACGATGCGGGTCTGAGCAAGGTCGATCATTTCACGCAGACGGTTGGGGCGGGCAGACTGGCGGATTGGCTCGATTTTTATCTGCAGGTCCTTCATTTCAAGGAGATCCATGCGGTTCATCCGGACTGGAAGGTGGCGCAGGATCTGCCTGTCATTGTGTCGCCTTGCCAGACGTTGAGCATTCCCGTTTATGAGGAAGGGACGTATCGCACGAGTCTGATGCAGGACTATCTGCCGGACCATACGGGCGAGGGGGTCCAGCATATTGCGCTGGTCGCGAAGGATATTTTTGCGTCGGTGGATATTTTGCGGTCGCGGGGCATTCGTTTCGTGCAGCCGCCGGCACGGTATTACGAGCAACTTGATGAGCGTTTGCCCGGGCACGGGCTGGACGTTGAGGCGCTGCGTTCGCGGGGCATTCTGGTAGATGGGACGATGGGTGCCGATGGTAGCGCGCGGCTCTTCCTGCAAACCTTTATTCAACGCGATCGCGGCGATATGTTTTTTGAAATTGTGGAGAGGCGTGGCGATCACGGGTTTGGGGAAGGGAATTTAATTGCACTTGGCAAAGCGTGGCAGTAGCTTTTCGTTCGCACTCGTTTCAGGGAGGGGGCAGGTAGGGTTATAGGGTTAGCGGTCGGGGTCAATGCCGGGGTGCTGATTTCGGCGTTAGTGGTCTGCTTAGGTTAGCTAATTTATTTATCACTATTAGCCACTGCGCGTGGCGGCGCGTTATTTCTTTGTCCAAAGCGACAAAGAAACGAAGCAAAGAAAGCGCTTTCAAACCACGCTACCCTAAGTGTCCACAGCGTGCAGTTTCTATTCATAGGTGCCCCAAAAGCACGGTGCTCGCCAGAGCCACGGATGTGTGAACCCCTCTTTCTCCGAACACGGATACTCACACGCTTCGCCACCAGTGACTGAACCTGCCCAAGGAGCAGCCCGCGCTATCCGCGAATAACCTCCCTTCAAATTGATTCGTATGCCGAACCATGTCACCAACCAACCAAGAAACAAGGCCACAAAAACGCGTACGCTCAAAGCTGACGAATATTTACGTGGACCAGGAATCAACCAGAAAAAATGAGTAGTGGTACGGATGGTGCAGTGACTATAAAAATAGTCACCTCAATCAAATAGCCAGCACGCGAATAAATGCGGCCAAAAATACGCGTGAGGCCGTGCGGGTTGTTTGGCAACTGGTGCTTGCCCGAGAGCGTTGGGGGCGAAGCGTGTGCGTGTAAGGATTCGCGAGAAGGAGGGGTTCACACATCCGTGGCTCTGGCGAGCACCGTGCTTTTGGGGTACCCATGTATCAGAACTGCACGCTGTGGACACTTACGTGCCCTCGTTCTGAAAGCGCTTTCTTTGCTTCGTTTCTTTGTCGCTTTGGACAAAGAAATGACGCGCCGCCACGCGCAGTGGCTAATAGTGGCAAAGAAATTAGTCAACCTAAGCAGATCGCTAATTCGGAAAGCGGCAACCCGGCATTGACTCCGACCGCCAACCCCGGAACCTAACGGCCAACCCCAGAACCTACCCAACCCCAGAACCTACCCAACCCCAGAACCTACCCAACCCCAGAACCTACCCAACCCCCAGAGCGAGTGCGAACGGAAAAACTATTGCGTTTGAAACCTCCCCCTCGATGCCTTAATCAACTCAAGCACCGCGTTCAATATCGGCGATGCATCTCCCCGTCGATACAAGCAGCTCAGTTCAATATTGCGCAGTTGTTTCGACCTGAGCGGTCGATAAACCACCCCTGGCAAGCGTAGATTCGCAGCAGATTCAGTCGTGACGCAAACACCAAAGCGGCTGGCGACCAGCGCAATACACGTCACCACGTCCTCGACCTCCTGCTCCACCCGCAACCGCACACCTTCAGCCCGGAACGCCGCGGCGACTTCCTGTGCAAGCCCATGCACCGGCGCGTTCGGGTAAAGAATCATCCGTTCATTATCCAGGTCGCGAAGCGTGATCGACTTCTTCACACACAGCGGATGACCCTCGTAAAGCGCGACCAGAAACGGCTCACGCTGAACCCATTCCACCGCTATATCCGCTTCATCCGGCACAAGCCGATTAAACCCGATCGTGATGCGGCGCTCGCGCAAGGCAACAATCTGATCGGCCTTCGACATGTTGTGCAAGCCAATCTTCACATCGGGTCGATCAGTATGGAATTGCGCAAGCAAACGCGGAATCACGTTCAGTATCCCCGAACTGAAAATGCCGACATCCAGCCGGCCAACGTATCCCTGACCCGCGAGCTGCGCCTGCTCCTCAGCACGGCGAGCCAGCGCAAGAACGTTCGGCACCTCGTCAAGCAACGCCTGACCCGCTTGTGTCAGTTCGGCTCCCTTCGGCGTGCGAACGAATAACGATGCCCCAAGTTCCTCTTCCAACGCGCGGATGTTGCGCGTGAGCGGTGGCTGCGCCATGTGAAGACGCTCGGCAGCGCGGCCGAAATTCAACTCCTCGGCAAGTGCCAGAAACTGTCGCATCTGCTTCAAATCCATTACCGCTCCCACTCTAAACATCAATACCAGAATGGTATCGGAATTTGAAAAAACAGTATTGGACGATATCTCTCCTGATCGCGCATGATTCGCAAATAGCAATCACGATACGTTCTGCGCGCGGCGCGCACAGCGGAGACAAACGATGATCATCACCCGTCAGGAAGACGTCACGCGGGCCGTGCTCGACGAGCTAAGCCGCGCACATAACCCTCGATTCCGCGAAATCATGTCTGCGGCAGTGCGCCATCTGCATGACTTCGCACGCGAAGCGAAACTCACGGAAGTGGAATTTCATCAAGCCTGCGGCGTCATCGCCAAGCTGGGGCAACTGACTACCGCATCGCACAACGAGGTTGTGTTGATCGCCGGCTCGCTCGGGCTTTCGTCACTGGTCTGCCTGCTCAACAACGGCGACCACGGTCAAACCGATACGACCGCGAACCTCATGGGCCCGTTCTGGCGAAGCGGTTCACCGCGCACCGAAAACGGCGCTTCAATCGTTCGGTCGCCGACTGCCGGCACCCCTATTTTCGTCAATGCATGGGTCCGCGATCTCCAGGGTCAACCCGTGGCGGACGCGGAAGTGGACGTCTGGCATACATCGGCGGAAGGGTTCTATGAGAACCAGGACCCAGAGCAAGCCGACATGAACCTGCGCGGAAAACTGACCACCGACGCCGAAGGCCACATCGCTTTTCGAAGCGTCAAACCAGCGGGTTATCCGATCCCGTTGTCCGGCCCCGTGGGTGAATTGCTGAGTGCTCAAGGTCGTCACAACATGCGGCCCGCGCATATCCATTTCATGATCTACAAGCCGGGTTTCAAGACGCAATTCTCGCAAGTCTATTCAAGCGACGACCCCAATCTCGATACCGATGTCCAGTTCGGCGTCACGCGCGTGCTGGTGGGCCAGTACGTGCTGCACGACAGCCACGCCGAGCCCGCACCATCCGGCGATATAGAAGGTGCGTGGTATTCGCTCGATCACCACTTCAAGATTGAAGCGGGCGAAGCGAAGCTGCCGAAACCGCCGATCACCGGGAAAGCTGAAGGCGCGCGCCCGACGCTCGCGGTGCTGGCGAGAACCTGACGACGAAACACGCCGAACCTATTTAAACCAAGGGGAGAACCATGCCAATCGTACAGATATCACTCGTTGAAGGACGCGACGACGCGACCGTAAAGGCTTGCATCAAGGCGGTCGCACGCACGATCCACGAGACGCTCGGCGCACCGCTCGCCTCTATCCGGGTCGTTGCGACGGTCGTGCCTGCAACGCATTGGGCCGTCGGCGATCAGACCAAGGACGAGATCGCCGCAGCCGCTCAACAGCAGGAGGCGAAATGACACCTCAGCTCATTGAGCAAGCTGCGAATGCGTTGCTCGATGCCGCGCGAACGGGTCAATTCATCGCGCCGTTGAGAGAGACGTATGAGCAGCTCAGCATCGAGTCGGCGTACGCCGTGCAACGTTTTAACACCGACCGTCGGTTGAAGGAAGGGCGCCGGCTGGTAGGTTGCAAGATCGGGCTGACATCGGTCGCGGTGCAGAAGCAACTTGGCGTGGATCGTCCTGATTTCGGCATGCTCTTCGACGACATGGCCTACGGCGACGGCGAACCGATTCCTGCATCCATCCTCACGCAACCGAAGATTGAAGGCGAGGTGGCGTTTGTGATCGGCCGCGATATTACTGTGTCGAATCCCGGTCCGCTCGATGTGCTGAACGCGATCGAGTACGCGCTGCCAGCGCTTGAAATCGTGGGGAGCCGGATCGCAAAGTGGGACATTCGCATTACCGACACCATCGCAGACAACGCATCGTCGTCGGCATTCGTGGTCGGCAACAGTCCGCGCAAGCTCTCTGAATTTGACTTGCGTTTGTGCGGCATGGTGATCGAGCGGCGCGGCGAGCCGGTCTCAGTGGGTGCGGGCGCGGCCTGCCTGGGTAACCCAATCAACGCGGTCGTCTGGCTCGCGCGCACGATGGCCGGCTTAGGCACGCCGCTCAAGGCAGGGGACCTCGTGTTGTCCGGCGCGCTCGGTCCAATGGTCTCAGTCACGCCCGGCGACATCTTCGAAACCCGCATCAACGGACTCGGTTCCGTGCGGGCTGTATTTGAAAACGACTCGGGCGAGGCACGCTGATGAACAACATTCTCGATTACGCGACCCTCCTCGACGACGCTGCGCGCTACGCCAACGAAGTCGCCCAGTTCGATGCGGAAGGCCGCTTGTCGCTAGACGATGCGTACGCCATTCAATCAGCCTCCATTGCACGCCGGGTGATGCGCGGCGAGCATCGCGCCGGCGTAAAGATGGGCTTCACGAGCCGCGCAAAGATGATCCAGATGGGACTGTCGGATGTGATCTGGGGTCGCCTGACGGCAGGCATGCAGATCGAAGAGGGCATGGCTGTCGACTTCTCGCGCTTCGTGCATCCGCGCGTTGAGCCGGAGATCGCGTTCGTGCTCAAGCGCCCGTTATCCGGCAATGTCACCGGTCCCGAAGCGCTCGCGGCGGTGGAAGCCATTGCGCCGGCGCTGGAGATCATCGATTCGCGCTACAAGGACTTCAAGTTCACGCTTCCTGAAGTGATTGCTGACAACGCTTCGTCGAGCGGCTTCGTGATCGGGCCGTGGTGCAGTCCGCAAATCGATTTCTCCAACCTGGGGCTGACCCTGAACATCGATGGACGCGTGGTGCAGGTCGGCTCGACCGCGGCCTTGCTTGGCCATCCGTTGCGCTCACTGGTCGCGGCCGCGCGCCTGTCCGCGCTCGCGGGCGAGCCCTTGCAGGCCGGCTGGATCGTCATGGCAGGGGGCGCAACGCCCGCCGAATGGATCAAGCCGGGCCAATACATCTCTGTCGAGATGGAACGCCTTGGGAGCGCCGGCTTTCATGTGAAGGGCTAAGCAAGACGGCAACGCTGAAACCGGCAGGTCTCCAACATTAGCGCGGTGAATCCTCAGCTGATTCACTATGCGCAGTTTTACGATGCATTGGCGATAGTCCCGGCAACAACAGAGGCAATCTCGGACGAGGCTCGTTTCGATCGTTGTCTGCCGGCGAGGGTAGCCTGCCGTTGCAGGCGTCCGTGGCAGCGCTGCCGCAGGCCGTGCCCCTGAGTCTTGAAGTGCCGAACCGACAGATCGCTTCATCCGTCGACCTGGACGAGCGTTTGCGCAGGACCTTGGCGGCCGCGAAACAGGTCGTTCACGACTAGGAGGAACGGGGCTCACGCCTTAGTGCAAACCCGAATAATGCGCGATTATCGGACACTCGCGTTCGATAATCAATTTCTTTCAAGCGCAAAACATTGCTCGCGATCGCACATGACTTTATTGTGTGGACGTGCTGATCCAATACCTCAAGCGGCACATTCAGTCAGTACCGAGCCTTATTTTCAAGCCAGATAGTTTCCTTTAGTACCAGAACTTTCCAGCCGTCATCGCGAAGCAGCATTATAGGTTAGGAAAGCTTAATAAAATACCTGCAGCATTGAGCCCAACCGATAGAATTAAAGGAGGAGACGGAGATGAAGCAATCAAAACAGGCGGGAGCCGCGGTCGTCATCACGGTGGCAATGGCGACGTCCGCGCATGCGCAAAACAGCGTGACGCTGTACGGTATTGTCGATAATTCGATGACTTACCAAAGCAGCCAGACAACCCTGGGTTCCACCAAGGGCGGAAGCTCCAACATCAAGATGTCGTCGGGCGTATGGGCGGGCAGCCGCTTCGGCCTGAAGGGCGCCGAGGACCTCGGCGGTGGCACCAAGACTATCTTTCAACTCGAGTCAGGGTTTAATAGCACCAGCGGCGCACAGCAATACACCAATGCCGAATTCGGCCGGCAGGCATGGGTGGGTGTAACGAATCCCACATACGGCACGTTCACGGCCGGACGCCAGTACACGTCCTACTACTCGCTGCTTTCGCCGTATAGCCCGACCAACTGGCTGACCGGATTCTACGGCGCGCACCCGGGCGACCTCGACGAACTGGACACCATCTACCGCGCGAACAACTCGCTGGTCTATACGTCACCCAAGCTCTACGGATTCACGTTCAGCGGCTCGTATGCGTTCGCGGGCGTGCCGGGCAGCGTGAACCAGGGTTCGACATGGAGTGGTGCGGTCCAGTACGCCAACGGCCCGTTCGGGATTGCGGCAGCCATTACGCGCATCAATAACTCGACCCCGGGCGGCGGCGCGTACGGCACGGATTCGACCACGAATTCGAACGGGCAGTCAGGTGTCTCGGCGGTGACGAACGGCTACCAGACGGCGCAGGCGCAACAGCGGATCGCCGTTGGTACGGGCTATACATTCAACAGCGCATGGGACGTGTCGGCGGTATATTCGAACGTGCAATACATTCCCGGTATTCATTCGCTGTTCCGCGATACCGCGATCTTCAACACGGCCGGCGCCGTGCTTCACTGGCATGCGGCGACCTCCCTCGATCTGGGGACCGGGTACAGCTACACCCGTGCGACGAAAGCGAACGGTATAAACAGCGTCGCTCAATATCACCAGTTCAACTTGTCAGAGTATTACGCGCTATCAAAACGGACCGGCCTGTACGCGCTGCAGGCGTACCAGCGCGCGAAGGGCCAGACACTGGGAACGCCGGGCGCGTCCAGCATCATCAATGCAACGGCTACGTTGGGCGATGGGTTCCAGTCAGCGCCGTCTTCGTCACCAAGCCAGTTCGCGGCAGGCGTGGGTATCATTCACCGGTTCTAATGAACGCTCGCTGTTATCGCTGTTGGTTCTCTGTCGGTCCGCCGTTTGCTTAGCTGTTTGCTTTTTACTTACTAGTCACGCGCATCGGCGGCTCGGGGAATACCCGGGCTGCCGCGGAAAAATTCAGTGTCGTGCCTGGTTATCCGCCAGGATCGTTATTCAAATAACATCGCTCGCGAACCACCGAACTACATTTCGCAGAGTGGGAATATCATTACTTTGAGTCAGGAGACGCCTCATGCAAGACGTTCATAATTCCCCGGCCGTGCATGCCGGCGCTGCGGTCCGCACGCGCTCGCGCACCCGCTTCGTGATCCTCGCGCTGCTCGCTGTGGGCACCATGATCAACTACCTGGACCGCACGGTCCTGGGTATTGCGGCGCCGACGATGACCAAGGAACTCGGTATTGACGCGGCCGTGATGGGGGTCGTCTTCTCGGCGTTCTCATGGACCTACGCGCTCGCCCAGATACCGGGCGGCATCTTCCTCGATCGCTTCGGCAGCAAGGTCACGTACTTCCTCGCCTTGACGTTCTGGTCGCTCTTCACGTTGTTGCAAGGGTTCGCTGTCGGCCTCAAGTCATTGCTGCTGTTTCGCTTTGGCCTGGGCATCAGCGAGGCGCCCTGTTTTCCAGTCAACAGCCGCGTGGTCGCCACTTGGTTTCCGCAACATGAGCGCGCCCGTGCGACCGGGATCTATACGGTCGGCGAATACCTCGGCCTTGCGTGTTTCGCGCCTGCGCTGTTCTGGATCATGGGAAATTTCGGCTGGCGTGCGTTGTTCATCGCGGTCGGCGTTCTCGGCATTACGTTCGGGATCGTGTGGTGGCTCTTTTATCGCGAACCTCATGAATCGAAGACCGTTAATCAAGCCGAGCTCGACTACATTGCCGCAGGCGGTGGGCTTGAGCCTCCCGGCGGCCAGCAGACGCTGGCGTTTTCGTGGAGCAACGTGGGACAGTTGCTCAAGCGTCGCCAGATCGCGGGTGCATGCCTCGGCCAGTTCGCGGGCAACACCACGCTGGTCTTTTTCCTGACCTGGTTCCCGACGTACCTTGCAACCGAGCGCCATATGGGCTGGCTCAAGGTGGGATTCTTCGCCGTGATGCCGTTCCTTGCGGCGGCGGTCGGCGTGATGTTCGGCGGCTGGGTGTCCGACCTTCTGCTCAAGCGGACCGGCTCGGCCAACATCGCGCGCAAGCTGCCAATCATTGTCGGCTTGCTGGGCGCGTCCACCATCATCTCGGCGAACTTCGTCAACAGCGACGCGATGGTCATCACTATCCTCTCCATCGCATTCTTCGGCCAGGGCATGGTCGGGCTCGGCTGGACGTTGATCTCGGACATCGCGCCGAAGAACCTGATGGGCCTGACGGGCGGCATCTTCAACTTTTGCGCGAACCTGGCGGGCATTGTGACGCCGCTGGTGATCGGCGTGATCGTGGCAAAGACCGGCTCGTTCTTTTATGCGCTCGCTTATGTCGGGGCGGCCGCGCTGGTGGGTGCGCTCTCGTATGTGTTTATTGTCGGCGATGTACGTCGCGTGGAATTGGCCGATTAGTTGACCGACTCGCTGGCGGAATGAGTACCGAATCTCTTGAGGCATGCAGCCATGATTAGCGGAAAAACTACATTGATTGCCCACCTCGGTTATCCGACGGAGGGATTCAAGGCGCCCATGATTTACAACCCGTGGTTTGAGCAGAACGGCATCGATGCGGTGGTCATGCCGATGGGCGTGAAGCCGGACGACTATGCGAGCGTGCTGCAATCCCTGTTCCGGCTGACCAACATTCGCGGCGCGCTAGTGACCATGCCGCACAAGGTCACGACGACGAGCCTGGTCGATGAACTGACGCCTACCGCTCGCATTGCTGGCGCATGCAACGCCATTCTTCTGCGCCCGGACGGCACCCTCCTCGGCGATCAGTTCGACGGCGCGGGGTTCACGCGAGGCGTTGAACGCAAGGGCCGGCCGCTGAAGGGCGCGCGTGCGTTTGTGCTTGGCAGCGGCGGCGTGGGCTCGGCTATCGCAGCATCGCTGGCGGCAGCGGGCGTGGCGGGGCTGGCCCTCTTCGATACCAACACCGCTGCGGTCGAAGCCCTCGCTGATCGCTTGCGCAAGCACTATTCGCAGCTTGTGGTCACGACAGGTTCCAAAGACCCTGCTGGTTATGACGTGGTCGTTAATGCAACGCCGCTCGGAATGAACGAGGGTGACCCGCTGCCGTTCGACATCGAGCGCATTTCGCCTGGCACATTCGTTGGCGAGGTCGTCATGAAGTCCGAATACACACCGTTGCTGCGCGCGGCCAAAGAGAAGGGCTGTGCGGTGCAGGTGGGCACGGACATGCTCTTCGAAATGATTCCGGCCTACCTGGAGTTCTTTGGTTTCGGTGCGGCCACGCCCGAACAACTGCGCGCGGTTTCGCAGATCAAATATTGAAGAGGTGATGTCATGAAGAAGGTGCTCGTTCTCAACGGACCCAACCTGAACCTGCTAGGCCAGCGCGAACCCGCGCAGTATGGGTCCGACACGCTCGCCACGGTCGAGGCACTTTGCAGGGAAGCCGGCGAGCGGCTCGGCGTGGAGGTGGAGTGCCGTCAGTCGAATCACGAAGGTGTGCTGATTGACTGGATCCACGAGGCGGGTCGCGAGATAGCGGCGGGTAATATGCTGGGCGTCGTGATGAACCCCGGCGCCTTCACGCACACCTCGATCGCCTTGCACGATGCCATCAAGGGCGCAAGCGTCACGCTGATCGAGCTGCATATTTCCAACGTCCACGCGCGGGAATCGTTTCGTCACCACTCGTATATTTCGCCCGCAGCGCGCGGGATCATCGTCGGGTTGGGCATCAAGGGTTATGCCTTTGCCATCGATGCGTTGGTGCAGGTGTCTCAGGCCAAGTAAGCGCCAAGTAAGCGAGTGGAGTTTGTGGCAAGTCCACGCCACACTCACACATTTCCCCGCGCTTCTCAGCGCTTCGGTTGACCAATCAGGCCCTTCCATTTGCACTGCGCAAACGAAGGGCCTTTTCGTCTGATATTTCATTCTGATAGCAATCCTGGCGCGCCCCCGACGATGACTGTGTTCCGCCTTGTTAGTCCTGGCTATCCGTTCACGCGGCGTGCGAAGAAATCGGCTTTGAGGCGCCATGTCTGCCCTTGATCCAGCGATTGTTCGCCAGTCCACCGGAACGAAACGGGCGTGATTTCCTTGAAGCTCCAGCGTACGGCGTTACCGGCGCTATCGTGACCGTCCTGCACTATGTCATTCCCGCAAAGACGGCCCAACTGCCGCGAATAATACTGGCGAAACGGGTCACTCCAGACAATGTGCCAGGCGTCAAGCGCAGGGTCGTAGACGCGCAGGGTGGAGCCGTGGAAGACGCCGGGAAGAATCCATACGTCCTGGATCGCGCGCCCTTCGAGCACCCAGCCGACATGAATATCGCCGTGGCCGGTTTGCGGCTTGCCGTCGTCGTCATAGACAATGGTGTCCATCTCCCATCGGCCGATCAACCACCCGTAGAGTTTCATTTTGTCGGCCCGGTCGGCAGCGGGCTCATTAGTATGAAGAGCGGCAATCAAGTGTTGCGATGTCGACATGACAGGCACTCCGTGAAGGAAAAGGATTTCCATATCCTAGTGAACGGCAGGTTGCCCGGCTTGGGGAAAATTGCTATATCTTGGCTTATGGCTCCAGTCTCTCAACTCCTCGCATCAGGCAGCGGGTGGCGCGTCCACGACGTGCTCTGCACCGCCAGTCCGCACGACCGGCCTTTCGAAGAACAGCACGAGTTCCTGTGCATTGCTGCGGTGACGTCGGGTACGTTCCGTTATCGCTCAACGCAGGGATCGGCCACGCTTGCGCCAGGCGCTGTGTTGCTCGGCAATGAACGGCATTGTTTTGAATGCAGCCACGAGCACAGCGCCGGGGACCGCTGCCTTTCTTTTCATTTCGAACCCGAATTCTTCGAGCAAATAGTAGCTGCCGTGCCGGATGCGCGGCGCATTTCATTCGATGTTCCCAATTTGCCGCCGCTGCCCGCGTTGATACCCATTGTTGCCGCGGCGCAAGCCGCTCGTGAGAACGGCGATCGTGCCGCGCTTGAGGAATTGGCGGTATGCCTGGCCGGCACGGTCTCGGTTGCATTAGCGGGCGTCAGGCGGCACACGCGTCTGCCGAGCCCACGCGATGAACTACGGGTAGCCGCAGCCTTGCGCCGGATCGAGCAGGAATCGCACCAGCCGCTTCTGTTGGCGGATCTCGCACGTGACGCGGCGACCAGTCCCTACCACTTTCTGCGTCTGTTCCTGCAGGTCGTGGGCGTGACACCTCACCAATACCTGATGCGTACACGATTGCACGAGGCAGCCTTACGCCTGCGCCGATCCAGCGAAAGCATTGTGACGGTAGCGCTGGAAACCGGCTTCAACGACCTATCAACATTCAATGGTCACTTCCGGCGAATCATGGGCATGAGCCCGAGCGTTTATCGTCGGTTGAATTGCCAGGACGAGCCGTATTCACGGGACGCCTGAAGGCGGGTTTTCTCGGCTCGAAAACGCATTCATAAAACATGGCAAACGCATTTATCGTGGCCTATTCTAAAAAATGCGGATGACTGATTAATTAGTGCGCCGCACAACAAAAAGAACTATCGGGAGACACTCATGTTCAGATCCCGTACGTCCCTTTATTCCCTGTTCGCCTGCTCCGCCCTCGGCATGTTCTTGCCGGGCGCAACAGCGCTTGCAGCGGATGAGACTCAAGGCGCCGCGACGACTCAGGCAGCCTCCATGCCTGACGCGCTGCAACCGGTGACCCAACAGCAACTCGATTCGGCGGGCACTAATCAAGCGGCGTGGCTGCAGCCCAACGGCTCATACACCGAGACGCGTTATGCACCAGCGACGCAGATTACCCCGGCGAATGTGTCGAAGCTGAGACCGGTATTCATATTTCAAACGGCTGTCATGGAGTCGATGGAGACAGCGCCCATCGTGTCGAACGGCGTGATGTTCCTCACCACGTCCTATAACCACGTGTACGCCATCGACGCGGTGACCGGCAAGGAATACTGGCACTACAAACACAAGATGGGCTCGGTCACGACCTACTGCTGCGGACCGAACAACCGCGGAGTCGCGATATTCGGCGATCGCCTCTACATGGGCACGCTCGATTCGAAGCTCATTGCACTCGATACGAAGACCGGCAAGCTTCTGTGGGAAACGCAGATAGCAGACCCTGAACTCGGCTACTCGGAAACCATGGCGCCGGTCGTGGTCGACGGTAAGGTGCTGATTGGCACGAACGGCGGCGAATATGGCATTCGTGGTTTCGTGAAGGCGTTCGACGCCAACTCAGGCCAATTGCTGTGGACTTTCTACACGATTCCCGATACGGGGCAGGAAGGTGTATGGGCTGAAAACGATGCGGCTGGCCGCAACATGAAGCGCGATATCGCGAACGAAAAGCAGCAGCTTTCAGCCAAGGGCGGGGACTTCTACAAGACGCTTGGCGGTGGAGTGTGGATGACGCCGGCGATCGACCGGAAGGAACACACGGCCTTTTTCGTCGTCGGAAATCCTTCGCCCGATCTGTATGGCGCGGTTCGTCCAGGGGACAATCTCTATACGGACTCCCTCGTAGCGGTCGATCTTGATACCGGCAAATACAAATGGCATTACCAGTACATCGCCCATGATCTGTGGGACCTGGATGCGGTGAGCCCACCGATCCTGGTTGATGTGCGCGACAAGGACGGCAAGATGATTCCGGGCGTGATTCATGGCGGCAAGACCGGCTTTATCTATGTGCATGACCGGCGCGACGGACACCTGATCCGTTTCTCCGAAGCCATGATCCCGCAAGAGAACGTGTGGACACTGCCGACGCCGACAGGTGCGCGCATGTTGCCGGGCGCGAATGGCGGCGTTGAATGGTCGCCCATGGCCTTTGATCCGAAGACCCGTCTGGCGTATGCCGCGAACCTGCATCAGCCGATGACCTACCAGGTGGAAGATGCGTCGTATCCGGGCGGAAAACTGTGGCTGGGCGGCGCATTCAAGACGATTCCTTCCGAAGAGCAATGGGGCAAGCTGGTCGCGGTCAACATTGATACCGGGAAAATAGCCTGGTCCTACAAGACTGAGCAGCCGCTGATTGGCGGTGTGCTGGCGACAGCCGGCGGCCTGGTTTTCAACGGCGAAGGCAACGGCCTGTTCCGCGCGTTCGACGCGGCCACCGGCAAGAAGCTCTGGGAGTTTCAGTGCGGTGCGGGCGTCAACGCGCCGGCGGTTTCCTACACCGTTCACGGCAAGCAATACATAGCGGTCGCGGCGGGCGGCAACACGCAACTCGACTTCAAGCGCGGCAATAGCGTGCTTGTGTTCGCTGTGCCTTAAGACACGAGGACGAGAGGGTGCGGGGTCCCTTTAGTCGTCTTCGATCACAACCACGGCACGCGTCGACGCGCGTGCTCGCGTTGAGCGTGTGCGCCGGTCTCTGGGCGCTTCCTGCAGCCGTCCATGCAGACGCCGATGCCGGCAAGACCAAGGCAGTGGTCTGCGTTGCGTGCCACGGACCCATGGGGAATTCGACCAACCCTGACTACCCGGTTCTTGCCGGGCAGACGGCGCGGTATCTTTATCTTGAGCTCCGCGATTTCAAGGCGGGGCGTCGCAGCGATCCGCGAATGAGCCCAATGGCGGCTAACCTCTCGCCCGAGGACATGCATGATCTCGCCGACTACTTTGCGTCGCAACAGCCTTTACCGGTTGTGTTCAAGGCCGATCCCATCAAGGTCGAGGCAGGCCGCAAGAAGGCGGCCGAGATCTTGTGCACGATGTGTCATCTCGGCGGTTTTATCGGACAGAACGAAATTCCGCGGGTCGCCGGGCAGCACTATCAATATATCGTCAAGCAACTCGAGGATTTTCGCGCGCACAGACGGACCAACGACGCCGGCAGCATGACGAGCGTGACGACCGGTTTGTCCGATGCCGATATCGAGAACCTCGCCAGTTATATCGTCAACCTTCAATGAGCAGGGCAAGCGTCTCATCGCTAGGGTGGGTGAAATGAAGAGAATCTCTGGCTGGTGCGCGAGCGTTCTCGCGCTTGCCGCCCTCACCGGCGCCGTTCACGCAAACGACCTGAGCGCGAATGAACAACTGCTCGCGGCGGCGCGGAGCAACGACGAAGCGGGCGTCGTGAGAGCGCTCGACGAAGGCGCTGCGGTGGATGCGCGTAACCGTATTGGGGACACCGCGTTGATCAGCGCGTGCAAGAAAGGCCTGGCGCCCATGGCGCGTGTGCTGATAGATCACGGGGCAAACGTGAGCCAGGCCGATGTGCAGGGCATCACGCCGCTGATGGCGGCGGCGTTCGGCGGATACGAGGAGATCGTCGCGTTGCTGCTTGTCCACCACGCTGACATGACAAGTACGGACCGCGTGGGCAAGACTGCGATTGAATATGCGGCCGGGCTTGGACACACCACGGTTGTCCGGCAACTGCTCGACGCGGGCGTGGATGTGAACGCGGCCTATCACAACCACCTGACGGCGCTCATGTGGGCGGCCGGCTACGACCAGATCCAGACAGTATCGCTGCTGCTTGCGAGAGGCGCCAGGCGTGACATGCGCGATGACCGGGGCCTGACGGCGATGGATATCGCGGAGCAGACGGGATCAAAACAAGTCGCGCTTGTTTTATCGAAGCCTTGAGGCAGGCAGAGAGGCAGGCAATGAGCCGTTTCTGGTTAGTTATTAAAAAACATAGATATGCTAAGCATTGATGAAGCCGCGAAAAACACCTGTTGATCGGCCACCCACTCACTGCGCGAAACGCCTTAAGCGAGTTGTCATTGCTCGCTTCCGTAAGCAAAACGAAAGACATATACGCCGTCAAAACATCAGCGGCACTCCCCATTGCAACGTGTTTTTTTCTGTGAAAGACTTCAGTCATCTGCTGTGCCGGACGTCGTTCCGGTATATCGGACAACAGGTTTAACTCGTTTTATCCGATGCCGCTGCGTGTTCATGCGAGGCAGGCCGCTCCGCATTATCGTTTTATGCAAGCCCATGTGCCGGCATGGTGAGGCGTGGAATCCAGGGTCTTCTCTGGCCGTCGCCGTTTGTCCCTGGTTTGTCCCTGAACTGACATTTTCACTTTCAAGGCTGAGACCCAAATGAGACTTGTCAAAGAAAGCGCACGTATCGCCTGTTTATTCGCGGTGGCTGGTCTGTTGACGTTGGCCGGCTGTACGAAGGTTGCCACGCCGGCTCAGGACGGATCGGCAGAGTCCGCGCTGAAAGCAGTCCTGCAGCGTGGCACGTTGCGTGTCGGCGACTGCCTGAGCTTCGCTCCCTTCGGTTTTTATAACAAGGATGGCGCAGCCGATGGCTACGACGTCGACCTGGCGAAAGAGCTGGCGAAGCAAATGGGCGTGAAGCTAGAAGTTGTCAATACAACGAGCGCCAACCGTATTCCGAACCTGCAGACCAGCAAGGTCGATGTGGTGTTCTGCAATTTCACGCGCAACCTGGAAAGGGCCAAGGAAATCAGCTTTACCAATCCCTACGTTGTGGCCAGCGAGGCGCTGCTCGTCAAGAAGAGCAGCGGCATCCAGTCGATCAAGGACATGTCCAACCGCACGATCGCCACCGTCAAGGGATCCACGAATGGCGACGAAGTACGGGCGCTCAACATGCAGGTGAAGATTCAGGAATTCGACAGTTCGCAGGCGGCCATTCTTGCGGTCAAGCAAGGCCAGGCAGACGCGATGATCGAAGACAACAACTTCCTCGCGTATCAGGCTTCGCTCGACCCCGAGTTGACCGTGACCGACGAAGCGCTGGTTCCACTCGAATACAACGCGTTCGGTGTGAAGGCGGGCGATCAGGTCTGGCTCGACTACCTGAACCTGTTCCTGTTCCAGGTCAATGCGTCGAAGCTGAACGCCCAGCTCTACAAGAAGTGGTTCGGCGCCGATCCGCGGTTCCCGCTTAATCCGCAGTATTGAAGGCGCAGTATTGAAGCCGAAGTACAGAAGCGCTAACACCGTATGCATCGCGCAAGGCTTACGACGGAGGAGCAATGAGCTATCAATGGGTGACCCTTTCGGGCTATCTGAACGATTTCGTCCGGGCGGCGTGGCTGACGCTTCAGGTCACGCTGCTGGCCTTTGTCGTCGCGATGCTGCTCGGCCTGCTGGCCGCACTGGCCAGCACATCGCGCGTCGCGGTGCTGCGCGCGATGTCGAGTTGTTACATAGAAGTGATCCGCAACACGCCGGTGCTGCTGCAGATCTTCATCGTTTTCTTCGGCTTGCCGTCAGTGGGTATCACGCTCGATGCGTATACAGCCGGTGTGATTGCGCTTGGCGTGAATGTTGGTGCTTACCTTGCCGAAGTATTCCGGGCGGGTATTCAGTCCGTGCCGCGTGGTCAGTTGGAAGCGGCATCCATTCTCGGGCTGGAGCGTTCGCAGATCTTCATTGAGGTGGTCATGCCGCAGGCCGCGCGCGCCGTTTATCCCGCGATCGTCAACAACCTGATCCAGCTTTTACTCGGGACTTCGCTGCTGTCTGCTATCGCCTTGCCGGAGCTGACGGGTATGGCAACGGTGATCAACTCGCGCACCTTGCTGTACATCCAGACGTTCACGATCACGCTGATCGCCTATCTGGTGCTGAGCAACTTCCTGTCGTGGGTCGCCGGGATGATCGGGGTGCGGCTGTTTCATCCGCCGCTCGTGCTGGCAAAACGCGCACGCCGGCCATTCCTCATCAGGCGGCGTGTCAGCCCTGGAACCGGAGAGTGAACATGACAAGCGACCTGTTGACGTCCAGTCTGCCAATCCTGCTCCAGGGCCTGCTGACTACGCTCATTCTCTCGGTGGCGGCCATTGTGGGCGGCACACTCGTGGGGCTGCTGGCGGCCGTTTTGCGGACCTTCGGGCCCTGGGGCACGCCACGGCTTGCACGGCTCTACACCGAGCTGTTTCGCGGCACGCCGGTCCTGATCACGCTGATGTTCATCTATTTTGGCGTCTCGTACTTTGGTTACGCCATCGACGTATTCGCAGCCGGCGTGATCGGGCTCAGCGTGTATCAAGGCGCCTATATTGCAGAGGTTTTCCGCTCGGGGATCGAGTCGGTCCAGAAGGGGCAGTGGGAAGTCTCGCAGATCCTCGGACTGAGCAAGACGCAGGCGTTTTTTTCGGTGATCCTGCCGCAGACCGGAAAGATCGTGCTGCCGCCGTTGATCGGCCAGTATCTGTCCCTCATCAAGGACACGTCGATTGTCAGCATGATCGGCATGTCGGAGTTGATGCATCAGGGCCAGGCGATTGTCGACCGGATCGGCAAGCCGGTGGAAATCTACGGCCTGGTCGCTGTGCTGTATTTCATTGTGTGCTTTCCCCTGTCGCGGTGGGTGCGCCGCCACGATCGAAGAAGGAGCCTGTTGTCATGAACACCGCCATCGCGTCTGAGCCCATCATCAAGCCCATTATCAACCTGACCGGCGTCACCAAGTCGTTCGGTTCGACACAGGTGCTCAAGCAGATCAACCTCGACGTGCGCCAGGGCGAAGTGCTTGTCCTCATTGGCGCTTCCGGTTCTGGCAAGAGCACTGTCTTGCGAATCATGAGCGGTCTTGAAACCGCTGATGCCGGCGAGGTCTGGGTCAACGAAGTACCACTTCACGACGCTCGCCGTGCACGCGAAATACGTGGTCACGTGGGCATGGTGTTCCAGCAGTTCAATTTGTTCCCGCACAAGAATGCATTAGGCAATGTTTCACTGGCCTTGATCAAGGCACGCAAGATGAATCCGGCGGACGCCCGCAAGCGCGCGATGGAGGCACTGGACCGCGTGGGTCTCGCCGACCGAGCGGATCACTATCCGAGCCAATTGTCCGGCGGCCAGCAGCAACGGGTAGCAATTGCACGTGCACTGGCCGTGGAGCCGGGCATCATGTTCTTCGATGAAGCCACCTCCGCACTCGATCCGGAACTCGTCGGCGAGGTCACCGAGGTCATGCGCGGTCTTGCACGCGATGGCATGACCATGGTGGTCGTCACGCATGAAATGGGTTTCGCGCGCAAGACGGCGGACCGCGTGGTGTTCATGGACAAGGGTGTGATTGCCGAGCAGGGCGCGCCTGAACAGATCTTCGTGAATCCGCAGAACGAACGCACACAGCAGTTCCTGCATCGGGTACTCGACCATTGAGCGCGACCGGTATGCAGGCGCATATGGAGATGCATAAGCGGGTGCATTCCGCAGCCGTCCACGCGCTAAACTCGCGTCAGTCAAGGATCGAAGAAGCGAATCATATTGCCGACGGAGTTTGAGTCATGTCTGTACAGGAATCTTCAAGGGCGAGGGGAGTCGACCGGGTCGTCTCCATCCTCAAGCAATTGCATAGCGTACGGCGTCCCATGACCATGCGCGAACTGATTGAAACAACGGGTGCGCCGCGTTCCAGCATCTACGAACTTGTGACGATCCTGACGGAGGCCGGTTGGCTGGAAGCGGGTGCGGACGGCAGCGTGTTCTTCGGGCGCGAGATGCACTATTACGGGTCCGACTATGCGGTGCACAACGACCTGATCAGCCGGGCGCACCAGGTGATCCTCGGCCTTGTCCGGAGCCACGACGAGACAGCGCAGCTCTGCATGCTGGAGGGGAACAAGTACACCGTGGTGCTGTCGGAAAACAGCTCGCGTCCGTTCAACATCAGTTCGGATATAGGCGTGAAAGTCCCCATTCCGTGGACCGCGTCCGGCCGCTTGCTGCTCGGCCACTTGAGCGGGGACGAGATTCGCGCATTGATTCCGCAAGAAGACTTCGTGCTCGACAACGGCAAGCGAATCGAAGTGCCGGAATTCCTCGGCGATGTCGAGCGCGCCGCGCAACAAGGGTTTTTCTGCACGGAAGGGCTGTCCCACACGTTTCGATATTGCATGGCGGCCCCCGTGCGAGACAAGAACGGACAAGCTGTTGCGGCGCTGTGTTTCATGACCAGCCGCGACACCGACCCGAACAAGCGCGCGGCCATGCTCGAGGACCTCATACGCTCGGCGAAAACTTTATCGCAGCCGTATTACGGTGCGAGTTTCAGCGCGGCGGGTTGATCGCGGCAAGAGGCATGGCCGCGCTGAAATTGCGATGCGTCAAAGCGCTTCAGGCACCTACGCTATCCCAAGCTATTTGCAATCTGGACGTCCTGCACCGCGACGCCGGTGAGGTCGGCTACGGTGATCTGTGCGGGATCGTTATCGTTGCGAGCGCGCTGGCCGGCGTCAAGCAGCGCGCCGAGTTCAAGCAACTGCTCCGCATGAATCAGCCCGGCGGATAACGCATGCGATATTTCGCCGTATTTGCTGCACTGGTCGATTGAGTCCACCACAATCGCGCCGGCCCGTCCGACGATTGCCGCATCGAGTTCTTGCTTGCCCACGCTGTCCGCGCCGACCGCTGTGATATGCGTGCCGTTGCGGACCCACTCCGAGCGCAGCAGGGGCTCGCGCGAGGGTGTTGTGGTCACGATCAGGTTAGCGTTCGCCGCAACGGCTTCAGCGGAGTTCATTGCCCGCACGTTGAAGCCTAGTGCGGACATTTGCTCCACGAAATGTCCGCGGTTTTTGGCAGTCGGCCCCCATACAAATACGTCCCGACAACCGGTCACCGGTTGCAAATATTCAAGCTGCAACCGCGCTTGCTCGCCGGTGCCGATAATGCCAATTCCATGTACCTCGCGCGGCGCGAGCAATCGTGCCGCGAGTTGCCCGGCGAGCGCGGTACGTATGCAAGTGAGCCAGCCTTCATCCTGCAACAGGGCGACCGGTTCGCCTGTCGTGGCGGAAAAAAGCACGATCAGGCCGTTGTTGCTCGGCAAGCCTTGCTTGGGGTTATCGTAGAAGCCGGTAGACACCTTGACCGCGAACGCCGCCGCACCATCGACATAAGCGGACTTGACACAACAATCGCCATTAGCCGCATCGAACTGGAAGTTTTGGACCGGCGGCACCTGGACAGTCTTGCGGGAGTAAGCCACGAAACCTTCCTCGATCATCCGCACCGCGCGTTCCATATTGAAGCGCGCGATGATCTCGTCTTTCGTCCAGATTTTCATTTAACGGCCTCGATGAATTTGTTCAACATGATGTTGCGTCCGCAAAGCACCACGGCCACGGCACGTCCCTGATACTGAGGTGCCAACTTGAGCATTGACGCCAGCGCAACACCGGCCGCGCCTTCCACCATCCAGCGGTCGGTTTGCGCAAGCAGCTTCATTGCTGCCTTGATCTCTTCTTCCGTCACCAGCGTCATGCCGGTAATGACTTCCCGGCCAATATAGAAGGTCACGGAGTCGGGTTCTACACCGCCCGCGGTACCATCTGAAATTGTTTCGCTTTCCTCAACGTCTATGATCTTGCCCGCTTTGAACGAACTATACAAAGCGGTCGAATTCGCAGGCCAGCAGCCGATCACGTCGGTTTGTGGAAGCAGCGTTTTGACCGCCGTGCCTATACCGGAGATAAGGCCGCCGCCGCCAACGGAGGCGAACACCGCGGCCAGATCGCCAATCGTGCCGCTTGCCTGCTCATGCAGTTCCATACCGATCGTGCCTTGGCCTGCGATGACGTCAAGATCGTTATAAGGAGATACGAACGCCATGCCCCGGAGCTTTGCCTGCCGCCCAGCTTCCAGTTCGACGGCCAGCGGCGTGTCGTTCAGCGTGATTACCTGGGCGCCCAGCGCACGAATAGCGTCGAGCTTGATCGCCGCTGCAGACGTGGACGCATAGACCGTGACGGGCACGCCCGCAAGCTTGCCGGCGAGTGCCACGCCTTGACCATGGTTGCCGCTTGACACCGTGAGCACGCCGTTGCGGCGCGCGTCAGCATCGAGCAGGCGCAGCTTGTTGGTCGCACCCCGAAACTTGAACGAGCCGGTGTGCTGCAAATGCTCGCATTTCAGGTAGACGTCGCATCCGGTTGCCTTCGACAGCATCGGACTGAACGCAAGCGGCGTCACGCTTACTTGCGGTCGAATGGCGCGATGCGCTTCTTCTATGCTTTGAAACAGATCATTCATCACTCGTTGCCCCTCAGTTCCTTCAGGTAATTGAACACCGTGGCACGGCCTATGGACAGGACCTTCGCCACGTAGTTAGCCGCGCTCTTGCCCTTGAACGCGCCTTCCTCATGCAATGCTTCTATGAGCGCGCGCTTGTGCTCGCGCGTCAGCATGGACAACGCGAGCTTGCGTTCCTGCAGCCAGTGGTTGAGAAAGATATTCACGCGCTCCTGCCAGTCATCCTGGAACAGCTTCTCGGGCTGCGGTTGCAGCGCTGCGCTTGAGAGAAGCAGGTCAAGCGCCTGCCTCGCCTGTTCCAGCGCGGCAATATGAAAATTGATGCACATGACGCCGATCGCGTGCCCCGCATCGCTGCGCACGACAATACTGACCGAGCGAATCTTGCGGCCGTCCCAGCCCAGTTTTTCATACGGGCCGATCACGCTTTCGTCCGGATCGAACTCGATGTCGTCGAGCGATGATTCGTCGCCCAACTCGCGTTTGGACTGGTTGTTCGCCACGTGCACCACGGTTTGCGTGCTGAGGTCGTGGATGACGACCTCCGTGTACGGTGGGAACAACAGGACGATGCCGTCGGCGATCGCGCTGTAGCGAGGGAGCAACTCGGCTGACGGTTGTGGTCCGCTGCGCTTGACGGCCCGCTTGGACGGCAGTTTCACCGAGAGCTCAGCGGTTTGTCCGGAGGCGAGTTTCAAATTACGTGCTTTAGTCATTACTCAATGTCGGTTTGTGCGGAACAGTCGTGCGATGTTCCGCACGCGCGGTTTAGTCGACCGCTAGATCGACCGTAAAATATTTCTTCAACAACTTCTGGTAAGTGCCGTTGCGCTTCAGTTCCAGAAACGCGCCGTTGAGCGCGTCGGCCAGTTCCTTGTCACCCTTGCGTACACCAATACCTACCCCCGTGCCAATGACCTTTGCATCCTTGACCGGCGCTCCCGCAAAAGCAAACCCCTTTCCCGCAGGCTGATTCAGGAACCCAAGACTCGCGGCGGTCGCATCGACGAAGGTTGCATCCAGACGTCCGGCTGTCAGGTCGGCATAGACCAGGTCCTGCGTTTGATAACTGACCACGTCGACACCCTTCGCGGCCCACGCTTCTTTCGCGTATTGCTCTTGGATCGACCCCTGCAGCACGCCCACCTTATGCGATGCCAGCGACGCCGCCGTAGGCTGCAAGGTGCTGCCCGCACGTGCGACCAGTTGGGCGGGGGTTCGGTAAAGCGGTTGGGTAAAATCGATTTGCTCGCTGCGTTTTGCGTTGATGTTCATCGCGGAGTCTATCGCGTCGAACTTGCGTGCTTGCAACGCGGGAATCAGGCCATCAAATGCATTCTCGACCCATACGCATTTTGCTTTCAACTGCGCGCAAAGCGCGTTCCCAAGGTCGATGTCAAAGCCCTGCAGCTGGCCGTCCGCCGCCTTCGATTCGAACGGTGGATAAGCCGCTTCAACACCGAAGCGGATGGTCGAAATCTCCTTCGCCTGAACCTGCACCGCTACCGACATGGACGCCGCGCATAGCGCAACCGCAAGCATGGCACTTAACGCATTTTGCCTCATGGTTATCCTCACTTCCGCGTGTTAAAGAGTGAAACGGGCTAAGAAAACGTAGTTGGCGCAGCGTGATTGAAACCCGCGCCTGGATGCCGCTAAAAGTCGTTAAGGAGTTGACCGGTCTTGCGATGAGGCAGCGCTTCCTTGCCTGCGAGCAGAGCAACGCGCTGGCCGGGGCGAACGAGCTTCATGTATTGCTGCACGATCAGCAGGCCATCAACGTCGCTGAATACCGGATGACGCGCCGCGCCTGGCGCGCCGAGCAGCGGAATAATCTCCGCGATGAGTTCACCGGTTCTTACCGTATCGCCGGGGCGCTTCTTATAGGCGACGAGACCGCCGACCGGTGCCGGCACATGTGACACGCCTTCGAGCGGGAAGACCATGACGTCTTGCTCGGCGAGCGGATGAGAATGGTGGTCGTTGTCGGGATCGAGATCCACGAGGCCGCGCAAAGCGAGGTAATGCAGGATGCCTTGGGCATCGGCATGCGCAAAAGCGTCCGAGACGTCAGCCTGCCCGCGAAGTTCGACCGACGTGCAAAACGCGGCGTGTTCCTCATCCACTACGCCCGCTTGTTGAAGCACCGACCAGCATTGCGTAACGGCTTCGTCGAACGGCGTTCCGCCTGCGCGGTCTTCCAGGAACACCGCTTTGATCCCCATGCATCGAGCCAGCGCAACGGCTTGGGTGTGCTGGCTACGACTGCTGTACAGATGCAGGATGCCGTCCGTGTCGCAATGCAGGTCCAGCACGATGTCGTGCTGCAGCGCTTCGGTCAGCAGCGCCGCTTTCATCGCAGCGACCGGATCGAGCGGCGTTAGTTCTGCCGCCACGTCGGCGAACAAAGCCTTCGCGCTCTTCACGTCGTTGTGGGCAATATCGCGTGTAGCCAGGGCTGTTTCCACGCGGCAGGTGAGATCGGGAAAACGGCGGTTGAAGTTTTCGCCGTTGTCGAGATTGAAGCGTCCTGTATGCGCGCCGAACACGCGTTGACCCAAACCAATGGGATTGGCGAACGGTCGCACAACGATCCGTCCACGGATGCGGCCCGCGTTATCCAGCTTGACCAGTGCTTCGAGCAGATGCTGGATCACCAACATTCCGGGCAACTCGTCCGCATGCAAACCCGCCTGGATATACGCACTAAGTCCCGACCCAATGGACCCAACGCCCTCGAAGGTGTGTTTCAACAGGCGATGCGAGGCACCCGGCGAGAGGGCGGGCAACTCGGAATATTCAGTCGATAGCGTCATGTCGTTTAGCGAAAAATGTACTTATTAGTCTAAGATAGACTGTAAAATATAATAGGTCAAACGGAAAATGAACGCGTCGATGTTGGCCGGTTCAGCAGGGACGGCCTGGCCCAGTTGTGTTTTTTGCCCACCATTTCGGCTATCGTCGCAGGTAGCCGACTCACGGAGACTTCAATGAAGATCAAGGACTTTCTTGTCGAACGCTGGATGGACCGGTACGAGCATGAGGCGCGTTATAACCTCGCTGAAACCTGCGTTGAATCGCTGACCGTGGCGCAATTACTCGAACTGACCGGCAAGCGCGACAGCCTGCTCGACGAGCTTCTGCCCATGAAGCTGACCTATGGAGCGATCGAAGGGTCGGACCGGTTGCGGGGCAACATCGCGGCGTTATATGAACGGCAGACGCCGGAGAATATTGTCGTGACGCATGGCGCTATAGGCGGCAATGCGCTGGTTTACGAGACACTGATCGAGTCCGGCGACCGTGTGATTGCGGTGTTGCCGACGTACCAGCAGCACTATTCGATTCCCGAAAGCTACGGTGCTGACGTGCAGACCATGACGCTGCGTGAAGAGAACGGGTTTCTGCCTGATCTCGACGAGCTCCGCACACTGGCGAATCAGAAAACGAAGCTCATCGCCATCAACAACCCGAACAACCCGACTGGCTCGCTGATGGATGAAGCCTTTCTCAAGGGGGTCGTAGCCATCGCTCAATCGTGCGGCGCATACCTCTTGTGCGATGAGGTTTATCGGGGAACGGACCAGGAAGGCTCAGGATTCACGGCGTCTGTTGCCGATCTGTATGAGCGGGGTATCAGTACCGGCAGTATGTCGAAGACGTGGTCGCTGGCCGGCTTGCGCTTGGGGTGGATTGCCGGACCGGTCGACCTGATTCGAGCGGTGTGCATTCATCGTGACTACAACACTATCAGCGTGGGGATGATCGACGACTATCTTGCTTCCATTGCGCTTGAGGCCAAGGACAAGATCCTTGCGCGCAACCATGCTATTACGCGGATTAATCTTGGCGCTCTCGACGACTGGATCAGCAAGGAGCCGCTGGTGTCCTATATCAAGCCCAAGGCAGCGACGGTCTGTCTGCTCAAGTTTGATGTCGACATGTCGTCGACTGACTTTTGTACTGCGCTGATCGAGGCGACGGGCGTTATGTTCACCCCGGGCAGCGCGTTCGATATGGAAGGGTATATACGCATCGGTTTCGCTAACCCGCTCGATGTCCTTCAACAGGGGCTCGCTAAGGTTTCCGGCTTCCTCGTGGATATCGGACGTCGGTAATCAAGTGTTGGCGGCTAGCGGCGGGAGCGCTATTTATTGCTGCCCGCACCGGTTCCCTATAGGCCGTCATCGAAGCCGCCGGCGCCTTCGGTTTTGTGCCCCTTGCCGGCGGTTGCGCCGCCGCGTCCAGCGTAACAAGGGTCATGCTGCTTTGCGGAAATCAATGTCCGCCCTTAGTCCGCTCCACGTCCACATCATACTAATTGGATCCTTATTTCCGGCCTAATTAGTCATGCGAACGGCCGTGCGTTCCCCCTGCGTAATTCCCGGCGCGAACCTATAATTGATTCAGCCCCAAAAAATGCCGAGGCGCGCGATGTTACAAATGTCCCGCCGACAGTTCCTGAAGGTTTCAGCAAGCACGCTTGCCGGATCGAGTTTGGCCCTCATGGGTTTCTCGCCAGCACCCGCGTTAGCGGAAGTCCGTCAATACAAGCTGTCGCGTACCACTGAAACCCGCAACACCTGCCCTTATTGCTCGGTAGGTTGCGGCATCCTGATGTACGGTCTGGGCGACAACGCCAAGAACGCCAAGTCCAGCATTATTCATATTGAAGGCGATCCGGATCACCCGGTCAATCGCGGCACTTTGTGTCCCAAGGGCGCAAGCCTGATCGACTTCATTCATAGCTCTAGCCGCCTGAAATACCCGGAATATCGCGCGGCGGGATTGAATGAATGGAAACGCGTGTCGTGGGAGGACGCGCTCGATCGCATTGCCAAGCTGATGAAGGAAGATCGCGACGCCAATTTTGTCGAGACAACGGAAGACGGCAAAAAGGTGAACCGCTGGCTAACTACCGGCATGCTCGCAGCATCGGCCGGTAGCAATGAAGTGGGTTACCTGACGCACAAGACTGTCCGCAGTCTCGGCATGCTCGCATTCGATAATCAAGCACGTGTCTGACACGGTCCCACGGTGGCAGGTCTTGCCCCGACGTTTGGCCGTGGAGCGATGACGAACCATTGGGTCGACATCAAGAACGCGGATGTGATTCTGGTAATGGGCGGCAATGCAGCCGAAGCGCACCCATGCGGTTTCAAGTGGGTCACGGAGGCCAAGGCGCACCGCAAGGCAAGATTGATCGTGGTCGATCCGCGCTTTACGCGGACAGCTTCTGTCGCGGATTATTACGCGCAGATCCGGACCGGCTCGGACATCGTGTTCCTGGGCGGCGTGATCAATTATCTGCTCACCAACGACAAGATCCAGCACGAGTACGTCAAGAATTACACGGACTTTCCGTTTATTGTCCGCGAGGATTTCGCGTTCACTGATGGCTTGTATTCGGGCTATGACGCACAAAAGCGCAGCTACGACAAAGCGACCTGGGACTACGAACGCGGCGATGACGGTTACGCCAGGATCGACCCCACGTTGCAGCATCCGCGCTGCGTGTACAACCTGATGAAGCAGCACTACTCGCGCTATACGCCCGAGCAAGTGGAAAAAATTTGCGGTACCCCCAAGGAGAAATTCCTTAAGGTCTGCGAGATGCTGGCATCCACCGCCGTGCCCGGACGCGCCGGTACGATCCTGTACGCACTCGGCTGGACGCATCACTCGGTGGGCTCGCAGATCATCCGCACGGGCGCGATGGTGCAATTGCTGCTGGGCAATATCGGCATTGCAGGCGGCGGCATGAATGCCTTGCGCGGCCACTCGAACATCCAGGGGCTGACCGATCTTGGCTTGATGTCGAACCTGCTGCCGGGCTACATGACGCTACCCATGGAAGGCGAGCAGGATTTCGAGGACTACATCAAGAAGCGCGCAACGCAGCCGCTGCGTCCGAACCAGTTGAGCTACTGGCGCAACTACCGCGCGTTCCATGTGAGTTTCATGAAGTCGTGGTGGGGCGCTAACGCAACGGCCGATAACAACTTCGGATTCGATTATCTGCCCAAGCTCGACAAGTCCTACGACATGCTGCAAGTGTTTGAGCTGATGAACCAGGGCAAGATGAACGGCTATATTGCGCAGGGCTTCAACCCGCTCGCGGCGGCGCCGAACAAGTCGAAGATTGGCGCGAGTCTCGCCAAGCTGAAGTGGCTCGTCATCATGGACCCGCTCGCGACCGAAACGTCGGAGTTCTGGAAGAACTTCGGCGAGTTCAATGACGTTGATGCATCGAAGATTCAGACGGAAGTGTTCCGCTTGCCGACCACGTGTTTTGCAGAAGAGCGCGGCTCGCTGGTGAGTTCCAGCCGCGTGCTGCAGTGGCATTGGCAAGGCGCGCAAGGCCCGGGGGAATCGAAGAGCGATCTCGAGATCATGTCCGGGCTGTGGCTGCGCATGCGGGCGGCGTACAAGGAGCAGGGCGGGAAATATCCCGATCCTATTCTCAACATGAGCTGGCCCTACGCCGATCCGGAAAGCCCGACGCCTGAAGAAATCGCGATGGAGTTCAACGGCAAGGCGCTGGCGGACGTGACCGATATCACCGACAAAACCAAGGTCCTCGCCAAGCAAGGCGAGCAGTTGTCGAGCTTCGCGCAACTTCGCGACGACGGCAGCACGGCCAGCGGATGCTGGATTTTCTGCGGAGCGTGGACGCAGGCGGGGAATCTTATGGGCCGCCGCGACAACTCGGACCCGACCGGTATTGGTAACACGCTGAACTGGGCATGGGCATGGCCCGCGAACCGCCGGATCTTGTACAACCGCGCTTCATGCGACGTCAGCGGCAAGCCCTTCGATCCCACTCGCAAGCTGATTGCGTGGAACGGAAAAGCGTGGACAGGGGCAGATATTCCTGATTTCAAGGTGGACGAGCCGCCAGAAAACGGCATGAATCCGTTCATCATGAATCCGGAAGGCGTGGCGCGATTCTTCTCCCGCGACGGCCTGGTGGAAGGGCCTTTCCCGGAACACTACGAGCCGTTCGAAAATCCGCTGGGCTACAACCCGATGCATCCGGACAACAAGGCGGTTGTCAGCAGTCCGGCGGCGCGCGTGTTCCCCGACGACCGGGCTGCGTTCGGCACGCACGAGAATTTTCCGCATACGGCAACGACTTATCGGTTGACCGAGCATTTCCACTACTGGACCAAGCATGCGCGTCTCAACGCGATCATTCAGCCGCAGCAGTTCGTGGAGATTGGCGAGGATCTGGCGAAGGAGGTGGGCGTAGTCGCGGGGGATCGCGTGAAGGTGTCGTCCAATCGCGGGCACATTGTGGCCGTCGCGGTAGTGACGAAGCGGATCAAACCTTTGATGATCGAGGGGAAAAAGGTACAGACAGTTGGACTGCCGTTGCATTGGGGCTTCAAGGGACTCACGAAGCCGGGCTATCTCGTCAATACGCTAACGCCTTCCGTGGGCGACGGGAATTCGCAAACACCGGAATTCAAGTCGTTCCTCGTCAGGGTCGAAAAGGCATAAGGAGAAGAGATGGCACTGCAATCATTGGATATCAAACGTCTCTCCGCCACCACGCTGCCCGAACCGCAGGTTCGCGTACCGGTCACGGGGACAGTCGCCAAGCTGATCGATGTATCGAAGTGCATCGGCTGCAAGGCGTGTCAGACGGCTTGCATGGAATGGAATGACTTGCGCGATGAAGTGGGTCATACGACCGGCATCTACGACAACCCGCGCGACCTGACCGAACACTCGTGGACGGTCATGCGGTTCTCGGAATACGAGAACACCGAAGGCGATCTCGAGTGGCTGATCCGCAAGGACGGCTGCATGCATTGCGAAGACCCGGGTTGCCTGAAGGCATGTCCGTCGCCGGGCGCGATCGTGCAATATACGAACGGTATCGTGGATTTTCATGAGGAGAACTGCATTGGTTGCGGATACTGCGTGACGGGTTGCCCGTTCAACGTGCCGCGGATCTCGAAGCAGGACAACCGCGCGTATAAATGCACGCTCTGTTCGGACCGGGTTGCGGTTGGACAGGAGCCGGCTTGCGTGAAGACCTGCCCGACCGGGGCGATCATGTTCGGCACCAAGGAAGACATGAAGCAGCAGGCGGCCGACCGGATCGTGGATCTGAAGGAACGCGGCTTCGAGAATGCAGGGCTGTATGACCCGGCCGGCGTGGGGGGTACGCACGTGATGTACGTCCTTCATCACGCCGACAAACCCAATCTTTATCACGGCTTGCCGCAAGATCCCAAGATCAGCCCGATGGTTTATCTGTGGAAGGGACTGGCGAAACCGCTGGCGCTTGCCGGTATCGCGGTCGCAGCGCTGGCGGGTTTCTTCCACTACACGCGGGTTGGGCCGAACGAGGTGTCGGAGGCGGAGGAAGCCGAAGCGCAACATGAGGCCGAGGAAGCACGCCGTTCACGGGAGCCATCCGATGAAACACCATAATGATCCCGCCCTTCGCGACGTAAGGGGGAACGGGTTGATCGTGCGCTACACGCCGAACGAGCGCACGAACCACTGGATTACCGCCATCACGTTCATCCTCTTGGCGTTGTCCGGGCTGGCCATGTTTCATCCGGCCATGTCGTGGTTGTATGCGCTTCTAGGCGGGGGACAATGGACGCGTATCCTGCATCCGTTTATTGGCTGCGTGATGTTCCTCTCGTTCCTGATTCTTGCGCTGCGCTTTTGGCATCACAACTATCTGGACAAGAGCGATCTTCAGTGGATGCGTCAGATAGACGACGTGCTTAACAATCGTGAAGAAAAACTGCCTGCTATTGGTAAGTACAATGCGGGACAGAAGCTGCTGTTCTTCACGATGGTCATTTGTCTGCTGGCGTTGCTTGCAAGCGGCATTGTGATCTGGCGACGCTATTTCTCGATCTATTTTCCGATCGAGATCATTCGCCTCGCTGCGGTTGTTCATGCTGCCGCCGCGTTCGTCCTGATCGTTGGAATCGTGGTGCATATTTATGCTGCGTTGTGGGTCAAGGGGTCGATCGGCGCCATGACGCGTGGCACCGTGACGTACGGCTGGGCGAAAAAGCATCATCCGCGATGGTTCAATGAAACGATCGGGAAGTGAGTCCGACCTGAAGTCCGACTCAAAGTCCGACGTAATCGGGCCGCCCGCGTTCGTCGCTCAGGAAAAACGCGGGGGCTCTTCAGTTTCAAGAGGTCGAAAACCGTGGTCCAACGCATCCTGGAAGCGGGCGAAATAGAGTCGCTCGATCAGTCGGCCATTCCACGCATCCGCACGCCTGAGCGTGCGAGCGTGTTTCTCGCGCGCGCGGCGCGGCTGCGCCAGCTTGCCGAACGCAGCAATCCCATAGCGGGTTACTTGCGCCTGATGGCCGCGCTGGCGGACGCGCAGCAGGAGACTATGACGAGCTTCAAGGCGAGGCCGCCGAGCGCCGAGTTGATTGCGAGCGCGCAAAAGCATTCCATGCCCTTGATTCCCGCGCTCTCCGGTGTGCGCGATCCGGCCTGGCGAGATGTTCTGATCAGCTTGCTGGACAAACTGCAAGCCGCCGGTCCGCTTACGCCCGCGCTTGAGCAATTGATCAAGAAACTTGGATTACTCGACGCAGCCGCGCTTGACGCGCAAGCCGACGCGATCTTCGCGCAACGTTTCGCCGAAGTGGATCCGGCAAGCGCGCCGTTCATATCGGCCGCGCTACAAGTGGTCTGGACCGATCTGGCCGCCGACATCGACAAGCGCGATGTGCCGTATCTGGAATCCCTTGGCCTGTGCCCAGTCTGCGGTTCGCAGCCGGTCGCCAGCACCGTGCGGGTGGGCGGCGTGTATGACAATTACCGCTTCCTGCAATGCGGTTTGTGCGCGACCGAGTGGCATATGGTCCGCTCGAAATGCTCGAATTGCGATTCGACGAAAGGCATCGCGTATCACGCGCTTGGAAGTCCTGATGCTGATACGCAGACGAGGGAAGCCGAATCGAAGAATGCGCCGTTGAAGGCTGAATCGTGCGACGAATGCCATACGTATCGCAAGATCGGCTATCAGGACAAGGATTACGATTTCGAACCTTTCGCCGACGATCTGGCCAGCCTGACGCTGGACTTGTTGATGGGCGAGGAGGGGTATAGGCGTGCTTCGCCACATCCGTGGCTCTGGCCGGAACAAGTCGACGAAAAAACAGACCAACCCAACAAGTCCAGTTAAAAAGGATCGGCTTGTGAGCGATGTAACGAGCGTCGAATTACGGGCACTGATGGCGCGTGTGCCTTCGGTGGAGCAGGTGATGGCGTCGGCGGATTTCCTGGCGCTGACTGAAGCGTTTGGCCGGTCGCAGGTGCTGGCGGGGTTGCGCGGCGCTTTGGATGAGTGGCGCGTGGCGGCGCAGGCGGGTCAGGCGTTGGTTGCTTCACTCGAAGTGCCGCAACTCGCGCTGTCAGTCGGCAAAGGGCTGCGCAAGCGCGCCCAGGCGAAATTCCGCAGCGTGTTCAATCTGACCGGCACCGTGCTGCATACCAATCTCGGTCGCGCGTTGTTGCCTGACGAGGCCGTCAGCGCGGTGGTCAAGGCGCTCACGCAGCCCTCGAACCTTGAATTCGATCTCGACACGGGCAAGCGCGGCGATCGCGACGACCTGATCGACGAAATCATCTGCGAACTGACCGGCGCTGAAGCGGCGACCGTGGTCAACAACAACGCGGCGGCGGTATTGCTGACGTTGTCCGCGCTGGCGTCGAGGAAAGAAGTCATCGTGTCGCGTGGGGAACTGGTGGAGATCGGCGGTGCATTCCGCATTCCCGACATCATGAGCCGCGCCGGCGCGAAGCTGCGCGAAGTCGGCACTACGAATCGTACGCATCTGAGGGATTACGAGGAAGCCATTGGCCCGCGAACGGCGCTGATGATGAAAGTCCACACGAGCAACTATGCCATTAGCGGCTTCACCAAGGAGGTCAGCGTCGCGGAGTTGCTGCCGCTATCCACGGCACGCGGCGTGCCCGTGGCGGTCGATCTGGGCAGCGGTACGCTGGTCGATCTCACGCAATGGGGCTTGCCACGTGAGACTACCGTGCGTGAGACCGTTCTCGCAGGCGCCGATCTGGTCACGTTCAGCGGCGACAAGCTGCTTGGCGGCCCGCAAGCCGGCTTGATCGTGGGTCGGCGCGACCTGATTGCGAAGATCAAGAAACATCCGCTCAAGCGCGCGCTGCGCGTGGGCAAACTTACGCTCGCCGCGCTGGAGCCGGTCTTGTGTTTGTACCGCGCACCGGAAATGCTGGCGGAGCGCCTGACCACGTTGCGCTTGCTCACGCGTCCCGCCGACGCCATGCGTGCCGCAGGCGAACGTCTCCAACCTGTCTTGCAGCAAATGATCGGTGAGCGTTATGAGGTCGCCGTCGAGCCGATGTTCAGCCAGATCGGCAGCGGCGCGTTGCCGGTGGACGTGCTGCCGAGCTACGGCCTCGTGATCAGGACGATGGATGGCAAACGCGGCGGGCGGCAGTTGCTTGCGCTCGAAAAAATCCTGCGAGAAATGTCACGGCCGGTCATCGGGCGTATTGGCGACGATGCCCTGCATCTTGATCTGCGTTGCCTCGAGGCCGCGGATGAGGCGGAGCTGGTCGCGCAGTTAGCTTGTTCGAGCGGTTCGGGCGGTGCGGGATGATCGTAGGGACAGCGGGGCATATTGATCATGGCAAGACTACGCTGGTGCGCGCGCTGTCGGGGGTGGACACCGACCGGCTGAAAGAAGAGAAGGCGCGCGGCATTTCGATCGAACTGGGTTATGCGTATGTGCCGCTCGATAACGGCGATGTGCTCGGCCTGATCGACGTGCCGGGGCACGAGAAACTTGTCCACACAATGACGGCGGGTGCGAGCGGTATTGACTACGCGTTGCTCGTGATTGCCGCCGACGACGGCGTGATGCCGCAAACACGCGAGCATCTGGCAATCTTGCAGTTGCTCGGCGTGAAGCAGGGCGCCATTGCGGTGACGAAGATCGATCGTGTTGAAACGCAGCGCTTGCTCGAGGTGCATGAGGAGATACGGGCATTCCTGAGCGGCAGCATGCTGCAGGATGCTCCCGTGTTTGACATCAACGCGACGCTCGTTGACGACCCCGGCGTGGCCGCATTGAACGCGCACTTGCGAGCGGCGGCTTCAGCCTGGCGGCTACGTCGCGACGACGGGCTGTTCCGGCTGGCAATCGATCGTGTGTTCACATTGGCCGGACAAGGCACGATTGTGACGGGTACGGTGGTGTCGGGGCGCGTGAACGTGGGCGAGACCATGTTGCTTGCGCCCGAAGGCGAACCCGTGCGCGTGCGCAGCATCCATGCACAGAACCGCGCAGCTTCCACGGGGCGCGCGGGTGAACGCTGCGCACTGAATCTCGCGGGCATCGAGAAGGATGCAATAGATCGCGGCGACTGGATCGTCGACCCGCGTCTGACGCGGTCATCGGAGCGTATTGATGTAACGCTGAGCCTGTTGTCCGACGCCGCTATCACGTTGCAGCATTGGGCGCCGTTGCATGTGCATCTGGGAACGCAGCATCAGGTTGCGCACGTGGCATTGCTTGATGGCGAGTCGCTGACACCGAGGCATACCACGCGTGTACAACTTGTGTTCGAGCGGCCGATGTGTGCGGTGCCGGGGGACCGGTTTATCGTGAGAAACGCGCAGGCGAACCGGACCGTAGGGGGGGGCCATGTGCTCGATCCGTTTGGTCCTGCGCGCAAACGTCGAACACTTGAGCGGCTAGCGTGGCTCGATGCAATGCAGGTCATGCTAGACACAGGTACGCTCGATGCATTGCTCGATCAGGCGCCGCATGGTCTTTCGCGTTCGCTGCTGGAGCATCTGACCGGCATGCCGGCAGCGGCGCTGCAGCTTCCTGCCGGGACGCACGTGGTCGCTTTATCCGATGACGACGCCTTGCTGGTCGCAGACGTGGCATGGTGCGCGTTGTCGGCTCGCTTGGTGGCGACGCTTGAGCAATTCCATGAGCGCTCGCCCGATGAACAAGGACCAGATTCGTCGCGCTTACGGCGGATGGTTGCACCTTTGGCGGACGATGCGTTGTGGCGTGCGTTAGTCGACGACACCTCCGCGCGCGGCGATATTGTCAGAAGCGGGCCATGGCTGCATCTGCCAGGTCATACGGTCACGCTGGACAATGCGGAGCAGGCGCTTGCCAGCAAGTTGTTGCCGGTGGTGTTGGCTGGCCGCTTTAATCCGCCGTGGGTTCGCGATCTCGCAGCCGCGTACGGTTTACCCGAGGAGCGTGTGCGTCAGTTGATGCGCAAGCTCGCGCGTCAGGGCGAGGTGTTCCAGGTCGTACGCGATCTTTTTTATCATCGAGAGGCGATTCGCGAGTTGGCGGCATTAGCGGCGCTTGAAGCGAGCAAGAGTGATGGCAAACTTGCGGCCGCACCTTTCCGCGATATCACCGCGCTAGGCCGCAAACGCGCGATCCAGGTTTTGGAGTTCTTCGATCGGGTTGGCTATACTCGCTTTCACCGTGACATGCATGTCATGCGCACGGACAGCCGCTGGCTGGATCTGCTCTGACTGATCAACAGCGGCAAATGTTTTATCGCAGGAAGGCATCCGTATCCGGTGGTGCGGCTGGGCTTCAAACCCAGTAGAGGGCGTCAGCCGCTCTCTGGTAGGTTCGACTCCTGCTGCCTTCCGCCAGTCGAGGTTCCCGGACTCTTTTAAAGGGCGTGCGTCTCTACCTTCAGAAGATCAGGAGGTTCAACTGCTGGCGGCCCCAGCGGCTACGAGTCATGTTGCCTCGACGCTACCCCGTGTGACACGAGCGAAACATGAAAAGCAGTGGATCGCCGCTGACACTAGCGAGACTTATTTTCCCGCTCTCCGCGAAAGAGATTCCTTATTCGGCTCTTTGTCTCCACTGTTGACGAATATACACTCGGGCCAAAGTTGAACGAGAACAAAGCCGGAGACGTATCAAACCGCCAGCAGCCCTCTGTCTCGCGATTCCCTTGGTTTGACGAACCGCACTCAGCGGTCGGCAACCGCCCGGGATCCGAACTACGGCAAGAGCCAGTTCGGCGTAGTCACGGGGATCGCCCACCAGTTCTATAAGGAGCACACGGGTTCTGGATAAGTTCGTATTCCGAACCGGTCTTTGGCTCAACGAAACCGGCTCGCGATATGCTCGGGAATATTCTCTGGCGTCACGACAACAACCGAAGAAGACGGCGACACGGCTGACGCTGGCATGAGTTTGTGGAAATGAATGATGTGCTGGCACGCCGAGCGCATATCCTGACGCAGATCGTGATGGAGAATTGCCTGCACCTTACCCTCGCGCAGTAGTTGCACATTGTCTCGATCCAGGTCGTGCCCGATAAAGCAAACAGGCGATTGCTGCTGCGCTTCCAGCGCTCGCAGGATGGCGACATTTCCTCCGCCCATGGAGTAGACCGCGGCAATTTTGATGTCTTTGGCGAGGACATCGAGCACTCGCTTTTCAGTGGGTGTGTCAAGGCCGTGGCCGCCGCTGGCATCAATCAACGTAAGCTGTGGATAGCGGGTTCTCAAAGCGCGCCGAAAACTTATTTCGCGTTCCTCCTCGCCTCTGAACCGCTCATCGCTCATTGTTATGAGGATATTGCCCGGCTGCGCGCCTAGCCACTGCGCCACAAGATAAGCGGCAGTGGCGCCGGCGACCCGATTGTCCAGCCCCGAGTACGTGATGCGTCCGGACAATGGGATATCGGTGAAGATCGTGATGACCGGAATGCCGCGCCGCTGCAGGTCGCCGATTGCTTCGGTAATCTCGGGAACATCGCGGGCCTTCAGGAAGACCCCGTGGCTTCCGCGACGTCCAATCGACTGAAGCGCCTCGACCACCTCGGCCGTTGTCATCGTGTCCCGCATTTGGAAACGCGGACGAATGACTACCGGATGCATCACGGGCAGTTCTGTTTCGAGCGCGTCCTTGATCTCATCAGCAAAGCGTGCGGGAGCTTCCACGACCACATCGATCATGAACTTTCGCCCCACGGTCGCCAACTGCAGCTCCTGCTTTTCGAGTTCCTTGATGGCTTGCTCGACACGCTTGCGCGTGTGTTCACGAACGTGGGCGCGACCATTGAGTACACGGTCGACCGTTGCCACTCCAACCCCGGACTGGAGGGCTATCTCCTTGACAAGAAAACGATGTGCCATGCCCGGGCTTCCATCTTGATGTATTTTTGATGGTTTTATGATAACCCGGCACTAGTGTCGGGGGCTATGCTGTGATTCATAGTGGAGGCGCATATGAAACCGAGCCAGGGACGAGTCGAGGAGTGGGGGCAGCAGTGGTACAGCGAACGTGATTGCTCGCTGGACGAATTCGTGGACCAGCTCAAAGCTGGCGACGACCACCCGACGCTTTATGCGGCGGAAATCACGCACGAAATTCCCGTGTACGACTGTAGTCAGCTCGACGGTGTCATAGGCGACGCGTCCGGCCGCGCGCAGTTGCAGGCGGAGTGGGCACGCGTCCTTCAGCATGGCGCCGGGGTCCTGGTGCTGCAGCGGGCATACGCTGATACACGACCCGTTGATGACGCCACGACCGTCTTCGACTCGATCATCCGCGATGAGCGGGAGCGGGGCTCAGGCGGCGCGGACCACTTTGCAGCGGCGGGCTCAAATGATCGCATCTGGAATGCGCAGGAAAAGCTCTGCCTTCGTGCGCCTGACGTATTCGCGGAGTACTTCTCGAACCGGATGCTTTTGGCCGTGTCGGAAGCGTGGCTCGGCCCGTGTTACCAGATGACATCGCAGGTCAATGTGGTGCGCCCCGGCGGCGCTGCTCAAATGGCGCACCGCGACTACCACCTTGGTTTCCAGACGACTGGCGCGGCCGAACACTATCCGTCGCACGTGCACGGCATGTCCGCCTTTCTCACCCTGCAAGGAGCGGTTGCACACACCGACATGCCGGTCGAGAGCGGCCCAACAAAATTTCTGCCGTATTCACAGCGATATGCCGAGGGATACCTCGCATGGCGGCGGCCGGATTTCCGCGAATATTTCGAGGAGCACTTCGTCCAGCTGCCGCTTTCAAAGGGCGATGCCGTGTTCTTCAATCCCGCGTTGTTTCATGCAGCGGGCGCCAATCGCACCGCGGACATCCAGCGCATGGCGAATCTCCTGCAGGTCTCGTCGCCATTTGGCCGGGCAATGGAGGTGATCGACCGTAGAAGCATGTGCGAGGCGGTTTATCCGGCGTTGCGCGAGCGTCGCGCGTTGGGGCGAATGAGTAAGGCCGAAGCCGTCGCGGCAATTGCATCTTGCGCCGAGGGATACCCGTTCCCGACCAACCTCGACCGCAATCCGCCGGTCGGCGGCTTGGCGCCGGAAAGCCAGCGGGAACTCATGCAACGCGCACTTGACGAGGATTGGGAGCCCGCCAGATTCACACAAGCCTTGAACGATCACGCGTCGCGAAGTGGCACGGCGTAATTTCTCGCCTGATCCGCGGGTAAACGTTCGGCTTGATGTGTTTTTGATGTGTTTTTGTCATTCGGCGATAGATAGGTCGCCGTATCATTCCCGCTAACGACAAACAGGCGGCCGATCGGGTTTTGAAGATCGCGCGCCTGTGGGATCTGCCGCGCGACGCAACTTGGCGGAAAAAGTAGGGTGATACAAGATGGACCAATTCAAGGAACTACAGCTCTTCGTTGAGGTTGCCGAGACGGGCAGTATCAACCGGGCTGCGCAAGCCGTGGATCTTTCCATGTCCGCTGCAAGCCGCTACCTGATCTCGCTGGAGACGCGGCTTGCCGTGCAGCTCGTGCGCAGGACGACACGCAATCCAGGGAGCTGAGGACGATCCACTTCTCTCGATGTCGTCCTCTGTCAGTGCTTGAGTTGCTCATGCGCTCGTCGGGGTTTGCGCATCCATGACTATGTTTCGTCGCGCAGTTGTTACTATCCGTGACGCTGGACTGCATGGGACCGCGAAGGTCGATCGTATTAGATCGAATTGACTAACCACGCTAGCCGCGAACTGGGGCGCCGATCACAATTATTCTTGCGCCCCATGCGATTGACACGCTAGTTCGTTTTGCGCTTGCGCTTGTTCGCGGCTGGTTGTTGTTCTTACCTGCTGTTATTAGCCGCCGGCCGGAGACTTCACGCTCGGGGTGGCCAGCGTGTTGTTGCTTGGGGGAGCACTCGTGCCAGACGTCGAATTGCTGTTGCTACTCGGCAGGCCCGAGTTCGGCGCTTTGCCGGCCATGCCGCTGTCCGAGTTGGTGGTGCCTGGCGTGCCGTAGCCGCCCGTTGCACCGGGCATCTGGTTCATTTGGTTCGCAGGGCTAGCCGTGCTGCCCGACGAACTGCCGCTTGAGCCTCCGCCCGCCTGCGCATAAGCGCCGCCCGACAGCGTGAGTGCGGCGACGGCCGCGATTAATGTGCTGATTGCCTTATTCATGATCCGACCCTCCTTGATGGGACTGGAATAGAGAAGCAGACGGTCTCCGCCTGCTTGATCACGAATGAAGCAGTTGCCGTGCCGCGAGCGGTTATCGGCATCGAAACGATGCGTGTCGCCGCGAGCGGTTTTCGTCTGCGCTCAGCACCTCCGCGACGCCGTTCAGCGGCGACATGACTGCTCGATACCAAGGACAATGGAAAAACTTCTGATAGACCGATTTCCTCAAGCACTTCCGTTAGTACCGCGCAGCATCTGACAGGATCACGGCGACAAGCTTTTACCCGCGCAGCCGGGCGATCATGTCGTCAAGACAACGGGTTAGCCCAAATGTGCCGACATCGTAGTTAGATAGAACGATAACGACATGACCGCTATCCAGGTGCATTGTGAAACTAGCGCTGATTCCCGGAAAGCCGCCGTCGTGACCGATGGTTATGCCACGGGGAGTGTGCTCGACAATGAAGCCGTAGCCATATCCGGCACCTGAGTGGTCGGTCCAAAGTATTTTTCGCATATCGGCACTAAGCAGTTTGCCTGAGAGTAGCGCCTGGGAAAATCGATGCAGGTCACGCACCGTTGAGTAACCCCCGCCGGCCGGCCCGCCTTTCGCAACGTGCTCAAAAATATTCTCGCGCCAGACTTGAGTGTTTGCGACGGCCAACTGTTTCCCGCCGTATCCGGGTGCGAGCATATATCCCATTGCGAGATTATCGATTGGCACGTCGATATCGTAGCTGTCGGTGTTAGTCATGCCGCTCGGCTCATAGATCGCCGACCGAATGTGATCAAAATAGCTCAAACCCGTCACGCGTTCGATGACCACACCAGCTAGCAGCATTCCCGTGTTGCTATATTCGAAGCGTTCACCCGGCGTAAAGGCTGGCCGGTCGTCTCTAACCAACGGTTTGAAATCGTCGATCTCACGGTATAGGGCGCGAGACCCGTTGAAGAAGGCATCGTTGAAGTAACTGCCTAGCCCCGACGTATGCGATAGCAGGTGATGAACGGTAATGCCGCTTGTAACCGATGCGGGTAGCCAAGTCTCATCAACGTATCGGTCGATCGTGTCGGCGAAGCTTAGGCGCCCCTGCTCGACGAGTTGCGCGACGGTAACGGCAGTAAACATCTTGTTCGCGGATCCGAGATTGAATTTCGTTTCGGCGTTGTTTGGCGTTCTACACCGTTTGTTAGATTCCCCGCACGCGTATTCGAAAAGCACGTCATCGCCGCTTGAGACCAATACTGAGCCAGAAAACACGGCGGCTTCGGAGCCTCGTTCACAGAGCGTTCTGGCGAGTCGCACATACTCGCCCTTTGTTATTGCACCGTTATCTCCGGAGTCGGCAGGTCCGGCACCGATCGCGATGATCGGACCTAAGCCGTCTCTTTCGAAATGCACCCGAATCCGGTGCCACGCAGAATAAAGGCGGTCTTCGACTATGAGCACTAGATGCGACGTTTGACGGTTTGCAGGTTCGATCCCACGTAGCACGACTCCTTGCGTGCCGCGATAGAACGAAAGCATCCATTCCGCATAGTCTTCGATCCCCACAGCGGCGGATGGCGGAAGAGCTAAATTTGCGGCTAGAAAATCCATCGCCGCAGCGCGATTGTTTGCGTTGATGGCTGCTAACAGCGACGTGAGACGGGAGCCCGTGTCACCGCTCGGTAATGTGCTGAGGTCGTGCGAGATGTCATTCAAAGCAAGCACTCTGTCATGAAACTGCATTTTGACCCTCTCTCCGTATCCGTCGATTGAACGGTGTTGTCGCGATCAGTGGTTAAGGGTGTCAGAAACGTTTGACCTGCGAGAGTACGCCAACAGGGCTCTTGTCACCAAGCTGAAGCGTCAGCGTGTCGGATGCGTGCCATGGCCGCCGGAGCAGGCAAAAAATTCCGGACCGACAACGCCGGTACTGCCATGGTTGTTCGGCAGATAGTTTTTCGCTCGGGTTATACCCGGAAACATCATCCTGAGCCCTTCAGGACGTGCTAAAAAGAGTCGTTATCCCGGAAGCGCGAGTGAAAGTCCGGTCCGGAGACTGGAGAATCCCACGCGGCCTGTCGCACGGAATTCCGAGGTGAAAGAATGGAAAAAAAAGTGCTCGTCGCGGTAGCCGCCGCGCTGATGTCTTCTGTGGGCGCGCTGCATCCCGAATCCGCCCGCGCCGATGATGCTGCAGCCGCGGCCTACGAAGACTCGACCGTCGATGCCTCTCTCGATCCCGGCGAAGAACGCGTCTCCGCCGATGCCGACAATCAGGCGCGCCTGAAAGACCTGCGCTACGCGTATTTCATCGGCTATAACGCGCGCGCCAGGGAAGACTCGAAATCCTATGCGACCTTGGGTGACGAGGTGAAGCATCCACAGAAGCTGCTTGCCGCGCCGGCCATGTCCGTATCGCCGAAGCAGCTTGCCGCACCGCCGAAGCCGGTCGCCGAGCGGATTGCGCCGCCAAGGAGGGTCGTATCGCAAGCCGCGTCGCTGAGGCAAGTGTCCGCGCCAGTCGCACCGGCGAAGCCGGTACCCGCGCCGGTCATATCGCCGAAGCGGGTCGCTGCTGCCCGAGCCACGCCGTCCAGGCAGGTCGTCGCACAGGCCGAGCCCGTGCCGCTGAAGCGCGTTCCCGCGCAAGTCGCGCCCGTCCCGCAGAAGCATGTTTACGCGCAGCTCGAGTCTGTACCGCCGAGGCGGGTCGCGTCGCCGGTCGCGCCGTTGAGGCAGGCTTCGGTGGAGGTCACGCCACCCAAGCGGGCTGAAGCGCAACCTGTGCCCCTGAAGCAGGTTTCTACGCGGACTGCGCCGCCGAAGCTGTTTGCCACCGAGTCCGAGCCGCCGATACTGATCCCGACGCAAGCCGTGGCGGCATTGCCAGACGAAAAATCGGACAATGACGACGCGCAGATAACACAGCGCCGCGATTCGCGGAACGCTCAGCGGGCGGTGCCGCGGTATCGGCAGGCCGATGAGGGACCGCAATACGCAGCGGAGCAAGGAACTCAAGCGGCTCCGGCGACTCCAGCGGCGCAAAACCGGCAACCTCGGCAATATCAGAATCGGCAGCCCCAGCAATACGCTGCGGCGCCGGCCTATAACCAGGCGCCAACAGAGTCCGAGCAGCCAAGTGGGTACTCCGGGCGGGAATACGCGCCGCCGCCGCCTCGAACCGTTCAGGCTTACCAGTACGCGCCCGCGCAGTATCCGCCCGCGCAGTATCAACAGGCTTACGCGCAGTCCGCCTACGTCCCTCGGCCGCCGACTCAAGCCGCGGCGCGGCAGGTCGTCATAGTGGGCCGCCCGCCTGCCTATCCGGCCTATAACCAGATGTACACGCCGCCTGAACTGCGGCGGCCGTACCCCGCCGGTTACGGCAATCCGGCGCAGCCAGCCGGGTATCAGGGATGGGAGTAGGCGCACTCACTCGCATGCGCCGCCGGGCGCGCTGACTCACATATGCAGCAGGCCGCTTCAAGCGGCCTGTTTCCATGATGGAATTTCTTTGCTGCTAATACAGCGCCGCGGGCATTTGTCATGCTTTCGATTTTGCTGGCATGTGCTCTCTTCTCGAGTGAAGGTTCAGGTATCAAATCGCGGGAGGCTTGAGACTACCTTGAGCCTGCCGCTGACGTCTAATCGTCCGCCAAGCGCGATGTGCTCGCGACGGTTTGCCCCTCTCGAGTCTTCCGAGCCTCTCTATGCCGCCCGCGCGCCCCGTGATCCCGACCCTCGGTCCGCGCGTGACATGAATTAGCCCTGTTACGGTAGCAATCATGTTTCGCAGGATCCTGCCACAACCAAATACTTCGTACTCCTTTAATTTTTGAGCGAATTGGTTAGCGAGATGATTACGACAAAGCCATCGCTTGCGAATCCTTTACGCAGTTGGGCGGGCGGGCGTCAAGATTTTTCGGCCCGAATCAGCCAAATAAAAACCCCGCGCGGTGGCGGGGTTCCCATACGGCGATGTAAGAAGCGGTCAGCGGCGCGCGTCGTCCACTGCCTTGGAATATCGCGGGGCGCCTATGTTCGATATCTCTCTTTCGTCGACACACCAGGTGTTTGAGCGACGCACCTGGATTGGTGAGCGTCGCACAATCCGGCGCAGCAAGTGCCCGTCCAATGCCGGGCACTTGCTGCGCCGGCGGCTAGCGCCGGCACGTAAGACACTGGTCCTTCAATCGCTATGGTGCGGGCACGTTAATAACCGTGTTGACCATTGTGACCGCGGCAGTCAATGCGATGGCACGACCGTTGAGCGTGGTGATAACCGGCAGGGGAGCCGTCCCGGCCGTCGACAAAGTGATCGAAGCGTTGGACAACATCGTTCCGGTCATCGTGGAGCCCGTGCCGATAACCGCACCGGCTGGAACGTACCAGAATACGTTCTTGGCCTGAGCGCCATTCACCAGCAATACCTGGATCGGTACGGCTGGCGTGGCCGGTCCGGTCACCCCTACATTCAGCGTGCCTGTACCTGGTGACGTTTGAAAGACCCACACGGCATTGGCATCACCGCCGGCGTCCAGCGTCAGATTGGCTGTCGTGCGTGAGACGCCTCCGATGTCGAAGGTGCCAGTCGCAGATTTGTACACGCCTGGCGCAAGCGTACGCCCAGCGAGCTCATCTGCCCCCCCTCCAGCGCCACCGCAACTAGCACATTGCGCCAGGCTCGACACATCGATACCGCCGGGCAGCGCGCCAGGAGAGAGCGAATTGAACGCTGTGGTCGCGTCAAGACTTGCCTGCGTGACAGCGGCTCCCGCGACCGAACCCGGAGGTGCAGTCAGTGTGAAGACGAGCCCTGTCACCAGCCCATTCTTGGTTGGCGTTACCGTGTAGACGTTGCCGCCGGAGTCATGTAGTCCTGTGATCGACGATGAAGCGGCGTTCACTCCCAGATCGCCATTGATCACCGTATTGAGTCCGGCATTCGTGACCGTTGCATTACCTCCGAAAGAACCGAAAGGCGCCGCGCCTCCGAGTGCAGGCGCGGTGGTGCAGCTGGAAGAGTTCGTCGTGAATGTCATAGCCGAACTCGTTGCCAGGGCATTGCCTGCGAGGTCCTGCGCACCCGTCGTAATGGTGGCAATGTAGGTCGCATTGGCCGTCAGGGCGCTGGTTGGCGTGAAAGTCGCGACTTCGCTTGGAACGTCGTAGGTAACGATGCCTGCCAACGGCGTACCCGGCGCGATGGACGCGGCGACGGTGAGCGTGGCCGTATTAATGGTTGATGGGTTCATCGCCTCGCTAAAGGTAACGTTCACCGACTTGTTGGTGCAAATGCCGGTCGCGGCGTTGGCCGGGTTTGCCGACACGATCGATGGAGGAGTCGTGTCTATGGTGTTTCCCGTGGTGAACGACCATTGAAAGTTGCTAACCAACGCATTGCCGGAAAGATCTTTGGCCGCAGTCGTGATCGTGGCGTTGTACACGGTTCCCGCACTCAGGATCGCGGGTGTCGTCGGCGTGAAGATCGCGCTTTTCGCGCCCGCCGCATAGGAAACTGTACCCGCCACTGGAGTGCCACCGGACCCTGTCACCGTAAAGCTTGACGCTGTTATCGTCGACGGATCCATGTCTTCGCTGAAGGTGACCGCAATCCGCGAGTTCAGGGCGGTATTTGTCGCGCCCGCTGCGGGGACGCTGAGCGCTACTGTCGGAGGAGTGACATCCGGGGCAGCGGCCGTGGTGAAAGTCCACACAAAGTTATTGAGCAGCGCGTTACCCGATAAATCCGTCACGCCGGTCGTTATCGTTGCTGTGAGGGCGACACTTGCTGGCAGGGACGGATTGGTGGGAACGAAGACAGCAGCTTTCGAGCTGACGATGTAATTCACCGTGCCAGTGATTGGCGCGCCTCCCGGACCAGTCACGGTAAAGGTTGATGTCGAGATCGTTGTCGGGTTGATGTCTTTGCTGAAGGTGGCCGTGATCTTTGTCGTAGTTCCAACGCCCGTGGCGCCAGGTGCCGGCAGCGCGGTGCTGACGGCGGGCGCAGTCGTGTCCTGCGTCCCTGCTGGCCCGGAGGCAGGCTGACTGCCGGCGCCTGATGTCGTGGCCGGATCATTATGCGAAGACCCGCCGCATCCCGCCGCCAATGTAATAAGCAGCACGGCCATTAATCCTGTCAGCCGTTTCGCGAAAATCGGAAAATGGGTCATTTGCAACCCCGGTTCGGCGACGTCGCTGCGTCATATTTACTGGTCTGCATATTTTTCTCGCATAGGTGGCCGACGACATCGAATACTCGATGTCGTTTAATTATTTTTGCTTTCAATTAGCGCTGAGGATTTCGAGGGTCGGTGACCAAGACTCGAAATGATGCTAGAACAAGGGGACCGGCTGCGAAGCAGCGGTGAATGGATGGCTAAACTGGATATGGGAAAGTGCTAACGGCTCGGCCAAAATAAAATGGCAGGAAGATGACGAAAGCTTGCTTCCCACGAAAAGCCAGAGATTTGGTAAGGGATGGGAAGACACGTTATACACCTCTTTATAGTCAATATTCAGATTTATCTGACAGTTGTGGATTTGCGTCACTCTTGGAAACAACCGTTGTTTATCGAAGCCAGCCTTTAGGGGCGACGATGGCTTCATAGGCGATTGCGCTAGTCGGTGGAACTGCGGTTTGCAAACACCCGAGCGGCTTGTTTCCAGCAAACGCAACGCGCCCATCTAACTACTCGCCGATAACAGCTCGATGCGCTTGCGCTGCAGGAACCGGCGCACAGCCGGATCGCGTTCGAGTCCGATCGCGAGATCGTACGCGCCGAGTGCTTCGGTCCACGCGCCGGCACGCGCGAGCAGATCGGCACGCGCGGCCCAGTAGGGTTGGTAGTCGGCCAGCCGCGGATCGTCCGCATAGGGCTCGAGCGCGTCGAGCGCCGCTTGCGGGCCGTCCCGTTCCGCCTGCGCGAGCGCGCGGTTCACCGCGACCACCGGCGACGCTGCAATCGCGAGCAGTGCATCGTAGAGCTGCATAATCTCGTCCCAGTTTGGACGGTGCGTCCAGCAGCGGTGGATGTGCGCTGACTGCAGCGCGGCCTCGAGCTGAAAGCGTCCGATTGCATTGAAAGCGCTTGCGCGCCGCAGCAGTGCGTTGGCTGCGTCGATCATCGGTGCATCCCATGTCGCCGGATCCTGAGCCGACAGCGGCACGTAGTCGCCGGCCGCATCGCGTCGCGCATCGCGCCGCGCCTGCGCATACAGCATCAGGGCGAGCAGACCAACCGTCTCCGGCTCATCGGGCAGCAGCTCGACGAGCAGGTGTGCAAGAAACAGCGCCTCGCCCGCGAGATCGCGCCGCTCGGTATCGCCGCCGACCGGATCGGTCCATCCTTCCGCATACGCCGCATAGACCGCTTCCAGCACCGCGGCGAGCCGACCGGGTAACTCCTCGCGCTCGGGTACGCTGAATGGAATGCCCGCTTCGCGGATCTTGTTCTTCGCCCGCACGAGGCGCTTGCTCATCGCGGCGGGCGACATCAGGAACGCGGACGCAATCGTCTTTGCTTCGAGCCCCAGCACCACCTGCAGCATCAGCGGCGTGCGAATCGCAGCCTCCAGCGCAGGGTGCGTGCACGCGAACAGCAGCGCAAGCCGCCGGTCGGGCAACATGCCTGCTTCACGCTCGTCGATCTCGTCGGCGAGGATCGCGAGCTGGTTCGTCACTTCGTCACCGATACGGCGATGACGCGCGCCATCGAGCGCCCGGCGGCGCGCAACCGTCATCAGCCACGCTTCGGGATTCGCGGGGCAGCCGCGCTTCGGCCAGTCCGCGAGCGCGGCCGAAAACGCGTCGGCCAGCGCGTCCTCGGCTGCGGCGACGTCGCGCGTGCGCATCGCCAGCAGCGCGACGAGCTTGCCGTAACTCCGGCGAGCGACCGCCTCGGCAATCGCATGGGCGGCGCCGTCGGCGTCCCGGTCGTCGTCGCCGGACGGACTCATGCAACAGATGGCGCGTCGTAGGGGGCAGTCCAGACCGGGCGCACTTCCATGAGGCCGTGCGCCGCGCCGGGACAACGCGACGCCCACGCGATCGCCGCGTCCAGATTGGGCACGTCGATCAGGTAGTAGCCGGCGAGCTGCTCCTTCGAATCGGAATACGGTCCGTCAAGTACCTGCGGCTTGCCGTCGACGAGCCGCACCGTGGTGGCCGTGCTCGTGTTCTGCAGCCGGTTGGCGCCCACCAGCACCTCCGCTTTTTTCAGCGACTCGGTGTACGCCTGATAGGCGGCAACCCCCTGCTGCCGCTCGCTGTCGGTCATCTGGTTCCAGCCGTTTTCTTCCGAATAGATCATCAATAGGTATTGCATATGAGCCTCCGTCATGGGATTAAGGCGGCTGAATCACATCGGGCCGCCACTACAATGACGCTCAGGTCCCATGCTGACGGACAGGCAGCGTCGAAAAAAAATCGCGAACGGCGCATCCGCCTTAGTTGTTCGCCTCCGTCGGGGACGCTGCGCATGGCCACTTCGGGCGAGCCCGCCATCCCCTCTGCGCGGTTATCCATTTCACCGCTCTATTGCAGACTGCACCAAAGCCCGGTTGCCGCAGGTATCGCGACTGTCTCGGCGAGGATATCTGACTTTCAAGAGTCAAAGTCGTGACACCCACAAGGGTTTGAGAAGACGTACTCGACTTCTCCAGCGATCGCTTTGCCGATGACTTGCCGACAGCCGAAACGATGAAGGCGGTTCATCGGTCTTATGGAAGGCCTCGCATAAGGCGGGGAGCGTGCCCGCGGATAATCTCTTATTTTTTGACCGCTAGTTCGACGAACCGGTCACATTTTTGTCACGCGTTGCGCCTACGTTGAGTTTAGGTTTCCCGACAATTTGCCCACAGCGGAGCTCGTATGAAATACATCCATTTATTAGCGGTTGGGGTGGCCGGAACGCTCATGTCTTTCGCCGTTCAATCAGCCGATATCACCGGAGCGGGAAGTACGTTCGCGGCGCCGATCTACACCAAATGGGCGGCGGCCTACCAAAAGTCGGGCGGCGCAAAGGTGAACTATCAAGGTATCGGCTCGTCGGGTGGCATTAAGCAAATTATTGCTAATACAGTCGACTTCGCGGGCTCGGACGCACCGATGAAAGACGACGAACTGGCTAAGGCTGGGTTGTTCCAGTTTCCAACCGTTGTCGGCGGCGTCATTCCGGTCGTCAACCTCCCCGGTATCAAGCCCGGAGATTTGACGCTCTCCGGCGAAGTGCTTGGCAACATCTACCTTGGCAAGGTCAAGACGTGGAACGACCCGGCAATCGTTGGATTGAATCCTAGCCTGAAACTACCGAACACGGACATCGCGGTGGTACGTCGTGCTGATGGATCCGGCACGAGCTTCATCTGGACGCACTATTTGTCCCAGGTTAATCCGGAGTGGAAGAGTAAGGTCGGAGAAGGCGCGACCGTGAGCTGGCCTCTCGGTATTGGTGGAAAGGGTAACGATGGCGTCGCAGCTTTTGTTCAGCGCGTGCCGGGCGCGATAGGTTATGTCGAGTGGGCGTATGCGAAGCAAAACAACATGACGTACACGGCGATGAAGAACGCAGCGGGTGCCGTCGTCAAACCTTCAACCGAAACTTTTAAAGCTGCAGCGGCCGGCGCTGAATGGTCAAAATCGTTTTATCAAATTCTCACGAACGAACCTGGAAAAGATGCGTGGCCAATAGTCGGGGCTACCTTCGTGCTGCTCCATACCGTCCAGGCGAAACCTGCCCAGGGTACCGAGACCCTTAAGTTCTTCGATTGGGCGTTCAAAAATGGCGACCAGTCTGCCCAGCAGCTTGACTACATCTCCCTGCCGGAATCGGTTGAAAGCGAAATCCGCGCGCAATGGCGTGTGAAAGTAAAAGACGCCGCAGGAAAGCCAGTCGTTCAGTAGGAAAATCTTGATTCGGTGTGAGCCTGGTTTTTCTCGACGCGCGCAGACTTCTCGACAACGACCAACGGCTGAATGACCGCGTTTCTTGAGCTCGTTTCGTGAGCGCATTTTCACGTAAGCACGCACCGCAGAAAAGAGGCATTGTTTCGTTGCTGCGTAACTCATTCTTTTTTCACGCGCCCGCGCTCTACCGGAGGACGAGACCCCGAGCGCCGGTTCGTTGCAGGACAAAGTCGTCAAGCACCAACGCGAGGTCGCGCTCGTTGGGCCGCGTTCCCCACGTGCTGTATCCAGCGACCGACGCTATTGCAAACCACGAGTGAGGCGGAAACCACTCCGCGATAACGACGCCTGCGTCGAGTATTCGCAGGCGCCCCGTGTCCCGATGAAATTCGGCCGACATCGACATTCCGTCAATGTGCTTGCTTGCGCGGATTGGCTTGTTCAGCATCATGCCCTCCCTGTGAAAGCTTGTTTTTCCGATGTCGGCCGTTCTGCCATGTGTGGAAGTTTTCGACGCGCGCAACGCTTCAGTCACGGTTGAGAAGCGTCGCGTCAAAGACGCACCGTTGAGCGCGTCCGTCGAAGGTCTTCCCCTATTGCCCGAAAAATATGTTGCAGTTGGGGCCAGTGCTGCATTGGGCTTGGCGAGTTCCGCTGGCTGACATGCTTCGTCCCGAAGGCACACCGCCATACGTAGCATCGTCGCTCGTCGTCGTAGTCGCCGTTGGCGCCGGCATCAGCGCGGGGGCCTCCGCTTTCTGCTGCGGCATTTGCTGACTGCTTTCGGGAGTGTCTTGTGCGTAAGCCGTTCCTATTGCAGCAAACAGGCTTGCGATGCCGGCTGCGAATAGCAATTTTGAGTTCATCTCAAACTCCTTGATGGGTGCGCAAGACACCGAGTGACAATGTCTACGGTTACTTGCAAGGTTGGAAATATCGCGCTTCCAATGACTGGCCGTGACGGTATCGAGACTCGCAGCTCGAGAACGAAATCCTGGCGCCAAGGTAGAGCGAATGAATGTCGGTTCGTAGCGCGCAGATTGGCGATAGGTACCGAGCTTTTTGAAGGCGTTCAACTAACCGCATGGCGGAAACCCTGCGGCAGCAAAGCGATGCGGGCGTGCCGCACCAAATTTTGCTGTGGGGACTGGTAGGTCCGAATGCGCGATGAGAAGCGCGCATGACCTACAGTAAAGCGAACACTAGTCAGGAGGCAATCCCTCGTAAGGAGGGCATCCGTTGAGGGGCGACAGCGACAAGCAACAGCGCGGCACGGAATCAGCGATTGCGACGTTGACCACACAAAACTGACCCAGAACGCTCCCGCGATTGTCGAATTACTGATAGATGGCCGCTGCCACCTTTCTGCCACTCTTCGTCATTGCTGAAATTCAGTCTGATGACAAATGCCGCGCGGGGTCTTCGATATTTTTAACGCCAAGCATGCATTCGTGGCACTGTAATCTAACGCTGTTAGGATTCCGACTCCCTTCCACGTCATATAGTCACATGAAAAAGACCCTTCTCGCCGTAATCACCGCCGCTCTGACGCTTGGCGCCTTTTCATCCGCTTACGCAAACGATCACCACCGCGTATGCCACAAAGTGAAGGTGCATGGTCACTGGCAAACCCGCTGTCATTAACCGATGCATGGGCGGCGCTACTAGAGGCCGCCTCAAGAGGGCACTCTCACCCTCGCGTCGAACGGCGATGCTTCCTTCAGCCACTCGATAGATTGGCGAATCGCTGTGACGCTGGCCGTCTTGATGGTCGCAGGAGGACTGATCAGGGAGACGTTTTACCTCGTTTTACCTCGTTTTGCCTTTTCCCCAGACCATTCAATGGGTGACGGTTTTGCCCCGCTCTACGGCTGGGTGTTCGTTGCGCCGGCGCCCGGCTTGACGCTACCGTCGGGCTGCGGGACTTCAAGCGGCTTGACTTCGACGGGCGCGGTGCCATTTTCTTTCAAACCGAGCTTATCGGCGGTCTTGGGCGATACATCCACGATTCGATTCTTGACGTAGGGACCGCGATCCCTGATTTCGACCACCGCGTTGCTGCCGTTTTCCAGATTCGTGACCCGGGCTTTGGTGCCAAGCGGCAAAGTCTTGCTCGCAGCGACATTCGATTGCGGATTCATGCGTGTACCGTCGGCCATTTTCTTTGAGTAAAACTCCCGGCCGTAGTAAGAGGCCTTGCCCTTGCGTGCCTTGCCGGAGCGGTCAAGACCGGCGTGCCGGGCTGCCTTCGAACTTGCCTGTGAGGAATCGATGGATGTCTGCTTTTGCGCGGCAACCGCCGTGCTCAGGGAGTAGGACAGGACCAGGAACAGAAGCATTCGAAGCTTGCGTCTTCGACCAGGCTGTAAATGGGTGTGATTGACGGGGTCGATGTGGTCGCCAGGCTCGTACATGGGCAATCTCAGCGCTGTCTCAACCGGTACCGATTGCGTGTTCAGGCGCATCAGTTCCGCTTCGGGGAGACGGCCCGGCAGCCGATTCTTCGTGGTATGAAGGTCATTTTTCATTTGCCACTCCTCTCCAGCCTGTCAAAAGCAGTAGGCACGTGATTCAGCGAAAGCAACGGCTGAATGATGGATGCGAATGATGGACATAAGCGGGGTATGGAAAAGCCTGTCACGCCAAGCCGGGTTGTCTGTACGGCATCGAACCGAGGTCCGTCAATACACGAGCCGCTGCCCGAATTTAATCAACCACGTCCGAGAATATCCCCAGTTCGGAGAACCGCGCGCAGAGCCGAGCGCCTGGTTTAGTCGAAACACCGCCTCGTGCGTTCCGGCTTAAGGATAGGCGATCGAAATTCCCCATTAGCCGACTGAACATTTCTGCATCACTTTTAAAACACCCTACGAATGCTTATGCAACCTTGATTTTGCGTGCCGCAAAAGCGGGGTTTCAAATGGCGTCATGAAAGCCGGATGCGCCTCCAGCAAGGGATTGAACAGATGAAAGCGTTTGCGCGATTAATCGGACGGATGGCGCCGGTTCGATCATGCATTGTTCAAGAGTGAATCAAAAACAATTTCATCCCCACTGTGTGCTGCTGCATATTCCGGGGCGCCCTATGCTGGCATTGGGTTTTGGGTTCCTGGCACGGTCCTCGCTTTATGTGTGGTACAGCACTAGCCAACGTCGATATTCAATATCAAGCAAACGACGTTGCCTGATCTGCTTACGGGGCTGGTCGCAACACGTCTTCGATGAATGCCGTCAGATGCATCACGAAACGCGGAGTGGACCAGTATAAAAATATGGCGCACAGCGCACAAATACGAGAAGAAAAATCATGTTGAACCTTCAATCCGACCTGCACGGCAATCATTTGTTGGGCGCGCTTCCGGCGCAAGAATGGCAAGCTCTCACGCCTCATCTGGAGCTCGTTCAGCTTCGCACGGGCCAATTGCTTTGCGATTCAGGACAACGCATCCATCACGTGTATTTCCCAACGACGGCCATCATCTCCCTGCTTCACTCGATGGAAGACGGCAGCTCGGCGGAAATTGCAGCGATCGGCCGTGAAGGCATGACCGGCGTTCCTATCCTGACCGGCGGCGATACCATGCCGACGCGCGTCCAGGTTCAATGCCCGGGCTTTGCTTATCGCATGAGTGCCTCCGCCTTGCGCGAGCAGTTCAATCGCTCGGATTTCCTGCGCCGCCTCATGCTCCTGTACATGCAAGCCCTGCTGACGCAGGTTGCGCAGACCGCCGCCTGCAACCGTCACCACTCGTTGAGCAAGCAGTTGTGCCGCTGGTTGCTGATCGAGATTGACCGCACGCCATCGAACGAATTTCAGGTGACGCAACAGATGATTGCCGACATGTTGGGCGTGCGTCGCGAAGGGGTGACGGAAGCAGCAGGAAAGCTTCATGACGCCGGCCTGATCCATCACAGCCGTGGTTGTATCAAGGTGCTCGATCGTGCAGGCCTGGAAGCCCGTGCGTGCGAATGCTATGGCATCGTCAAGCGTGAGTTCGACCGGATGCTGCCGCGCGTGCGCCAGGTCGAGGAAGTCTGCTAAGGGTTGTCCTGTCACCGCGGAGAGCTGGTCGCGCGGATCGGAAAATGAGCCGGAAAGTGAGTCGGAAGGGCGGGAGGATAGTCGTCTCGTCAGTGCCGAAAAGAGCGCCGAAAAAGTAAGGCCGCGTGTCGATCGACCAGGCGATCGTTGTCCGCATGCATGTGTCGGCTGATTGTCGAGGTCATCTTCGCGGCAGTCGCCTCGGCGCATTCGATTGCGTCAGTTGCTCGACCATCATGCGGGCGGGAGCAGGCATATTCTCAAGGTCGCGACACACAATATTCAAAGGGCGACTGGACCACGGCTCATCCAGAGGAATGCTTACCAAGCGCGATCTTTCATGCTCCGGTATGCCCACTTCCGGCAAGATGCCTATCCCCAGGCCGGCGGCGACCATATTGCGCACCGCCTCGAAATTCGTCACCTGGATTCGGAGCTTCAGTCGCCTATTGGCTGCTTCGGCCGCGCGCGTGCAAAGCGTATGGATCGATGCGCCTTCCTGCATCCCCACATAGTCGTGATCCAGCGTCTCATTGAAGCCGATCGATTTTCGTGACGCGTAAAGATGACCAACCGGCACCACGAGGAACAGTCGATCCACCCTGTATGGCAAACAGGTCAGCCTCAGCGAAGGATCCGGCACGGCGCATATGCCGAAGTCGACAACCCCGTTTTCGACCATTCTCACCACGACGTCGCTGGTTTTTTCCACCAACTCAATCCTGACTTCCGGGTGTTCGCTCGTGAAGCGGCGCAAGTCGTCCGGCAGGTAATGCACCATCGCCGTGTACGTGACTGACAGCCGTACGTGTCCACGAATACCGCCGGAGTACTCACTCAACAGCGTATCGATTTGTCTGAATTGCTCGAAAATCTGCTTGGCATGACTGTACAGTGCGTCGCCCGCGGGCGTGGGCAGAACACCCCGGCTATGACGGTAGAAGAGTGCGGAGCCGGCGTCTTTCTCGAGATCTGAAATCCGTTTGCTCGCGGCGGATGCCACCAAATGAAGCGCCCGCGAGGCCGTGGCAATGCTTCCTTCTTCCACGACCGCCATAAAAACCCGAAGGGACTCGATATCGATGCGCATTGTGGCTCGAAGAGGGAAAGGCGTCACCCATCGCCGTAGACGATGGCTAGATTCGTGAGAAAACAATGGTTGAGGCTAATGCCCAATACTATGATCTAGCCTCGCCAAAGCATTATCGCACCCCGCAAAAGCCCAACGTGGCACGAGGCAGGCACCGTTCGGCATCGCGAATGGCCGCCTGGGCAGACCTCCAGATAATAAAATTGAGATAGCGTCATGAATGACATCGTAAACGAATCACTCTCAGCGCCCGTGCCGTCTGGCAAGTGGTACGCGCGCTTGACCAAAAAGCACTGGCTCACCCTGAACGGTGCATTTCTTGGATGGATCTTCGATGGCTATGAAGCGCTTGCCCTGATCATGGTGCTGCCCGCATTGATGCATTCGGTGTTGACGGCTGGCCAGATGAGTTCGCTGCCGCTTTACGCCGGGTTGGTGATCGGGATCACGTTGCTGGGATGGGGGGTAGGCGGCCTGGTTGGTGGCGTACTTGCCGACTATGTCGGGCGCAAGCCGATGATGATGTGGTCGGTACTCATGTACGCGTTGCTGACCGGATGCACGGCATTCTCGGGCAATCTGATTTACCTGTGCGTTTTGCGCTTCTTGACGGGCCTCGCCATGGGCAGCGAATGGAGCACAGGTATCGCGCTCATTGCAGAGACATGGCCGCGTGACGCAAGAGCCAAAGGTGCTGGCTTTCTTCAATCCGGATTTGGCTGGGGCACGCTCATTGCGGCCGTGATCTGGTACGCCTTGTCGAGCTTCAATCCATTCGGTGCGGACAACTGGCGTGTGATGTTTGTCGTCGGCGCATTGCCCGCATTTTTTGTTTTGTATATTCGGCGTGGCGTGGACGAATCGGAGCAATGGCAGCAAGCGGTGCGCAATAAGCAATGGAGCGCAACCGGTACCAGCGACGCGAGCAACCGCTCCACCAAGCGGCCCTTTACCTTGAAGCAGGTGTTTAGCGAGCGCGAGTCCGTTCGCCGAATTGTACTGACGACCATACTGTCCATCGTGACGATAGTAGGCTGGTGGGCAGTCTCAAGCTGGCTGCCTGCACGCACGGCAGAATTGGCGGCACTGGAACATGTTGTCAATGCCGGGCACTGGATCTCGTCGGTATCGATTGTCTATACGGTAGGTGCCATTCTTGCCTATATGCTTTCGGGCTTCATCATCGATAGCGTAGGTAGGCGTTGGTTTCTTTTTCTGGGCTTTACCGGTTCGCTGGCGACAACCGTCCTGGCCTATGGCTGGATCAGTTCTGTGGAAGGCATGCTGGCCATTTCCGCGATCAACGGATTCTTTACGCTGGGTTGCACGTTCGCCTGGCTCGCTATCTATCCGGCCGAATTATTCAATGCGTCCGTCCGTTCGACCGCGACGAGCTTCGTGTTCAATTCCGCCCGCCTCATTGCCTGGATTTTCCCGATTCTCTCCGGTTCGATGATCAAATCCTTTGGCGGTGTATCCCATGCCGCACTGATGTTCGGCTCCGTGTATGTCATCGGCATGATTCTTCCCTGGTTCCTTCCGGAAACAAAAGACATCGGCTTGCCCGAGGATCTTGATTCTCATGGCGCGCACGCTGCGCGCAGTTAGGAGCAGTTCATGGGTCGCACGCTGTATGACAAGATATTCGACGCCCACGTCGTCCGAAGCCAGGCGGACGGCACCGTCTTGCTCTACGTTGATCGCCACCTCGTGAATGAGGTCACGAGCCCACAAGCGTTCGAGTCGATGCGTATTGAGGGGCGCGCGGTCTGGCGTCCACGCGCCAACCTCGCTGTCGCGGATCACAACGTGCCCACGACTGACCGCTCACACGGCATTGAAGACGCTATCTCCCGTACACAGGTCCTGGCCCTCGAAGACAATACCGGCGCGAGCAGTATCAGACACTTCGGCATGAACCATCCGCAACAAGGCATTCTTCATGTGGTTGCGCCGGAGATTGGAAGCACGCTGCCCGGAATGACGATTGTCTGTGGCGACTCTCATACCAGTACGCACGGTGCGTTAGGGACCCTGGCATTCGGCGTGGGAACGTCCGAAATTGAGCACGTCCTCAGTACGCAAACACTGGTGACGAGGCGCAGCAAGCGCATGCGTATCACGGTTGACGGGGCGCTCCCCGCGGGCTGTACTGCAAAGGATGTCGCGCTTGCCATTATTGGACATATTGGCACGGACGGTGCGACGGGGCATGCGATCGAGTTCGCGGGTCCAGTGGTTCGCAACCTGTCCATGGAAGGTCGAATGACCCTGTGCAATATGTCCATTGAGGCCGGCGCGAGAGCGGGTCTCATTGCGGTGGATGCAATCACGCTGGCTTATTGCGAAACGCGTGCCCTTGCACCGAAAGGTGAGGATTGGGTGCGTGCAAGGAACGAATGGGACCAGCTCTACTCGGACGACGATGCCGTATTCGATACAGAAGTCCGCATCGACGTAACGGCGCTCTCGCCTCAGGTCACATGGGGAACCTCTCCCGAGATGGTCACTGATGTGACGGGCTGCGTTCCAGATCCCGGTTCGGCAGGCGATCATGCAAAGCGCACGTCTTATCTCAACGCACTGAGCTATATGGGATTGGAACCAGGAACGCCAATTACCTCAATCGCGCTGGACAAGATATTCATTGGTTCGTGCACCAATGGCCGCATTGAAGATTTACGCGCCGCGGCCGAAGTACTGGTGAGAATCGGTGGGCGGATCGCCGCCAATATCAAGCTTGCGCTTGCCGTGCCAGGATCGACCGCCGTTAAACGTCAAGCGGAGGAAGAGGGGCTGCACGAGATCTTTCTTGCCGCCGGATTTGAGTGGCGTGAAGCCGGTTGTTCAATGTGCCTGGCGATGAATGCAGATCGGCTCGGCCGAGGCGAGCGTGTTGCGTCTACATCGAATCGAAATTTCGAGGGCAGGCAGGGCGCCGGAGGCAGATCACACCTCGTGAGCCCACCGATGGCCGCGGCGGCCGCATTGAAAGGGCACTTCGCCGATGTCCGCGCTTTGTTGCGAGAAGGTAGATCGTAGAAATGACACCCTTTACTGAGCATACTGGACTGGTGGTCCCGCTAGACCGGGATAATATCGACACGGACGCGATCATTCCAAAGCAGTTCATGAAGTCGATCGCGCGGACTGGTTTTGGGCCTTATGTATTCGATGAGTGGCGTTTCTTTGATGAGGGGTACTACGGGAAGCCCTTGTCCGAGCGAACGTTGAATCCAGATTGCTCACTCAATTTTCCGCGCTTCGCCAATGCCTCCATCTTGCTGACCGGAAAGAACTTTGGCTGTGGCAGTTCCCGCGAGCATGCGCCATGGGCACTGTATCAATTCGGCTTTCGCGTTGTGATTGCGACGAGTTTCGCTGATATTTTCTTCAACAACTGCTGTAAGAACGGCATCCTTCCCGTCGTCCTGGAAGAGACGCGGATCAAGACATTGCGGCAAGCGGTAGAGAACACGATCGGCTTTCGTCTGCGGGTTGATTTGACCACGTGCCAAGTGATGTCTCCGAGCGGCGAGTGCTTTCAATTCGATGTGCCAGAAGCGTTACGCAAGAACCTTCTCGAGGGCATAGACGAGGTGGGCGCGACATTATTGTTCGCGGATGAAATCAGAGCGTTTGAGCAAGCGAGGATAACGCATCGCCCGTGGTTGTGATGGTGTGCGTCCTGCCTTCTCGAAGGATTCTCTGAAACATGGGCATCACGTCTCTCAGGCCGATGAACTCGTGTTCCCCGGCGCAAGCTTGCGGGTACGGTTGCGGCGCTTGTCTCGCCCCTCACCATTGCTGACCCCGCGAATGATCGAGGCGAAGGCACGGGCTGCCGGCGAGCGCGCCTCGCCGGTGCGCCACAGCAGTCCCGGCGAACGCACGGGCGTCGGGCTTTCGAGAGGAATCACGCGCACGTCATCACGCCGCAATGCGTGTTCGGACACGATGGCAGCAATGTTCGTTATGCTGACGAGTTCGATCATCGGTGCAATTGCATTCATCTCGGCAACCACCACCGGCGTCGCGTTAGCCATCCTGAAACACTCTTCGAGGAGGGCGCGAGTAGCGAAGGTGCGCGGCAGCAGCACGATCCGCTGTAAGTGCAATTCGGCCGTGCGAACAAACCGGCGTTGAGCGAACGGGTGCTTCTCGCCTACCGCCAGCAACATTTCTTCGCTATAAAGCGGTTCAAAACGCAACTCCGGCGCGTTCTGCGGCTTGTAGGTCACGCCTATATCCAGTTCCCCGCGCAGAAGCGCCGCGGCTATGTCGTCCCCGGACATCTCGAGTACATCCACGCGAACCGACGGATGACGTTCCAGGAAAAGCGCCATGCAGCGCGGGATGATCCGCATGTTGAACGTGTGGGTCGTGCCAATCCGCACCACACCGCTCATTTCATCGGCCGCAAGACGAACGGTCGAAATACCTTCGTCGACCTCACGTAGCGCGTTCTGAACGCGTTCGAGGAACGCCTCGCCGGTCTGCGTCATGCTCACGCGCTTGTTCTCGCGGTCGAACAGCCGGCAGCCTAATTCATCTTCAAGTTGCCGGATCTGATGCGAGAGCGTTGATTGCGTCACGTGCACCTTTTCCGCTGCGACGGTAAAGCTCAATTGTTCGGCAAGCGCGACGAAGTAGCGAAGGTGACGCAGTTCCATTTGAACTCCATGAAGTGTCAGCATCAGTCAGCATCAATCAGCGCCGATGCGCTCTGACGCGTAGATTATCGATGGCATCGATGGATTGTCAGCTAAAAACATCATTGTTGTCGATGCTGACATCGCCGTAGACTGGCTGCAGCCTATTTAAACCACGGAAGCAGCTCCCCCGGCGTGGCGGGATTCACTACGGACCGAACATGAAAATCGGCAAGGAAACGATACCCCGTACCGCCATCTCAACGTCGAACGAGTACGCCATTGTCGTGCGCGGACGCGATCTCGCGGGCGAACTGATCGGCAAGGTTTCTTTCACGGACTATTTCTATTTGCTGGTGACCGGGCAGATGCCGACGCCGGCAATCACCGCCGTACTGGACGCAACCCTGGTCGCCATCGCCGAACACGGACTCGTGCCAAGCGTGCAGGCGAGCCGGATGACGCTGGCCGCCGCGCCGGACGCCCTGCAAGGGGCTGTGGCCGCCGGCATCCTCGGGTGCGGCTCGGTCATCCTGGGCGCCTCTGAGACGTGCGGCAGGCTGCTGGAAGAGGTGCGGGAGCGTGAACAAGAGGACAAGGATTTCGCGAGCGCCGCGAGCGCCGTTGTCACGGAGTACCGCGCGGCACGACGCCCGATACCGGGCTACGGCCACCCGCTGCACAAGCAGCGCGATCCACGCGTTGCCGCATTGTTCGACGTGGCTGAGCGCAACGGCGCGGACATGACCTATGTCCGGATCGCCGAGGCGATCGAAGCAGTGCTTCCCGACATTTATGGCAAATCGTTGATGCTGAACGTGTCGGCGGCGATTCCGGCAGTGCTGCTCGGCGTAGGCTTCCCGGCGGCCGCTCTCAAGGGTGTGCCGATTCTCGCGCGCACGGCGGGCCTCATCGGCCACCTCACGGAAGAGTTGACGCGCTCGATCGGCTTCGCGCTGTCCTATCAGGCCACCCGCGACCTGGTGTACGACGGCGACCTGCCTGAAGGTTTCGTGCCGGACGCCTGATTTATTCGAACGATTTTTCCGCTGTCGCCAATGAGCGCGAACGGCACATGATTGGAGCGGTTGCATGACAAAAGTTCTCGAGGGCGTTCGCGTGCTGGAGCAGGGTACCTTCATTACCGGCCCCGCGGCCGGTATGCTGCTGGGCGATCTTGGCGCGGATGTCGTCAAGATCGAACAGCCCGGCACAGGCGACCCGTTCCGGGCGTTCAAGGGTGGCCTCTACAGTCCGCATTACCAGACCTATAACCGCAACAAGCGCAGCGTCACCCTGAACACCAAGGACGCGCCGGATCTCGCGCTCTTCGATGCGCTGGTCCGTGACGCGGACGTGTATATCCAGAACTTTCGTCCCGGTGCGGCGGAGCGGTTGAATACGGGCTACGAGCGGCTTCGGGCGATCAACCCCCGGCTCATCTATTGCGCGATAAGCGGGTTCGGCCAGACCGGGCCAGCCGCCAACCGGCCCGCTTACGATTCGGTTGCGCAGGCAGCGAGCGGGTTTCTCGGCTTGCTGATCAATCCAGAGAATCCGCGCGTGGTCGGCCCGGCGATCGCAGACTCGCTGACCGGTTTCTACGCGGCCTACGGCATTCTCGGCGCGCTGCATGAGCGGCACCGGACGGGCGTTGGCCGCAAGGTGGAGGTGTCCATGTTGGAGGCAATGAGCCATTTCAACCTCGATGCCTTCACGCACTTCTATTCAGCCGGCGAAGTGATGGGGCCGTACAGCAGGCCCAGCGTATCGCAGTCCTATGTGATGCAGTGCGCGGACGGCAAGTGGCTCGCGCTGCATATGTCGTCCCCGGAAAAATTCTGGACCGGCTTGGCGAACGCTATCGAACGGCCGACGTTGCTGGACGATCCGCGCTTCGCAGACCGGGCCGGTCGCATTGCCCATCAGGAAGATCTGATCGCCTTGATGAGCGGCATTTTCTGTCAGCGTGATCGTGCGTACTGGTGTGAGCGCCTTGAGGCGAATGACGTCCCGCATGCGCCGATGTACGACGCAAGCGAGGCGCTCGAGGATCCGCAGGCGAAGCATCTGGAATTGCTCGTGCAGGCCGAGCATCCGACAATGGGCAGCTTCCGCACGGTTCGTCCGCCGGTGACTTTTGACGGCGCACGCTCGACCGATGTCATTCCGCCGCCAACGCTTGGCGAACACAACGAAGAAGTGCTTGGACCCTTGCGGCAGCGTTTCGCGGACCACCAGACACAATGACGCCCCTGGTGAGGCGGATGGCCTGGAAGAGCGACGCTTGCACGTTCGCATGAACGACTACTAGAAACAGAAACGGAGACCCGGTATGGAAACGACCAATGGCTTGCTGGCGCAAAAGGGGGCGGCCGGTTCGCCGCTTCCGGCGGACCGGAGCGGCGCGATCGCAGTCGACGCGGAGAAAACGTTCGGCCGCATTGCGCGCAGGCTGATCCCGTTCCTTTTTCTTTGCTACGTCCTTAACTATATCGACCGGGTCAACATCAGCTTTGCGCATCTGCAGTTCAGGGCCGATATCGGTTTGACCGAAGCGTCTTATGGGCTCGGCGTCGGCGTGTTTTATATCGGCTACGTTTTGTTTGAAGTGCCCAGCAACCTCCTGCTTCGCCGTATTGGGCCGCGTCTGACCATCGCGCGGATCATGGTGCTATGGGGACTCGTTTCGCTGTCGATGATGTTCGTGCAGAACACAACGCAGTTCTACATCGCGCGGATCGCGCTTGGTGTGGCCGAGGCAGGTTTTTTCCCGGGCGTCGTGTATTACCTTACCTCGTGGTTCCCGGAGCGCCATCGCGCGAAAGTGTTGTCGGCGTTCGTTCTAGGCATTGCGGTTGCCGGTATCACGGGCGGTCCGGTCTCGGGATGGATCTTGAGCCACGCCGAGGGCTGGCATGCATTGCACGCGTGGCAATGGCTGTTTCTTCTGGAAGGGATTCCGCCGGTGTTGGTGGGCATTTGCGCGCTTTGGTATTTGCCGGATTCAGCCGAAAGCGCAAGCTGGTTGTCGCCCGAGGAAAAAGAGCTGGTCGCGCGTGAACTGGCAGGTAACGGTAACAGGGCCGGTGCAACGGGCCGAACCCAGCATTTCGGCGCGGCTTTGCGCAGCTGGCGCGTCTATGTCTGCGCGTTCGGTTACTTCACGATCACGTGGGCAGGTAGCGTGCTGAACTTCTGGGCACCGTCGGTGATCCGGCAAGTAGGCGTTTCCAGTCCATGGCATATCGGGCTGGTGTCAGCGGTGCCTTATCTGATTGGCGCAGTCGGCATGATCCTGGCGAGCCGTCACTCCGACGCACGCAACGAGCGCCGCTTGCATTTTGCCTGCTGCGCGTTGCTGGCGTCAGCGGGAGCGGTCATGCTCGGCGCCGCGCACGCGTCGTTCGTGCCGGCGATTGCCGGGCTGGCGCTGGTCGCCATTGGGTACCTCGCATGCACGGCGATCTTCTGGACGATTCCAGCGCAGTTCCTGTCCGGTACGGCATCCGCAGGCGCCATTGCATTGATCTCCAGCATTGGGCAGCTTGGCAGCTTGATGGCGCCGGCTATCATCGGCAAGCTGACCGCGATCACCCATGAGATCAGCGCGGGCTCCTATCTCGCGGCCATGGTGCTGGCTTGCGGCGCGATCGTGATCGCCGTGTTCATGCGCGAGCGCGCCGAACGATAAGGGGCGCCTCTTACGGGTCCTGGATGTACATCCGCGCCGTGGTCGGCCTCGAAACGACCATGGCGTTACTAGCGTCCCTGGTCTCTGAGGCGAGCGGCGTGCCACGATAGCGATTCGAAGAAGACACAAGACGGTCGCACGGCCCATCGGCTAGACGCCCCGCGCTTATTCGCCAGCCGCTGATGTCTGGCCGAGCATCACTTCTCCAGTTCAGCGAACAGCCAATCCTGGAAGCTACGCAGCTTTGGCAATTCCACTCGCGACTTCAACAAGTTCAGCGTATAGCCGTTCACATGTAATCCGTCGAAGCCGAACGGGGCAACCAGCCTCCCGGTTTCCAGTTCACGTTGCGCCAAAAGCAGGCTCTCCAGGCACACCCCCAGACCGTCGACCGCCGCGCTGATCGCCATGAACGAGCGGTCAAAGCGCGGCCCGCGTCCAATGTCGAGCCGGATCTTGCGATGCTGGCGCATCCAGTCACGCCAGCCGACGAGACACCCTTCACTATGAATCAGCGGATGGTGCTGCAAGTCGGCGACGCTGCGCAGCGGATAGTCGCCCGCCATGAGCGCCGGCGCGCACAGCGGAACGATCGTCTCGGGCGGCAGTTCGAGCACCATCGTGCCGGCCGGCTGCAATTTCCGTGGACCGTAGCGGATGTCGATGTCGACTGCCTCCGAAATCAGGTTCATCGCCTCTGACGACGCGTTCAAACGCACATCAATGTCCGGGTGCGCCGCGCTGAAACGCGCGATGCGCGGCATCAGCCATTGAGTCGCAAAGCTCGGTGTGGAATGGATTGTAAGGATGTCGCTTTTCGCGACCCGGCCGATCTCGCGGGTCGCCGCGTCAATCCGCGCAAACGCTGAGGTTATTTCCTCCGCGTATTGCCGCCCGGAGTCCGTCAGGATCACCGTGCGATGCAGCCGATGAAACAGACGAATGCTCAATTGCTCTTCGAGCAGCTTGATTTGATGGCTGATGGCGGAGGGCGTCACGAACAGTTCTTCTGCTGCGAGCGCGAACGACGAGAGCCGCGCGGCAGCTTCGAATGCTTGTACCGACTTGAGGGTGACGCGATTGTGCATGGCAGCATCAAGGTGAATTCAATTCATCCATTGACCATCTTAATTCGTTTGAGCGCTGCTTGGCGGGAGATTACGCTTGAATCACTGGCAGCGGCGTCGATACGACCGATCCAAAGAACCCCCGCGCAACCCTGTTGCACGGGACCGGAGTAGCGAGCTTTGCACGAACTCCGATCGACAGGAGATAAAAGTGAACACTAAGGAAACCGCGCCCTACGCCAAGCTCGCGGAGCACGCCTATCAGATCCGCCGCAACGCGCTGCGCATGGGCGAGGTGCAGGGGCAGGGCTACATTGGTCAGGCGCTCGATATTGCCGACGTGCTGGCCGTCGCTTATTTCCGCGCGATGCGCTATCGCGCCGATGACCCCGAGTGGGAGGGCCGCGACCGCTTCCTGCTATCCAACGGCCATTACGCGATCGCGCTATACGCGGCTTTGATCGAGGCCGGCATCATCGCCGATGAAGAGCTGGAGACCTATGGCAGCGACGACAGCCGTTTGCCTATGTCCGGCATGGCGAGCTACACCCCGGGCATGGAGATGTCCGGCGGCTCGCTTGGGCAGGGGCTGACGATCGCGGTCGGCCGTTGCCTGGGTCTGAAGCGCAAAGGCTCGGACGCATTGGTCTACACACTCTTCTCCGACGGCGAACTGGATGAGGGCGCGGTATGGGAAGGCCTGATGTCGGCCGCCCACTGGAAGCTCGACAACCTGATCGCAATGGTCGACGTGAACAACCAGCAGGCGGACGGACCCTCTTCGACGGTGATGGCGTTCGAGCCGCTGGTCGACAAGCTGCTTGCGTTTGGATGGTTCGTGCAGCGCGTGGACGGCAACGATCTTGCCGCCGTTGTCGAAGCGTTCGATGCAGCGCGCGCCCATCCGGAAGCGCAACCCCGGATCATTGTCTGCGATACGCGTATGGGATGTGGCGTGCCCTTTCTCGAAGCACGTGAGAAGAACCACTTTATCCGCGTCGATGCGAACGAGTGGCAACTCGCGTTGCAAGCGCTGGAAGCCGGGAGAAATGCATGAGCACCGCCGCACCGAAACCGCGTTTGAAAACATCGGCGATGATTGCCTCGATCGCAGGCGAAGGGCAGATCACCCGCTCTGCTCCGTTCGGTCACGCACTGGTCGAGCTGGCGCGCAACCGTCCGGAAGTGGTCGGCATGACAGCCGATCTCGGCAAGTACACCGACCTGCATCTGTTCGCGAAGGAATACCCGGAGCGCTACTACCAGATGGGCATGGCCGAACAACTGTTGATGGGCGCTGCGGCCGGCATGGCGCACGAAGGCGCGCAGCCGTTCGTCACCACCTATGCGGTGTTCGCCGCGCGCCGCGCCTACGACTTCATCCACCAGGCGATTGCCGAGGACAACCTCGATGTCAAGATCGTCTGCGCCTTGCCCGGCCTTACGACCGGCTACGGGCCGAGCCACCAGGCGGCCGAAGACCTCGCGCTGTTCCGCGCGATGCCGAACCTCACGGTGATCGACCCGTGCGATGCGCTGGAAATTGAGCAGATGGTGCCGGCGATCGCCGACCATCGCGGGCCGGTGTATGCACGGCTGTTGCGCGGCAACGTGCCGGTCGTGCTCGACGAATACGGCTACCGGTTCGAACTTGGCCGAGCGAAGCTGCTGCGCGACGGTGCCGAGGTGCTGATCATCTCGACGGGGATCATGACCATGCGCGCGCTGGAAACGGCCAAGGCGCTGGCTGCCGATCGTGTTGATGTGGGCGTGCTGCACGTGCCGACCATCAAGCCGCTCGACACCGCCACGCTGCTGCGCGAAGCACGCCGCTCTGGACGCCTCGTGGTGGTGGCGGAGAACCATACGGTGATCGGCGGGCTAGGGGAGGCCGTCGCAGCAGTACTCCTGACTAACGGCGTGGCGCCGCCGTTCCGTCAGATCGGACTGCCCGACGCGTTTCTCGACGCGGGTGCGCTGCCGACCTTGCACGACCGTTACGGTATTTCGACCCAGGCGATGTGCGACACGATCAAAGGCTGGCTGCGGTAGATATCGATTTTAAGTATCGGATAACTTAGCAAACACTAAACATCACATTGAGGAGATCAGCATCATGTCAGAGTCACATCTACTCGACGGCAAGGTCGCCGTCATTTCCGGCGGCGCGTCGCCGCGCGGCATCGGCATGGCGACCGCCCGCATGTTCGCGGCGCACGGCGCCCGCATCGCCATCTTTGATCTCGACGAAAATGCAGCCGTCGAAGCCGCTGCGTCTATTGGGCCAGAACATCGCGGCTATGTATGCAACGTGACTGACCGTATTGCGTGCCAGGCCGCTGTCGAACGTACTGTTGCTGATTTAGGTTCAATAGATATCCTGATCAATAATGCAGGCATTACCCAGGCCGCCAAGCTGCTCGATATCGATCCGGAAAGCTGGGACCGTATCCTCGATGTCAACCTGCGTGGTGTGTTGTACTTGTCGCAAGCAGTCGTCCCGCAGATGAAGAAACAGAAGAGCGGCTCGATCGGCTGCATGTCGTCGGTGTCGGCCCAGCGCGGCGGCGGCATTCTCGGTGGTCCGCACTACTCGGCGGCGAAAGCCGGCGTGCTCGGTCTGGCAAAAGCAATGGCGCGCGAACTCGGCAACGACGGCATCCGCGTGAACTGCGTGACGCCGGGCCTGATCCAGACCGACATCAACGCGGGCAAGATCAGCGACGACAAGCGCGTAGAAATTCTGGCCGGCATTCCGCTCAACCGCCTGGGTGTGCCCGACGATGTAGCCGGCGCATTCCTGTTTCTCGCGTCGAACCTGTCGTCGTATATTACCGGCGCGGTGATCGATGTGAACGGCGGCATGCTGATTCACGGCTGACGCCCTTGCGCAGAACGGGCCGTCTGGCGGGAGACTGGACGGCGGCGATGAAGACCTCGTAGTAAAGAACATACGACCGCGGCGAGCGACACGTGCAGCCGCCGCGGTTCAGATTCGAAAACTATAACGACACGCCATATTGGAGGAAGACACCATGACCACCCGTTCAAACGCCCCTCAGGGCATCAGCCGCCGCACCTTTCTGAAGGCCGGCGCCACCTTGTCCGCGGCCGCCCCGTTATGGAGCATCTCGCGCCGCGCGATGGCCGCTCCGGAGTTTTCGTACAAGCTCGCGACCGGCCAGGACCCGACGCATCCAGTCAACATCCGCGCCCAGGAGGCGATCAACCACATTCGCGAAGCGACCAACGGCCGCCTCGATATCAAGCTCTTTCCGCAGAATCAGCTTGGCTCCGACACCGATCTGCTGTCGCAGGTGCGCAATGGCGGTGTGGAGTTTTTCAATCAGGCGTCCTCGATTCTGGCGACGCTCACGCCCGCTGCTGGCATCGTCAATACCGGCTTCGCGTTCAAGGACTACGACGCGGTCTGGAAGGCAATGGACGGCGATCTCGGCGCCTATATCCGCGCGCAGATCGCGAAGTCGGGCATTGTCTCGGTGAGCAAGGTCTGGGACAACGGTTTCCGGCAAATCAGTTCATCGACCCGGGCGTTACGCGCGCCGGCCGATCTGAAAGGCTTCAAGATCCGCGTGCCGCAAGCGCCCATGTTGACCTCGCTGTTCAAGGCGCTCGATGCAGGGCCAGCGCCGATCAATTTCAACGAGCTGTATTCGGCATTGCAAACCGGCGTGGTGGAGGGCCAGGAAAATCCGCTGCCGATCATCGCGACCGCCAAGCTCTATGAAGTGCAGAAGTACATCAGCCTCACCTCGCATGTGTGGGACGGTTACTGGATTCTCGGCAACCAGACCGCATGGATGCGCCTGCCGGCTGACATCCGCGCAATCGTCACGCGCGAATTCGAGAAGGCCGCGATGCTGCAACGCGCAGATATCGCCAAGCTCAGCACCTCATTGCGCGTCGACCTGAAATCGAAGGGCATTACCTTTATCGATGTCGACCGCGAAGCCTTCCGTGGCGCGCTGGCCAAGACGAGCTTTTATCACGACTGGAAAGCCAAATACGGCGACGAGGCGTGGGGGCTGCTGGAGAAGTCCGTCGGAAAACTGGGGTAAAGCGATGATCTCGATCTCCTATTCGCACGAGCGGCAGCATCGGTTTGCCTGCGCGCTCGACTCCGCGCTCGGTCATCTGGTGGAGATTCCCGCCGCCTTGCTGGTGCTCGCGGAAATCGTCGTGCTGCTGGCCGGCGTGACGAGCCGCTATGTGCTGCACGCGCCGCTCGTCTGGTCCGATGAACTCGCGTCCATGCTGTTCCTGTGGCTCGCCATGTTAGGCGCCGTGATCGCCTTGCGGCGCGGCGAGCACATGCGCATGACGGCGCTCGTCGGCATGGCGCCGCCCGCTGTACGCGCCTTTCTCGACGTGGTCGCGATCGCCGCGCCGATCGCGTTCCTCGCCATGGTGATCGGCCCGGCGATCAGCTTCGCGCAGGACGAAGCGATCATCACTACGCCCGCGCTCGAACTATCGAACGCATGGCGTGCCGCCGCATTGCCGATTGGTTCTGCGCTGATGTTGCTGGTGGCGGTAGTGCGGCTCGCCCGCATGGGCAACTGGCGCTTGACGCTCGGTGCGATCGCAACGGTCGGCGCGCTGGTCGGCGTCTTCATTGTGCTCGGACCGCTGTTGCGTGATCTCGGCAATATCAACCTGCTGATCTTCTTCGTCGGACTGGTGGCGCTCGGTGTGCTGAGCGGTGTGCCGATTGCATTTTCGTTCGGGCTCGCAACCTTTGGCTATCTCGCGCTGACGACCAGCACGCCGATGCCGGTGGTGGTCGGCCGGATGGACGAGGGCATGTCGCATCTGATCCTGCTCTCCGTGCCGCTCTTCGTGTTCCTCGGCCAGTTGATCGAGATGACCGGCATGGCGGCGGCAATGATCGCGTTCCTTGCGAGCTTGCTGGGTCACGTGCGCGGCGGACTGTCGTATGTGCTGGTCGGTGCGATGTACCTGGTGTCGGGCATCTCGGGGTCGAAGGCCGCGGACATGGCAGCCATCGCGCCGGTGCTGTTTCCGGAGATGAAAGCGCGCGGCGCGAAGCCCGGAGATCTGGTGGCGCTGCTTGCCGCGACGGGTGCGCAGACCGAGACGATTCCGCCGAGCCTGGTGCTGATCACGCTCGGCTCGGTCACCGGGGTCTCGATCTCCGCGCTCTTCACCGGCGGCATGTTGCCTGGCATCGTTTTGGCCATCACGCTGTGCGCGGTGGTGCATTGGCGTTATCGGCGTGAAGATCTCTCGGACGTCAAAAGAGCGAGCCGTGGCGAGATCCTCAAGAAGCTGGTGATCGCGATCCCTGCGCTCGCGTTACCGTTCGTGATCCGCATGGCGGTGGTCGAAGGCATCGCGACGGCGACCGAAGTATCGACCATCGGCATTGCCTATGCGGTGCTGGCCGGGTTGCTGATCTATCGCCGCTTCGAATGGAAACGGCTCAAGCCAATGCTGATTGACACGGCGAGTCTGTCAGGCGCGATTCTGCTGATCATCGGCGCGGCGACGAGCATGGCCTGGGCGTTGACGCAATCGGGCTTCTCCGGGCAGCTCGCGCAGACTCTCGGCGCTTTGCCCGGAGGCGCCGCGATGTTCATGGCCGCGTCCATTTGCGTGTTCGTGATTTTGGGCAGCGTGCTCGAAGGCATTCCGGCGATCGTGCTGTTCGGCCCCTTGATGTTCCCGATCGCGCGGCAGATGGGCATACACGACGTTCACTATGCGATGGTCGTGATCCTCTCGATGGGCGTGGGCCTGTTCGCTCCGCCATTCGGCGTCGGGTACTACTCGGCCTGTGCGGTCAGCCGCATTCATCCGGACGAAGGCATGAAGCCGATTCTTGGCTACATCGCCGCGCTGATGGTCGGGCTGATCGTGGTCGCCGCGGTGCCGTGGATTTCGACGGGCTTCCTGCATTGAATTTTTGACTTGATCCTTTGAAGCGCCTGGCCGCTACGGCGTGGCGTAGTTTTTCCAACCTGATTTGTTTGATTACCACCGCCCCGCATCGCGAGGCGGTGGCGAGGAGCCTTTCGTCATGTCCACAACCGAAGCCCAGCCCGCGATGCACATTGCTGCACCTGCGCCATCGCTGCCGCCAGCAACGGAGGAATCTCAAATGCCGCTGGCCGATGCGATCCGCTTCCTCTCTATTGATGCGATCCTGCGCGCTGGCGAGGGCCATCAGGGCGTGCCGCTCGGCATGGCCGAAATCTCGACCGCGCTGTTCACCCGGCATCTGAAATTCAATCCCGCCGATCCAACCTGGTCCGACCGCGACCGCTTCGTGCTGTCCAATGGGCACGGTTCGCTGCTGCTGTATTCGCTGCTCTATCTGACCGGTTATGCGGCCATCGGGTTGGACCAGCTCAAGACCTTTCGTGACCTTGGCTCGCATTGCGCGGGGCATCCCGAGTACGAACCGGCGCACGGTATAGAAGCCACCACCGGTCCGCTCGGCCAGGGTATTGCGAACGCATTCGGCATGGCGATCGCCGAGGCCTATCTCGCGGCAAAATTCGGCAGCGAACTTGTTGACCACTACACGTATGCGTTCGTCGGCGATGGTTGCTTGCAGGAGGGCATCGGTCAGGAAATGATTTCGCTGGCCGGGCATTTGCGGCTGGGCAAGTTGATCCTGTGTTGGGACGACAACCAGATCACCGACGACGGCAGCACCTCGCTATCGATCAGCGAAGACGTCTGCGCACGCTTTCGCGTGGGCGGCTGGCATGTCGTGGAAGTCGACGGTCACGATCTTGAAGCGGTGTCAGCTGCGCTGACGATCGCGCGACAGGATCCGCGGCCGTCTATGATCGCGTGCAAGACCATCATCGGCTGCGGCATTGCGCGTTTGCAAGGGCAGCGCGGCGGTCATAGCGGTAAGCTGTTCCAGGCGGATGCCGACGCGGCGCGGGAACAGCTCGGCTGGCCGCATGCCCCTTTCGAGGTGCCTGAAGACGTCTTGAGCGCATGGCGCGCGGCGGGGCGCCGCAGCCATCGTGAATACCATGAATGGCAGGCGCGCGTTGCCGCATTGCCGCACGCGCAACGCGTCGAGTTCGAGCGCGTTCAGTCCGGCCAGTTACCGGACGGCTGGCGCGATGTGCTCGGCGATTACCGCAAGCGCACCGTGGAGCGCGACGAGCCGCAGTCTGGCATCGCGCTGTCGGGCGAGATCAGCGACCTGCTCGTGCCGATGCTGCCGGAACGCATGGTCGGTTGCGCCGATCTCGAAGCGCCGACCGGGCACAAGCGCCAGTTGCATGCCTTCACCGCCGACGACCGCAGCGGAGCTTACGTTCACTGCGGGGTGCGCGAACATCTGATGGGCGCGATGGCCAACGGGATGGCCGCGCACGGCGGCATCATTGCGACCAGCGTCACCTACCTGGCGTTCTCCGACTACCAGCGGCCGGCGATGCGGATGGCCGCGCTCATGGGCTTGCCGGTGCACTTCGTGTTTAGCCACGACTCGATCGGCGTCGGCAAGAACGGCCCGACTCACCAGCCCGTCGAGATATTGGCTTCGTTGCGCGCGATGCCGAACATGCGCGTGCTGCGTCCTGCCGACGCGGTGGAGGCGGCCGAATGCTGGGCACTTGCGCTCGAACACCGCGACGGCCCGAGTACGCTGGTGTTCGCGCGCCAGACGCTGCCGCTCGTGCGCCGCACGCACAGCGCCGAGCCGCTGTCGCAGCGAGGCGCGTATGTGCTGGCCGAGGCGGAGGGCGGGCCACGTGCGGTGACCTTGCTCGCGACTGGCTCGGAAGTGGTGCTGGCGTTGCAGGCGCGCAGCCAGCTGCAGAACGAAGGTATCGCAACCGCTGTTGTGTCCATGCCATGCTGGGAGATCTTCGACGAACAGGACGACGCTTATCGCGCGGCGGTTCTGGGTTCGGGCACCGTGCGCGTTGGTGTGGAGGCGGCGCTGCGTTTCGGCTGGGACCGTTATCTGGGCGAGCGGGGCGGGTTCGTTGGAATGACCGGCTTCGGCGCGTCTGCCGGTGCGGACACGCTATACGAACATTTCGGCATCACGGCCGGCCATGTCGTGGCAGAAGTGAAGCGACTTCTGTAGGAATGCAAATTCATCCTTCCCAATACGTCGGAGTTCGGCGCCTCGGTGATTGCCGAAAAATCCGGGCCGCTATCTGTGCTTGCCAGATTGAACACGCAGGCAGCGAGTATGGATGCGTAACCGCGAGTATTGGCGCGGCGAGCGGTAACCCCCAGGCCGCGCACGATGTGACCACGGTGATCAACGCTGCCGACGAAGCCTTGTACGAGGCAAAGGCGACGGGCCGCAACAAGGTATGGACTGCCCGGGCGTGATGTGCCCGATCAAAACCTCGGTGAGCACAACATCAAGATTGCCGACGACCCTGGCGGCGCGAGCTGAAGGCACCACAAAGGGAAGGGCGGCGCGTTTTCGGGAAAATCTCCCGCCTCGATCCATTGTCAAGCGGCGACATGATGGGCTAAGTTGGTCTATGGGTCCGCGATGTCCGAAGACGACCGGCGCACGGTGCAAAGAAAAATGGGCGGAGACGAACATGCATCTGAAAAAAGCCACGGCGTGTCTGGCGCTTGCATCGGTGGGGATGCTTGGCGCAAGCCTGGCGCCAGCTGCGGGGCCGACGGCTTATGTGACGAGCGAGACGGCGGGGGTTGGCGTGATCGATCTTGATCAGATGACGCTTGCGAAGACGTTCTCATTCGGAGACGATGGTCCCCGCGGCTTGAGCCTGACTGCCGACGGACGCCGCCTTCTGCTGGCCAACAAGAAGCCGGGCGATCTGTCCGAAGTCGATACAGCGACCGGCAAGGTGCTGCGGCGCGTGAAGATCGGCCAGAATCCAGAGTTTGTCCGGGTATATGGCGGCTACGCCTACGTGACCTACGAGCCCGGTGAGAATGGCGGGCCGGCTACGGGTGTGCCGGGATCATCAGGAGCATCAGGAGGGGATAAAGGCGGCCCTTCGGGCGCCGGGAAGGACGATGACAACGCGAACGAGCCTCCGGCGGAAATTGCAATTGTCGACCTGAAGACCCTGCGGGTGGTTCGTTCGGTGAAGAGCGGGCACGAAACGGAGGGCGTGGAGTTCTCGGGCGATGGCAAGGAACTTCTGGTGACGAACGAGGGCGACGACACGGTCTCGGTGTATCACGTCGGCACGGGTGCGCCGCTGCGCACCCTGAAGCTGGACCACGGGTCGCGCCCGCGCGGCATCAAGCGTTCGCCGGATGGCACGCAATATGTGGTTACGCTGGAGAACGCAAACAAGTTCGTTGTGCTTGACGCCCGAAATTTCAAGGTGCTTAAGACGATCGACACGCAGCTTGGTCCCTACGGTGTTGCGTTCGATCCTGCCGGCAAGCGCCTGATGGTCGCGGCGGCGCGCGGCAAGATGTTGCAGGTGTTTGACGCAAAGACCTTCGACCATATGACCGATGTACCGGTGGGCTTGCGCTGCTGGCACTTTAGTTTCACGCCAGACGGGTCGAAGATAATGCTGGCGTGCGGGCGTTCGAACGCGGTGTATGTGTTCGACGCCACTAGCTATCAGCCGATCAAGCAGATCGAAGGATTGCCGCTGGCGTGGGGCATCGTGACGTATCCGCGGAGCGCCGGGACGATTGAATAGCACGGTGGTTTCGTTCGCACTCGGTCGGGGTTGGTGGCGCGTTGCTAGGTTCTGGGTTAGTGGTCGGAGTCAATGCCAGGTTGCTAGGTTCCTGCGTTAGCGGTCGGGGTCAGTGCCGGGTTGCTAGGTTCTGGGGTAAGCGGTCGGGGTCAATGCCGGGTTGCTGCTTTCGGCTTTAGCGGTCTGCAAGAGTCGGATTTTCTCTTTATCACTATTAGCCACTGCGCGTGGCGGCGCGTCATTTCTTTGTCCAAAGCGACAAAGAAACGAAGCAAAGAAAGCGCTTTCAGAACGAGGGCACATAAGTGTCCACAGCGTGCAAGCTAAGCGTATGTGGTACCCGAAAAGCACGGTGCTCGCCAGAGCCACGGATGTGTGAAACCCTCCTTCTCGCGAATCCTGACACGAACACGCTTCGCCCCCAACGCTCTCGGGCAAGCACCATTCATCCAGGTACTAGCACGACCTCACGCATCTTTACGGCCTCGTTTCTTGATGGGTTGACTATATGGTTCGTTATGCATACAAATTCGGTGGAAGGTTATCCGCGGATAGCGCGGAGTGCCCCTTGGGCAGGTTCAGTCACTGGTGGCGAAGCGTGTGGGTATCCGTGTTCGGAGAAAGAGGGTTCACACACCCGCAGTTCTGGCGAGCACCGTGCTTTTGGGGCACCTATGAATGGAAACTGCACGCTGTGGACACTTAGGGTAGCGTGGTTTGAAAGCGTTTTCTTTGCTTCGTTTCTTTGTCGCTTTGGACAAAGAAATGACGTGCCGCCACGCACAGTGGCTAACAGTGATAAAGAGAAAATCCAACTTACGCAGACCACTAACACAGAAAGCAGCAACCCGGCATTGACTCCGACCGCTACCCAAGAACCCGTGCAACCCGGCATTGACCCCGACCACTAACCCTGGAACCTAGCAACGCGCCACCAACCCCGACCACTCCCCCCCGACCCGAACCCCGACCAGAACCCCGACCGAGTGCGAAGCGAAAACCTACTTCCATGCATACCTCAGCCCCACCCATGCCCCCCGCGGCGCCCCTATGCCCAGGAATTGCTCATTTACCGGATTGGCGCCGTTGAACGTATGGTTCGGACCATCGAAATCGTTCTCGCCCAGAATCGCAAAACTCGCATAACGCTTGTTGAGCAAGTTCGTGATGCTGGCGAACACCTGTAGCTGCTTCGTGATGTTGTACGTGGTGTCGAGGTCGATCAGGAAATAGCCCGCCACCGTACCGTTTACATCCTGGTTGTCTTCGTCGCCACGCGCAAAAATGCTGCCGCGATACGTGAGGTTGGTCCCCACGTTCCACTTCGGCGTGGCCGCATAGTCGAGCCGCAACTTGATCGTGTTCTGCGGAATGCCCGGGATGCGGTCACCTGGCTTGACGGTGATATTGCCGTTAGCGTCAGCGCTGGAATTGCTGGAACTGTTTTCGATCCAGGTCGACTGGTACGTCGCGTCCACATAACTGTAGCTCGCGGCCACGCCCAGTGGCCCGAACTGCGTGCGCCCGGCCAGCTCGACCCCTTGCCGGCGAGTCTTGCCCACGTTCTGGAAATAGCCAAGCGTGCTGGCCGAGCCATTGCTGGTGACGAACTGGATGTCGTTATCAAGTGTCGTCCGGTAGAGCGCCGCGCTCCACGACGTTGCGTGCCCTAGCTGGCCCCGCGCGCCGACCTCGAAGGTCTTCGATATCACCGCTTGCAAGGACGGATCCGCAATGAAATCGTTCGGCAAGGAACAGGGCGCCGACGGGTCGGCACAGGCGAGTTCGATCGCGGTCGGCGAGCGCATGCCTTCGTTATAAGTGGCGTAGGCGGTGAACGTGGAGGTCGGGTTCCAGTTGACGCCTACCGCCGGGTTGAAGCGCGAGAACGTGTGGCTGCCGTCGAGCAGCGGCTCCAGTCCGCTTTCATCGCCGATCACGGATTTGGACCAGTTATAACGCCCAGCCAGTGTCATGGACCATTGCTGCGTGAGCGACAACGTGTCCTCGAAATACACCCCATAGTTGGCGTTACGCGTCTTGGCATCGGTTTGAGACTCATAGGGGCCAATGCCTATGGTCGCGCGTGAATCGGTGAACTGCGCGTCCTGCGAAGCCTGCGTGAAATGCGAGTTGGCGAAGTCGCCCGCCATGCCCGCGACGAACTGATTCTCCAGACCCATCAGCTTGTTGAGCAGCGTCATTTGCAGGCTGGCGCCGTAGCTGTCGGTGACGATCACGGACTGCACGTTGGTGGCCTGGACCGTGTCGATATTGCCGTTGGCATCGGTCATGCCGTAGTCGTCGTTGGTATTGCTGCTGGTGTTCACGTTTCGATAGTGTCGGTAATACACGTTGCCGCTGATCTCCAGGTTGGGGCTGAAATAATGCTCGCCCGACAGCGTGAGATATCCGACCTGGTTCTGATTCTCGTCCGGGAATGTGTAGGCCTGCTTGTAGTCATCGAGCAAAGAACGCGGGATGGTCTGCGAGCCCTGCAGGTTGTTATCCGCTGCGCCCATGGAGAGCGAAATCGTCGTGTCCGAGTCCGTGTAGCGCAGCTTGCCAAATGCTTGCCGCAGGCGGCTGGAATTGTGGTCAGCCCAGCCGTCGTCGTTGGTCGTGTTCGCGGTGAAGTAATAGTCGAGGTTCTGGCCGATCACGCCGCCTTGCTGGATCTGCGCCGTCTTGCGACCCCACGAACCCGCCGATATCTCTGCCTCGCCGCCCGGGTCGCTGCGGCCGTTTTTGGTCGTGACAGCAATGGCGCCACCCAGCGTGTTCAGCCCGAAGGTGGGGTTGGAGCCAGGGATCACCTGGATCGTGCTGATCGCGGCTTGCGGGATCAGGTCCCAGTTCACCACGTCGCCAAAGGGCTCGTTGATGCGCACGCCGTCGAGGAACACGGACAAACCCTGCGGTGTGCCAAGCAAAGGCGACGCCGTGAAGCCGCGATAGTTGATGTCGGTCTGGGAGGGATTGCCCTGGGCTTCGTTGATGTCGACGCTCCCCACGTTCTTCTCGAAGTAGTCAGTGAGCACCGCCCGATGCTGCTGGTCGATCGCGCTGCCCTTGATGGTCTGGACGTTGGCCGGCACCTTCTCGAGCGGCGTACCAATGCCCAGCAACGGCGTCGTGCCCACCACGACGATCGGCGCAAGCTGGATCAGGTTCGCCTCGGAGGCAGCCAGTGGCGGCGCTGCCGCATCTTGTGCCCACGTCGCGGCGCTCAGGCCGGCAAGCGCGCTGCCGAAGCACACGCGCAGCGCGAATGGATGCCTGCCGGAGCGGCGATGACGGTGATGCGGCGCCTGGCTCATGATCGTCTCCAGCAGGGTGTCGTTATTGTTTCCGTACTGAAAGCGTCCCACAAGATGCGCGCGGTGCAACCGGGAGGTCTTCCCGATTACAGGGCGAAGCCTTCTCAACCCGCGTGGTCAGCACGCGACGCAAGCGCGCGTGCTGAGTAGAATGAGAGCGCCATGCGACCCGATTTCCCAACCTCCTCCGCACAAGCGCCAGCATCGCACTCGAGTTCGCACCCGAGCGTGCGGCGCGACCTTGCTTGCGTGCTGGCGGTAACGGTGCTCGCTGCCGGGCTTTGCATGCGCTTCGATGTCGGCGAGCTGACGTATTCCCTCACGCGCCGGTTCGAACGCTTCCAACTGGACGAGTTTCCGCCCACGCTGGTCGTGCTGGCCTTGGGGCTTGCGTGGTTTGCCTGGCGCCGCTATCGGGAGTCGCAGCGCGAATTGTTGCATCGCCGCGCGCTTGAAGAGCAGGCCGAAGGGCTCCTTGCTGACAACCGGCGTATCGCTAGCGAAAGCATCGGGGCACAGGAAAACGAGCGCCGCCATCTCGCGCGCGAATTGCACGACGAACTCGGTCAGTACCTGAACGCCATTGCGCTGGATGCGGGACGTATCCGCGATCTGTCAGCGCAAGGAGAGCCTGAAGTCCATCGCTTGTCGCTAGCGGTCATGCAGAGCGCGAGCACGGTGTATCGGCAGATAGGGGGGATGATCCGGCGCTTGCGGCCTATCGGACTCGATGAATTCGGCTTGCCGAGTGCACTGGAACATTGCGTTGAAGGCTGGCGTGAGCGCCTGCCGCAGGCGTCGTTCACGCTGACGGTCGACGGTGACTTCTCGGGTCTGGCGGATGTGCTGAACATCACGCTGTACAGGCTCGTGCAGGAAGGGCTGACCAACGTGTCGAAGTTTGCGCGCACGTCGCGAGTGGAAATCTATCTGGTTCGGACTGCGGACGATGATTGCGATGAACAAACAAAACGCGACGAGATCGTGGTAACCATGACCGACGACGGTCCGGGTATTGATCTGACGAAACCCCGTGCGGGTCTGGGACTGATCGGCATGCGCGAGCGTGTCGAGGCAATCGGCGGCGAGTTTCACATCGCGAGCCAGCCGGGCAGCGGTTTTCTGTTCTGCGCACGGGTGCCGGCTCAGGCCGGATTGCCCGAACTGAACGAGCCCAGCGCACCCGCCGAGTTGGCGAAATCGGTGAAATGAAGGCCCAGGCGGTTCGCCATCTGCGCGAGCTGCACCCCATTGTCCGCGCCGAATTTCTGCCGGATCACCGACTGATGGTTGGCAACAGTCTTCTGGCTCAGGCCCAGTTTCTCCGCGATGCTCGGGAGCGTGTAGCCCTGCACCAGCAACCGCAGCACCTCGAACTCCCTTGCCGATAAATGGCGTCCCGGCGGCCCTTCCTGGAACGTGGCCCGCAGGGCGAGCGCATGCGAAACGTCCGCGCTCAGGTAGCGTGCCCGTGCTGCGACCGCGCGGACCGCTTCGACGAGAACGTCGGGCGCGCTTGCCTTGGTCACGTAGCCTTGCGCGCCAGCGTCTAGCGCACGACGCACGAAGAGTGTTTCCTCGTGCACGCTGAAAATCAGGACGTGGGCGTCGGGTTCGCGGGCGAGCATGCGCCGCATCGCTTCAATGCCGCTCGCGCCCGGCAACCCCAGATCCATCACGACAACGTCGGGGTGCAACGCGCAGAAACGCTGGTACGCCTGCGCGGCATCGGCAGCTTCACCAGCCACGCTCACGTCGGGACTCAGTTCGAGCAGGCGCCGGTAACCTTCGCGCACCACGGCGTGGTCGTCGACCAGGAGGACACTGATGTTGGCGATGGTCATTTGCGAGCTCCCGCGAGATCGGCGACGCTACGATGGTTTGGGTTGCGGCCGTCGGACACTGCCGCCAGTCGCCGCGAATTGCTGTCGTTGCGAAACAGGATCGGCTGTTCGTCCGGCTGGCGTTCAACAGCTGCTCGGCGCACTACATTGATCACGGCTTCGTGGTGGGGCGATTTATCGCAGACCGGATCGGCGTTGGCCGGGTCGCCGGTCAGCAGGTAGGCCTGGCAGCGGCAACCGCCAGCGTCGATGCTTTTTTCCTCGCAACTGCGGCACGGTTCTTTCATCCAGTCGAAGCCGCGAAAGCGGTTGAACGCGTCGCTGTCGTACCAGATTTCGCGGATCGAGCGCTCGGTCACGTTCGGGAAGCTCAGGCCGGGCAGTGAGCGGGCCGCGTGGCAGGGCAGCGCGGCGCCATCCGGGGCGATGCCCAGGAACACCGAGCCCCAGCCGTTCATGCAGCGTTTGGGCCGGGTCTCGAAGTAGTCCGGCACGACGAAGAAGATCTTGCAGCGATGGCCGATTTCGCTTCGGTAGCGTTCGACCACCGCCTCCGCTTCTTTCAACTGCTGGGCGGTCGGCATCAGTTGGGCGCGGTTGGTATGCGCCCAGCCGTAGTACTGCGTGTTCGCGAGTTCCAGATACTCGGCGCCCATGGCGAGGGCCATGTCGATGATCTTGCTGACGTGGGGCAGGTTGTATCGATGCAGCACGCAGTTAAGCACCATCGGAAAGCCATGCGCCTTGATCGATTTCGCCACGCGATTCTTCAGATCGAAGGTGCGCGTGCTGCTCAGGAAGTCGTTGAGTTCCTGGGACGAGTCCTGGAACGACAACTGGATGTGGTCGAGCCCGGCGTCTTTCAACGCGTCCAGGCGCGTGTCCGTCAAGCCGATACCCGACGTGATCAGGTTCGTGTAAAAACCGATCTGGCGTCCCTCGCGCACCAGGATTTCCAGATCGTCGCGCAGGAGCGGTTCACCCCCCGAGAAGCCAAGTTGCGCTGCGCCGAGCCCACGCGCTTCGCGCAACACGCCGAGCCATTGATCGGTGGAGAGTTCGCTGCCGTGGTCCGTGTAGTTCACGGGGTTGTAACAGAACGCGCAATGCAGCGGGCATCGGTACGTCAGCTCGGCCAGCAGCCACAGCGGCGGGGCGATATCGCTCATGTTGCAGCCTCCGCACGCTCCAGCCAGCCGCGGCGCTCGGCTTCGGCCACGAACAAACGGACTTCGTCGCCAATGCCTTGCGCATTGAAGGCTTGCTGCAAGTCCGCGATCAACATGTCGATATCGCGCGTGCCATCGCAGCGCTTGAGTATTTCCCCCGCGCTTTGATTCAGCTTCACCATGCCTTCGGGGTACAGCAGCACATGCGCGTCCTGCGCCGGTTCCCATTGCAGCCGAAAGATTCCCTTGAGCTTGAGCACAGGCGATGTCATTGGGGGAAGGCCTTTTCGATGGCATCGAGCATTGACCAAAGGATGTCGAGCTTGAACTGCAGTATCTCGAGCGCGCGGTCCTGTTGTTCGCGGGTCTTGAAGTAATCGAGCGTCACCTGCAAGCCGTGTTCCACATCGCGTTGTGCCAGCGTGATACGCGAGCGGAAATACGTCAGGCCATTGGCTTCGATCCACGGATAACACGATGGCCACGTTGCAAGCCGGTCCTTATGGATCTGCGGCGCAAAGATCTCGGTCAGGGACGAACACACCCCCTCCTGCCACGGCGCGCGACGCGCGAAGTTGACGTAGGCATCGACGGCGAACCTGACGCCCGGCGCCACGTGCTCAAGCGACCAGAGTTCATCGCGCGAGAGGCCGACGGCGTCTCCCAACCGGGCCCATGTCTCGATGCCGCCTTCGTCGTTGCCGTAACCGTCGTGATCGAGAATGCGCAGCACCCAGCGCCTGCGTGTCTCGCGATCGGGGCAATTCGACATCACGGCTGCATCCTTCAGCGGAATGTTGATCTGGTAATAGAAGCGGTTCGCGACCCAGCCGCGAATCTGCTCGCGTGAACAGCCGCCCTCGTTCATCTTCACGTTGAATGGATGATGAATGTGATACCCCGCGCCTTTTGCGCGAAGCCGGGCTTCGAACTCTTCCCGGGTCCGGGCGGGATCGTGGTTGGTAGTCATCGGAGCGGGGCCGTTCACTTGGAGTCCTCCTGTAGGCGCTATCGATGCTTAAGGTTGGCTTTGAAGTTCGCTTTGAAGTTCGCTTAAAGTTCGAACGCCTGGCCATCGAACGCAACTTCAATGCCGTGTTCTGCGAGTCGTCGTCGTTCGGGACCGTCTTCAACCAGGATCGGATTCGTGTTGTTGATGTGGATGAGGACCTTGCGCACTCCGGCACGCTTGATCGAATCAAGCACGTCGATCATGCCGCCCGCGCCGGTTTGCGCGAGATGCCCCATATCGGCGGCGGTCTTTTTGGAGAGCCCGAGTCCGATCATTTCATCCGGCGTCCAGAGCGTGCCGTCGACCAGCAGCAAGTCAGCCGCGTTCATGGCTTCGAGGACGTGGGGATCGAGCTCACCCAGGCCGGGCGCGTAGAACGCGCGCTTGCCCGACTGTTCGTCTATGAACGTCAGCCCGATGTTGTCGCCGTGTTGCGGCGCTTCGCGATGTGGCGAATAAGGCGGCGCCTTGCTCGAGAGCGGCAGCGCTTCAATGCGGATGCCCGGCAGCGCGGGAACAATAAACGACGATCCGTCGAGCGGAATCGCATGGCGTTCGACGCCGCAATAATGCGCGAGTATCGATACAACCGGAAAGCCGGTGCTCAGGTCCTGCAGGACGGCGTCGGTGACGTAGAGAGGCAATGGGGCGTCTCGTTCGCGCAGCATCAGCAGGCCGGTCACGTGATCGATCTGGGCGTCCATTGCGACGACCGCTGCAATGCCGGTGTCGCGCACGCGCCGCGCGGGTTGTAGTTCGGGATGGGCCGCGATTTGGGCAAGCAGGTCCGGTGATGCATTCACGAGTAGCCAGTCATCACCGTTCGCACTCACGACTATCGACGACTGCGTACGCCGCCGCGCCTTAAGCGTACCGTTGCGTACACCATCGCAGTTGCGGCAGTTGCAGTTCCATTGGGGAAAACCGCCACCCGCAGACGAACCGAGTACCTTGATTTTCATACGACGTGACGCTGGCCGCGTCCCTCATTCAAAAATTGGTCGAACCTCGTCATGGCAGCATCCTTTCCATCAGGCGGTCACGGTCTATCAACTGATGTTTGAGCGCGCCGGCCACATGCAGCACGATCAATGCAATCAAGACCCAGGCCGCGAACGTGTGTACCGTGAAGAAAATCTTTCGCAAGCCGGGGTCGTCCCAGCCCCACATCGGCAGGGGGATGCCCCAGAAGTGCGTGCTGAACTTGTTGAATGACGAGCCGAGGTAACCCGTCAGCGGCATGACGATCATCGCCACGTATAAAAGACCTTGCGTCATGGTCGCGGCGGCGCGTTGCCAGGCCGGCATCGGGGGAAGCGGAGGCCGGCCTGCAACCAGGCGAACCACGATGCGAATCAGCACAAGCAAGAAAATGGTCATCCCAAGCGACTTGTGGAAGTTGATCAAGCTAGACTTGAAGGCGAGGCCTTTAGGCAGTCCGACCATGTAGAGACCAATGCCGAGCATGACGATGATCGCCAGCCCGATCACCCAATGCAGAGCGATCTGCGCGGGTGAATAACGCGGCGCACCGACACTTGCGTCGAGTGGTGTGGCGGACGAATGCGCGATGTTCATGGTCGCCCCCTTCCGTTGGTTGCGGCGTGGGCCGCGTTTCGGCTTTTCTTTACTCGTTTCCCTACGGGTTGCTCAACCGGGTGCTCAACAGATAGCTCAACCGGTTTTTCAACATTACGCCGATTGTTTTCATCCGACGAGCAGCAGTTCTACTCAAGCGCCCACTGCCAGATCGCGGGTGTGCCGGCGCGGCACGGGCGCCGCTGGTGGGCGGGCAGCGCGGGCAGTTTCTGGCCAATGCGCTGGCATAGCGGCAAGGGCGCGGCTTGATCGATTTCGTGAGCCTGGTTGATGCGCCCACGCGAGTCGGGATCTGCCTGAATAGAGAGCGACTTGAGCGACGGGCGGAGCGGTGGCGCTGCGGTCGGGGTTGGTTACGTACGAGCCTGCCGTCGCGGCGCGTCAGAGTCCTGCGGCAGCTTGATTCAAGCGTTCGGCGGTGGCCGGCGGGCGGGTCGTGAGCGGATCGGACGTTCACGGGTGCGATACCGGGTTGGCTACCGCGCGCCGCTGCCGTGAGGATCGTTTCGTAGATCGTGGAGCGGAACGCTCGTTATCGCGACGCGTCGGGAGCCGGCGGGTTGGTAAATCTCAACTTAAGCGGAGTCGTTAGCTGCGTTAGCTATACGTTAGATTCTTCAGCGCGCCGACACGCTTAACAATCACGCTAGGCCGCACGTCAGTTACGTGCAAGGAGAAAAAGCCGGCGGCGGCCCTTGAAGCTTAGCGCGTTGCGATATACATCGTGATTTCGAAACCAAAACGCATATCGGTGAAGCTTGGTGTCGTCCACTGCATAGTCGCCTCCATAAAGAGTTATCAAACGGAACGCCAGTGCAATTCATGATCGCATTTTTTACAGCAATATTCCACAGCGATCAGCAGCGCGGGCAGGCATCCACGCGCAAGCGGCGTGCCGAAAGACGCGCAGTATTTTCGGAGCACTTACTGAGTACGCGGGTTTGACGGCGCAAAATGGCGGTGCGCATGACTGTCGAGGAACCGCAGCAAAAGTGTCTCACGTTGTTCCGGCACGCGGCGTCAAGGAGTGCCACACGTTAGCGGATAGCTTAAGCCTGACGAAGAAAATCGTGAATTTCACTCGGGACGGCTCACCCCTGCATTCCAATCACGGCGCAGGCCAATTTCATTTGTCAGCTCTTCAGGGGCTTTGCCGCTGCGCGGTGCGTTCTTCACTTCGACGCCTTTTTACAGACTCTCCGGGCCACGGGCGTCGTCATCCCACCTCACTCGGATCCCGGGACGAAGCGCCGCTAAATTCGTACCTTGTACCGCGCGCACAATTTGGTCGAACGCTTCTTTAACCGTATCAAGCATTCGCCGCATCTTCACTTCGGTATGACAAGGTGTGCTGACCGCTATCCCAAGTTGCATCGCTCGCTTGCGCGTTCCGGCCGCTCGTGAAAATATAAAGAGACACTTAGCGATGACCGTCCCTGCGGCACCTTTATTGCTCCACCGAACCATGCTCGCCAGACAGCATCCGGCCACCGGTTGCGTACGCTCGATAAAGGGGAATGCACATGAAACGCTCGCATCTTCCAGATCGCTTTATCGAGGTGCTGCTTGCGGCTTTGATTGCGGGATGCAGCGGGGGCGGTGGCAGTTCAAGCACCAATGCCGCTTCCGGCGCCAGCGGAGCCGCTCCCGCATCCGCCGCGTCCGGCGCTACAGCCGCCTCTGGTGCCGGCACGGCATCAAGCCCGGCCGCAACACCGTCCGGCACAACGACGCCCACCGGCACGACCACGCCCGCCGCGAGCTCGCCCTCGAGTCCGACTACAGCTTCGGGTACGACCGCCGCATCAAGCACGAGCACAGGGTCGACGCCCACTACCACGCCGAGCGCTCCCATCACGCCCGTGGTCAACGCGGCTGACGTCACCACCTATCACAACGACATCGCGCGCACGGGCCAGCATCTCAACGAGACCGCGCTGACCCCGGCCACGGTGAAGTCGGCGACGTTCGGCAAGCTTGGTTTCTACACCGTGGACGGTCCGGTCGACGCCGAGCCGCTTTATCTTTCAAGCATGACGATTGCCGGTGGTACGCACAACGTGCTGTATGTCGCGACAGAAAATGCGAGCGTCTACGCATTTGACGCGGACACGGGCACGATATTATGGAAAACGACCACCCTCGCCACCGGCGAAACGCCGAGCGACACCCTGGGCTGTTTCCAGATTTCTCCGACGATCGGCGTGACTGCAACGCCTGTTATCGATCGCTCCCGTGGCCCGAATGGCGCTATGTACGTTGTCAGCATGTCCAAGGATGCAGCCGGCGCGTATCACCAGAGGATTCACGCACTCGACGTCACGACGGGAGCTGAATTGTTCGGCGGTCCGACGGAAATCACGGCGTCGTATCCGGGCACCGGTGCGAACAGTTCGAACGGCAACGTGATCTTCGACCCGAAACAATATGCCGAGCGTCAGTCGCTGCTGTTGCTGAACGGCATGATCTACACGGGCTGGACTTCGCATTGCGACGTCCAGCCTTACACCGGCTGGGTGATCGCTTATAGCGCGGACACGCTCAAGCAAACCAGCGTGCTGAATCTCACGCCGAACGGCTCCGGCGGAGCAATCTGGATGAGCGGCGCGGGCATGGCGTCGGACGGAACCTCGATTTATTTTCTCGATGCAAACGGCAGCTTCGACGCCACGGTCAACGCGGCGGGCGTGCAGGTATCGGGCGATTACGGCAATGCGTTCCTGAAGCTGGGAACGACGACTGGTTTGACGGTGGCTGATTATTTCGAGGCATCGAATACGATCCAGGAGTCGGCCGCCGACGAAGACCTGGGTTCGGGCGGTGCGCTCGTGCTGCCCGATCTTACCGATGCCAGCGGCACGGTTCATCATCTCGCGCTGGGCGCGGGCAAGGATTCGATCATCTACATCGTCAACCGCGACTCGATGGGCAAATATAACCCGGTGGCGGACGCCATCTATCAGGAGTTGGTCGGACAAATTGCGGGACCGGTATTCAGCATGCCGGCGTACTTCAACAACACGGTGTACTTTGGCGCGATTGGTGACGACATCAAGGCGTTTTCGATCAGCGGAGCGCGTCTTTCGGCGGCGCCGGTCAGCCAGACACCGACCAGTTTCGGCACACCCGGCGCGACGCCCAGCGTCTCTGCCAACGGCACGTCGAACGGTATTGTGTGGGCGGCAGAAAACGGTACGATCGCGGCGCTGCACGCGTATGACGCGACCAACCTGGCGAACGAGTTGTACAACAGCAATCAGGCGGGTTCGCGTGACCAGTTCGGCCCGGGAAACAAGTTCATCACGCCGATGATCGCGAACGGAAAAGTGTATGTGGGGACGTCGACTGGCGTGGCGGTGTTCGGACTGCTTGGCAGTTAAAACGCATGCAGCGAGAGCATGCAGCGCTCGCTCTCCTGGCCGATGTCGTTGCGCGAATGCATCGGTGATTACTTGATAAAGAGAACGAATTACTTTAAACGCTGCATCAGTTGCGCTAGCTTCTCGGGCTGCAAACGATCCGGGGCAGTGCGGTCGTAGAAAAATGGTTTGCGTACACGAGCGCCGGACGGCACGCAGATCCTTAGATTACGCTTTGATCACGACTTGCTGTAGTTTGTGCAACAGCGCTTTACCCGCAGTGCCGGTCTGGAAGCAAAACATGATCGTGCTGGGGCTGCTGTATCCGGTGGTGTTTCTGTTCGGTTTGTTCGTGCAAAAGCCATTGTTGATGGGGCCGCATCGGCATGCCGTTTTGGCTGGCGCTATTTGTCGGTAATGTTGTTAGCGTGGTGTTGTTGAACTGGCTTGTGCCGTGGGCCAGCAAGCGCTTGAGCTGGTGGCTGCAGCCCGACGTGCGTAAATCGCTGGGCAATCATATGCTGGGCGCGGGTATTGTGGTTGGCGTCTACGCGGCGTCAATGCTGGTGTGCTCGTCGCTTTAGGCCTGGGAGCCAGGGACTGGCTGTGGTTGCATGCGGCACGATTCAAGTCTGCGAAGAGCCCGTCGCCTGCTGAAATATGTAAGCCTGCATGACGCGACGGACATCTTCGGAGATAACGCCGAACTCCGCGCCAATCTGAAGGCCGTTATCTTTGCGTGACACGCTTCGTGCGATGCAGTTGAGCATGACGGCGTGTGTTCGCCCATCAACCTTAAGCCGCAGCGCAATCTTGAAGTGCTCGCCCGCATCAAGCGTCGCGTCGGGCAGGAAAAAGCCGATACCGTTCGCGCAAACGTTAGTGACTTCCGCGTCGAAGCCCGTTGCTACAACGTCATTGCGAAGCAAGCGCCCTGAAAGCTGCGTGCTGATCCGCATGTGCTTGCGGATCGTATGTCGTTTGATAGCGGCGGGAAAATCAAGCTGAATTAGCTTCGTGATGCGGGTGTCCCGGGCCGCGATGCGGGTGCGAAAGGCATAGACAGCCCGCCCGCAGATCACTTTCGCCTCAAGCTCCGTGCCCACCTTCAGCGCTTCGCATTCGTCCTCGACGGTGACAAGCAGAGCCTGATCCGCAATCGCGCCCACATAGCGCACGTGAAACGACGCTTCCTCTCCCGCGCAGACAGTCAACTGAAACAGTTCGATGCCAGTGGGCAATGTCGGGAAGCGCGCGTGAACAAGCTCCGGCGCGCTCGGCTGGGCGGTCGTATGCGTAGCGGTTGATAGCAGCATCGCATTGCCGGCGCACACATTGTCCGCTTGTTGGACAGGCGCGTCGGCATCGCGAAAAGCGCCCATTGTGAGAAGGCGCTCGCGCTGCGACTCGGAGCGCAGACAATTCCCCTCGTTCAGCAACAACTTGCCGGCCGCCGAATACACGCGAAAGGGTAGTGGCGTATTGAGTGCAAGTTCGTGCGCTGAAATTTTTACTTGTGCCATTTTCGCCTGGGAAAACTTGACTCACTCGCAGCACGGGTGCCTGCGCGAAGAGCCGGTTTCGGATGGCGTTAATTTAGGCTGACAAGCGACACTGCTCCGTGCGGGAGCGCTCATTCGTCAGATGTAAGGTTTTGTTTTTGGGCTCCTGGTTATTCCATTGGATCAGCTGCCCACCGACATTGGCATAATTTACCTCCGGTCATTTTTCAATCGGCCAATTCTTTATTGCGGACACCGTGCTGGCTTGGGGCGGTCATCGAAGTGTTCCCCGGTCAGCCGGGTCGCCAAACCCGATGAGATTGGCTACTTTCAATGGGGAGGCTCGGCGTATGGCCCGATTTTTCAGCGGGTCGTGGCGGAAAGCTTTGTGCCACATCCGCCGTTTGACGGCGAGAAACCGCCTCTTCGCGACAATGCATGCGTCGCAAGGGCTCGATAAAACTGATCCTTCATTGGCCGCACTTTAACGATTAACGACAAGTGCGATTGTTTTTTGAATTTTTAAATTTATTGGCAATCCTGATTGTTTGCAACGTCGGCCAAATGCTGCAGGCAGCAAGAGAAACTATGGTCGCGCCGTCCCCTATTGCCGCAGCGCTCCTGCCCCAATAGTTTTCATACCATTTTCATGCTAACGCCGACTCTTGCGTTTCTTCGGCTTGGGAGGCGTCAACGCAGTCGTCCAGAAATCGACGACCTGACGCTTTGCGGCCGCGCTCGCCTGGCCTCGTGCCGATCCGACGACCCTGTTCGCGCCACTCAGCCACATGCTCATAAAAGGATTCTTTTTGGTCCATGGGTTTTTCACGTCGAACTCCGTTTTCGATGGGAAGAGAGACGAATACGACCCCAAGGAGAGAGACGAGCAATTCTCACGAGAGGCTTGCAGGAGGGATCGCGCAACGCCTGTACCTAAGCTGGCAGCGTGGTTGTGCGAATGGCAAACGGGCGCATGTTGCAATCACTGGCTAAAAAAATGAGCGTTATCGACCACGGGAAATATCGAATCGGGTGAAAAGCACCTTTCATCGCGGTGCTTCTTCAGCGGGAAGTTGCCCTTCGGTTGAAATTGCCAGATTTTCGTGCAGTGCGAGCCTAAGCGCAAAACATGTAAAGCGACGGCGGTTTTCGTGAACTGGAGCGCATGCAGGCCTTCCTGAAAGCCGATGTGAAAGTCACCATGCTCGCGACTACTCACTGTCTGAATAAACATTCGGAAATCAGGGCTCAAAATCCTTTCGTCCCTGCCGTAAACAGGTTGATGGATCTACCAGGTCCCGCATAGCGAATTAACGCGATCCGTTTAAGTAGGGCCGGCTTCCCGCAAGCCACCAATGCGCTTGTCGCTTAGAAAGTGAGACGTCAATTGCAACATCAGAATCACGGATTCATTGCGGCGTTTGGCGCGTGGATGGACCGCGCGGGAACTGCGCGCTGGACGCGTTATTCCTTGTTTGACGCACTCGCGATCATCGTTGCGGGCTCAACCGGCTGCGCACTCCTCCTTTTACACTTCTCCATTGCATCAACTGCGATCGTCGTCTTGAGCGAGCTTTCAGTTGCATATCTTGGTTTTCGACTTCGTCACCTTGAATCGAAAGCAGCGATCACAGACGGCCTTTCGCGTGTCTTGCTGTCGACAGACGAAGACTGTCTGAAGCTTCTCGACCGCAACGGACGGATTGCCTGTATTTCAGAGGTCGGCCAGCGTCTTATGCGAGCACAGTCCGAGGACCAGCTAGTCGGTAAGAACTGGCTCGGTTTCTGGTCAACGCCTGATGCAGACATCGCATTCCGAACGGCAATGAGCGGTCAACTCGCCGCGTTCTCCGGCTGCTGTGAAAGCTTGGAGGGTGAACTAAAATGGTGGCGGTCAACACTGGCTCCTGTTCTCACGAAAGATGGCACTGTCATCGCCGCGCTCTGTACCTCCCGCGAGATAACGGGCGAAATGGCATTGCTGAACAAGTTGCAAAACACGGCGACGGTGCAGCGAGATATGGAAGACCACGTGGATGCCGTGTTCTGGACCGCGAGTGCGGACTTTGAACATCTTCACCACGTCAGTTCTGGCTTCGAGCGGATGTGGGAAATGCCGCTGTCGGCACTGTCGCAAGACAAGACTGCCTGGGCACATCGCGTCCATCCGGAAGATCTGCCGATCCTTCGTGAGCAAATGCGATCTGCGATGCGCGAAAAGGTAGGCGCGCAAGCTTATTTCCGGCTCATCTTCGGCGGTGGGCGAACCAAGTGGGTCCGTGCGGACGTTTGTCCAGTTATTGACAAAGGCTCGGTCAAACGCATCGTGAGCGTGTGCGTGGATGCCACATCGGAGAGACAGCGACTGCAGGAATTGGAACGCATTGCGCGCGCCGATGACCTGACGGGACTCTATAACCGCAACGCGATGCTTGAGGCCTTGGCTAGCAGTTGCGCAGGCGGACAGCCCTTCGCATTTCTGTTCATTGATCTCGACAAATTCAAGGTAGTCAACGACACAGAGGGCCACTCGACCGGTGACGACGTGCTTAAAGTGCTCGGTGATCGCATTCGGAAATCGCTGCCCGACGACGCCACGGTTGCGCGTCCAGGAGGAGATGAATTTACCGTGATCTTGCCAGGATGCTGGGACGTCAAGAGCATTGAACCTGTATATAAGCGACTCATTGCGTGTTGCCGCCGGCCTATAACGGCCGGCGGCCACGCTATAACAATGACCTTCTCGGTGGGCGCCTCGATTTTCCCGGAGCACGGCGAAACCCCGGAAGCGCTTTTTACGAGCGCGGACCTGGCCATGTACGCCGCGAAGCGCTCGGGCAGAAATACCTTTCGGATGTTTGGCGCACAGGAGAAGGGCGACTTGACGCGAGCGCACCTCGAGAACGAACTCCGTGAAGCCATTGGACTAAAACAGTTTGTCCTGTACTTTCAACCCCAGTTTTGCACCCGTACAAGAACGCTGCAAGGAGTGGAGGCGTTGATCCGCTGGAACCATCCTAGCCGCGGTCTGATCGCGCCGAAAGTATTTGTATCCGTTCTCGAAGAAAGCGAGCTCATTGTTAAAGCGGGACACTGGGTGATCCGGAAGGCGATCGCGGCGTTAGCCACTATCGATTCAGGAACCGTTGGCTCTGTGTCGATGTCCATCAACGTATCGCCAAAGCAATTCAAAGATAGCAGGCTCGTCCCTGTGCTTAGAGACGCACTCAGAAAGCATGGCATTAGCGGCTCGCGACTGGTCGTCGAGATAACGGAGTCCACATTGATGGAAGATATCGAGCGCGCTCAAGGCGTTTTAGACGGTCTTCGTGGTCTCGGTCTACGCGTCGCGATTGACGATTTTGGCATCGGATATTCCAGCCTCAGCTACCTCACGAAGTTTCGCCCTGATGTACTGAAACTGGACAAGTCGTTGCTGGACGACGTGGTGATCGACGAGGCCGCGCGTACAGTAGTTGAAGGCGTGATCGAACTCGCGCACAAGCTGGGCATAGCGGTCGTCGCAGAGGGCGTTGAAACGGAGGATCAGATGTCAATCCTTGCGGCGGCGAACTGCGATGAGATCCAGGGATTTCTTTTAGGCCGGCCGCTGCCGCTCGACGCTCTGATGGCGCTGGTTAAAGTTGCAGCGCCTACCGATGCCTGACTAATTAATAAAGATGCGGCCACGTTAAAAACAAGCCCATGCCGTTCCCCGTGCCCATGAGGACTCGTTTGATATGTCAGGTGTGCTGAGCAATGCCAGGCGGATTCACCTTGAAATCGGCAGTGGTGTACGCACCGATCATGCTCAATTGAGCCACCACATTGCCCGGCGCATCGGTTAGCGTCAGCACGCCGCCCGCGACGCCGTTGACAACGCCTGCGGCGAACGTACCGTGGGTAGCCGGCGCGTCCAGTTCTATGGTGTCGCCCTTTACGAAGCCGCTGATCGTGCCGTAAAAGTCTCCAGGACTGCGGATCACGAGCTTACCGCTGCTACCGGTGAACGTGATCGCCTGGGTGGATGCCACTGCGGCAAGCGACGCGACCGCGCCCGTCTTCAACAAGATCGTGCCTTGGCCGATCAGCGACCCGATACATTGAAGTTCTCCGCCCGTATCGACATTGATCCTGGCCTTGTATCTGAGCGGTATAAAAGATCAGTCGTTGCGCAGTACCCGTGCCCGTCACGACGATGCCGGCAGCATCGAAAGTGGCGTAGTCGCCAGGTCCTGGCGGTTGCGCCGGCACCGCGCCGCTGACCTCCCAGTTCTTTGCCGCATCGAAATCACCCGCTCCCGCGTTCCACATATAGTTGGCCATGGCGCACTCGGCGTTGGATTCTGGAAAGGCTGAATTGTCGGGCAGGCGCGCACCACCTCATGCGCCATGGGTGTCAACCGAGCAACGCGTGCTATTCCCGCGTTGCTCAAAAGTGGGATGATTTAGGCGAAGCGATTCAATGCAATCGAGTTGCATGCACGCAAGTCTTCGTCGCGCGCAAGCTTGTCTTAAACGTAGGCGATCAATGAGCAGAAAGCAAAATCATGAAGCCTGGCGCTGGCTGTTAAGGCGGGGCTTATGGCGGATAGCGAGGTATTGCAACGCTTGACAAGCGGCGCCCTCATAAGAGGTCAGAGGCCGGCGGAGGTCTAATTGGATTTTTGACGTTCGACGTCTGGACGCTGACGTCGAAGGGCAGTTAGGGTTATCTTGGACTTTGGCAAAAGAGGGCGCGGCGCACAATGTTCGCTCGCACCGGCAGCGTAGTGGGAAAAATTCACAGCACAAGGAGATCAAGCTCCAAAGTGCGGAGAGGAGACATCATGAGCGCAGGCTTTCAGCACCCGTTTCTGTCGTCGCCGCGCAGTTCGGAGCGGGGCAAGGTGGTATCCGCGCGTGAGGCCGTACGACTGATCCGCCCCGGCGATACAGTCGCAACGGGCGGTTTTGTCGGAATTGGTTTTGCAGAAGAAATAGCGATCGCACTTGAAGCGCTTTACCTTGAGGAGAATAAGTCGACCGGCGATTTCCCTCGCGACCTGACACTCGTGTATGCCGGAGGACAAGGCGACGGAAAGTCTAAGGGCTTGAACCATCTGGCGCACGTTGGCCTGGTTCGTCGGGTTATCGGCGGTCATTGGGGCTTGGTGCCAGGGCTGCAGCGCCTGGCAATGGACGGCCTCATTGAGGCTTATAACTTGCCGCAGGGCGTCATCTCTCAAATGTTCCGGGACATCGCTGCTCATCGTCCAGCGCATCTTTCGACCATTGGTTTAGGCACTTTCGTCGACCCGCGTCACGGGGGAGGAAAGCTAAACGCTCGTACAACGGAAGACTTGGTCAGTCTGATTTTGGTCGATGGGAAGGACTGCCTCCTATATAAAACATTTCCAATCAACGTCGCGATCGTTCGTGGCACGACCGCGGACGCGAGCGGTAATGTGACGATGGAAAAGGAGGCGTTGACGCTTGAGGCACTTTCTATTGCCATGGCAGCGCGAAACTCAGGCGGCATTGTGATTGCCCAGGTCGAGCGTATTGCCGATACGCACACCCTGAATCCGCGACAGGTCAAGATTCCGGGAATCATGGTCGACTGTGTCGTTCTGGCGCAGCCGGCGAATCATTGGCAAACCTTCGCCGAACCGTATAGCGCCGCGTTTTCGAGCGAACTCCGCGTAGCAGCTGGCTCTATAGCGACCATGGCGCTGAGCGAGCGGAAAGTCATTGCCCGCAGAGCGGCGTTTGAATTGATGGCCAACAGCGTGGTCAACCTCGGTATCGGCATGCCGGAAGGCATCGCAAGTGTGGCCAATGAAGAACAAGTGATCGACCTCTTCACCATGACGACCGAGCCGGGTGTCATTGGCGGCATCCCTGCCGGTGGTCTAAATTTCGGCGCTGCGACGAACACCCAGGCGATTATTGACCAGCCATATCAATTCGATTTTTACGACGGGGGCGGCCTGGATATCGCTTTCCTGGGTCTCGCCCAGGCGGACCGCGAAGGCAATCTCAATGTAAGCAAATTCGGTCCGAAGCTCGCGGGAGCGGGCGGGTTCATCAATATCAGCCAGAGCGCTAAGAAGGTTGTCTTCGTTGGGACCTTCAACGCGGGCAAGCTCGACGTAGAAATAAAAGAGGGCCGACTGAATATCCTCCGGGACGGAACGTGCCGAAAATTCGTTGAGGCAGTGGAGCATCGGACCTTCAGCGGCCAGTATGCGCGTGAGCGCCGGCAACCCGTGTTGTACGTCACGGAACGCTGTGTGTTCTCGCTCAATCCGGACGGACTTGAGCTGATCGAGATCGCGCCGGGAGTGGACCTGCAACGCGACATTGTCGCTCAGATGGGATTTGCGCCCGTCATCAAAGCCCCACCTCGGCTCATGGATGAGCGCATTTTCCGTCTTGCGCCGATGGGTTTGCGCAGCGTTCTCCTCAGGTTGAAATTGAGCGAGCGCTTCAGCCTGGATGCTGACAAGAATATGTTCTTCATCAACTTTGAAGGACTGGACGTTACGACTCACGATGACGTCGAGGCGATATACGCAGAGGTCGAATCCAGATTGAGCCATCTTCCATCGCACCCCCACGCTATCGTCAACTACGATAACTTCTCCATTCGCCCCGAGATCATCGGCGACTATTCAAACATGGTGTCAAAGCTTGTGAGCCGCTTCTATTCGGGCGTGACGCGGTATACGACCAGCAGCTTTCTGAGAATGAAGCTGGGTAGTGCATTGAGTGAGCGCGGGGTTTCCTCCTACATCAACGAAAGCCCGGAGGAGGCAGCAGCACAAAAGGATGGCGCAAGCGCTCGGCCAGCGCCGCGTTGAGGAAGCTTCTTGGCCGGGCAGCAGGATGTACGCTTGCTTCCTATACTTGAGAGCAACGGCGGTGCCCGGCTGCGCTCTGAGATTCCAGGCGTACCTATTCGGGCGCTCATCCAATTCGTTGCACTAATGAAATGAGCCAAGGTGCGGTATGGACTATCTTGAGAGTTTGCGAGTTTTCCGCTCGGTCGTCGAAGCGAAAAGCTTTACGCGCGCCGCGGACATGCTGGGCGTTACCGCGCCTGTCGTGTCTCGTGCCATTGCAGGGCTAGAGCAGCGTCTTGGCAGCCGTCTGTTTCATCGAACCACGCGGCAGGTCTCGCTGACGGAAGCGGGGGAACACTTCTATGAAGGCTGCTCCCGGATTCTCGACGATCTGGAGGAGCTGGAAGCGCAGGCGTCGAAGCAGACGCGCGAGGCGAGCGGTGTACTTCGACTCGTCGCCCATACGACGTCGACCGTGAACCGGCTTGTCCCGCTGATCTCGACCTTCAAGCGCAAGCATCCCAAGGTGAGCCTCGACGTAACGCTAACCGAGCGCCCGGTCGATCTGGTGGCGGATGGCTATGACCTCGGGGTGGTGGTGCCCTTCATGTTGAATAGCGACACGACTGTCACACGACTGCTTGAGCGCATTCCCCTTTGCATTGCCGCTGCACCGCAGTATCTGCAGACCCATGCTCGCCCCCTGCATCCGTCCGAATTAGCCGAACACACGTTCGTCGTGATGTCGCCTTCATTGCGCAAACCTTTCCTGACCTTCCGTGTGGGGCAGGAGGATCTGACCATCCCGATGACTTACGACATCGCTTCGAATAACCCGGTCTTCAACCGGGAAATGGTATTGCAGGGGTTCGGGATCGGCGTGGTGCCGGTCGCGCTGGCGCAGAAGGAACTGGCCTCCGGCCAACTGGTTTCGCTCCTGGACGAGTTCGAGATTGTCGATGGAGCGATAGAGATCCGGCTCGCTTACAGCACGCGAACGCTGTTGCCGGCCAAGGTGCGAGCGTTTATCGAGCATGCCGCCGCGTTCTTTGAAGAGGTGTCCGGCACGCCGGCGGCGTTGGAGCCCGAGATCTGAGGATTCTCAGATCGCCGTTGATCGCCGCGTCAAGCGGTCCTCAACCGGTCCTCGCCCGAGCCCAGTCGGTCCAGCCGTGAGCCTAAGTCTCCTCTGGCCGTTATAAATTGTTGCGCTGGCGAGCATTGATCGCCTGTCGCTGCGCCACTACTCTGTGCGCATGCACACTCAATCACCCGAAAACGACGACTGTTTTGCCGTTCGTCAGGCTGCAAGGCACATTTCGCAGCTTTACGAGCGGCATCTGTCCGAAGCCGACATCACACCGACGCAGTTCAGCATCCTGAGCGCGCTCGGACGCTGTTCGAGTTTGACGATGGTCGACTTGGCGCAGGCGATGGTGATGGATCGAACCACGTTGGTGCGGGTGCTCGGGCGGTTGCTGCGCAGCGGCTTTGTCGCCAATGAGCCGGACGGGCAGGGCAAGCGGCGTCTCCAACTGGTCCTGACCAGCAGCGGCCGCGCGAAGCTTGAAGAGGCCATGGTGCGCTGGCGCGCGGCCCAGGACGAGTTTGAGCGCAGGTTCGGACATCAGCAGGCGGCCCACCTTAGACGCGAGCTTTTCCGCGTCACGCGCGACGTTTCGAAAGCTTGATGAAAACTTAGACCCGAAAAATTAGACCCGAAAGTAAGACGGCCGGCCGATTCCGGCGGAGTCGTCTATTCAGGTCCACTTAAGTCCATTTAAATCAGTGCATATACACAGGTGAATTATGTCGAGTCCTTCCTTACCCGTTTCCGATACTCCCGAGCCGCCGGCCGAACGCACTAAGGCCAAGCGCATTCCGTGGATGCGCATGGCCGTGGGGGCGGTGATGCTGGTGCTCGCCGCCGCTGCCGGTTATTGGTTTTTCGTGCTGCGCTTCGAGCAATCCACCGACGACGCGTACGTTGGCGGCAACGTGACCGTGATGGCGCCGAAAGTGGATGGCTTCATCACGGACATCCTGGTGCAGGACAACCAGCGCGTGAAGGCGAACCAGGTCTTGATCCGTCTCGATTCGCGTGACTACGACGCGAAGCTCGCCCAGGCGACAGCGGAGGTCGCGAGCGCCCGCGCCGCCGTGACGGAGTTGCAGGCGCAACAGGTTCTTCAGGCCGCGGTGATCAACCAGCATCAGGCGGAAGTGCGTGCGTCGTCGGCTGAATTGACGCGCAGCGGAGAGGACCGGGCGCGCTATCGCGAACTCGTCAAGGACGATGCCGTTTCCAATCAGATCGTCGAGCGTGCGGATGCGGACTTCTCCAAGGCGCAGGCCGCCGTGCAGAGCAGCGGTGCTGCCGTGCTTGCAGCGCAACGGCAACTGTCAGTGCTGGGCGCACAGATCACCGACGCGCAAGCACGGGTCAATACGGCGCTGGCAGCGCAACGGGTGGCTGAACTCAACGTGGAGTACACCACCATCCGCTCGCCGGTCGACGGTTATATCGGCAACCGCACCGGCCGGGTAGGGATGCTCGCTAACACAGGCGTGCCGCTGCTGACCGTGGTGCCGGCAAGCGATCTGTGGGTGGACGCCAATTTCAAGGAAGACCAGTTGAAGAAGATGCACGTTGGCGACAAGGCAGACGTTGCACTGGATGCGTCGAGCGTGCCGTTCCACGGTTATGTGGAGAGTCTTGCGCCCGCGACGGGAGCCACGTTCAGCGTGTTGCCCCCTGAGAATGCGACCGGCAACTTCACCAAGATCGTGCAGCGGGTGCCGGTGCGAATCCGCCTGAACGTGCCGAACGGAACGAACGGGACGCAAAGCATACTGCGTCCGGGGCTTTCGGCTACGGTCGAGATTCATCTCGCCGACGGCACGCAGACATCGAGCGATCGCTGAGCGAACGGGATCCCCATCATGACAACCTCTCATCCGTTCGACCCCGCATTACAGCCCATGAAGCAGCGGGTATTTGCTTTCGCATTGATGTGCCTGGGTTTTTTCATGGCCACGCTGGATATTCAGATTGTTGCTTCCTCGCTCAGGGACATTGGTGGTGGGCTCTCCGCGAGTCAGGACGAACTGTCGTGGGTGCAGACCGCCTATCTGATTGCGGAGATTCTTGTCATCCCGATGTCCGGCTGGCTTTCCAAGGTGTTCTCGACGCGCTGGCTCTTCGTTGCCTCCGCCGTGGGTTTCACCTTGACCAGCATGCTGTGCGGAATGGCGTGGGACATCAATTCGATGATCCTGTTTCGCGGCTTGCAGGGCGCGCTGGGCGCCGCAATGATTCCGACCGTGTTCACGACCGCGTTCGTGCTGTTCCCGGGCAAGCAGCGTCTGGTTGCCTCCACCACGATCGGTGCGCTGGCTTCGCTCGCGCCGGCCATCGGTCCGGTGATTGGCGGCTGGATCACGGACCAGTGGTCATGGCACTGGCTGTTTTATCTGAACGTCGTGCCGGGCGTGGCGGTTGCGGTGCTGGTTCCGAAGTATGTGCATATCGACGAACCGGATTTGTCGCTGCTGAAGAAAGGGGACTACCTCGGCATCCTGCTGATGTCCGGCTTTCTGGGCTGCCTCGAGTACGTGCTTGAAGAAGGACCGCGTAAGAACTGGTTTGGAGACCATATTATTGTTGCGTGTACGTGGGTGTCTGCGGTCTGTGGTTTCCTCTTCATCGTGCATGCGCTGACAGCCGAAGACCCGATCGTGGACTTGCGGGCGCTGGCGGTGCGAAATTTTGGCATCGGCAGTCTGCTGTCGTTTGTTACGGGCACCGGGATCTTCGTGGCGGTCTTTCTCACGCCGTTATTCCTGAGCCAGGTGCGGGGTTTCAATTCGCTGCAGATCGGCATTGCGTTGCTGTCGGTGGGGGGATTCCAGTTGCTGGCACTGGCCGCTTATGCAATTGCAGCACGGTTCATCAGCATGCGTGCACTGCTGATGTTCGGTCTCGTCTGTTTCGGACTGGGCTGCTACTTGTATGTACCTTTGACTCATGACTGGGGTTGGCAGCAACTCCTGCTGCCACAAGCGCTGCGCGGCATCGGCCAGCAGTTTGCGGTGCCGCCCATCGTCACGATGGCGCTTGGATCGCTGCCGCAATCGCGCCTGAAGTCTGCCAGCGGCCTGTTCAACCTGATGCGTAACCTGGGCGGCGCGATCGGCATTGCCGTCAGCGCGACGATGCTCAACGACCGCTTGAACTTCCACTATCTGCGCCTGAACGAAAGCGTCACGGTCGGGCGGCCAGAAGTGGAATCGGTGCTCTCGCAGCAGACCGCGCACTGGTCGCTGGTCGCGGGCGATGCGCTGAACGCGACGCAATCGGGGCTCGCCAATCTGCACGCGCTCGTGTTGCGCGAAGCTTTGGTTCTGACGTATTCCGACACCTTCTACGTTCTGTCGCTGTGCTTCCTGGTGGCCATCGTCAGTGTCTTTTTTTCCCTGCCTATTTCCAACGCCGCGCCGCCGCCGGACGCGCATTGAGGTCAATCATGAAAAAGCTCTTCATCGGAATTCTGACCAGTCTCGCCCTCGCTGCGTGTGCCGTGCAACCGGCTAGCCATGAGGAACTGCCGGACACCGTCAAGACGATCGCACCCGCGAACTGGAGCGTCGAGGCGCCCAAGGATGCCGTCGATGCAAAGACCTGGTGGTCGCAGTTCGGCGACCCGGTGCTGGACGAGCTGGTGAACTCGGTGCTGACCAGCAATCTCGACCTGCAGGCGGCAGCCGAACGCGTCACGCAGGCGCAAGCGCTCACCACGCAAAAACATGCGGCGCTTCTGCCCGAGCTCGATGCGACGGCCACGGCCGCCGATGCGCGGCAAAACACCCCGCCTCCGCTTGGCTACGTGCGCCAAGGTGGCGTTGGTCTGGCGCTGAACTGGTCACCCGACGTATTCGGCGGCGAGCGGCTCGACCTGCTCGCGGCCCAGGCGAAACTCGTTGGCCAACAGCATGTGGAGGATGAACTCAGGCTCGCGCTGGCGGCCGACACTGCGTCCGCGTATGTGAACCTGCGTTGGGCGCAGGCAGAGTTGCAGATCCTGCAGGACAACCTCGGGATTAGGCAGCGTGCGCTGCAACTCACCCAGGAGCGCTTGAAGTATGGCCTGTCGACCCAGCTCGATGTAGCGCGTGCACAGAACCAACTGGATGAACTGCAGGCCAGAATTCCACGCGCCCGGTCGACAATCGAGCACGAGTTAAGCCTGATCGCGCTGTATTCAGGACGTACGCCGGAATCGGTCGACAAGCTGGTGCTGGCAACGCCGGGTCCCATTCCCAACCCGGAAGGAGCCGCGCCGCAGACCTTGCCGTCCGAAGCGCTGCTGCGTCGTCCGGACGTGCTCGTTGCCTACGCCACGGTTGAACAGCGTGCCGCGGAGGTAGGGGTGTCGAGAGCCGAGCGTTATCCGAAGTTCTCGCTGAACCTGAGTGATGGATTGCTTGCATCGTCGTACCTTGGCTTGCCCGCGCTCACCGACAACCTGTTCAGCGCCGCGTTGAACGCGACCAGTCCGATCTTCAACGCGGGCCGGATTACGGCTGATATCCAGCAGAGCGAAAGCAAGATGCGCGAATCGCAACTGAACTTGCAGCAAATAATGCTGCAGGCGCTCAAGGAAGTGGAAGACACTCGCAGCGACCTCGTTAGCATGACTGAATCAACGCAACGGCTGACCGATGCATTGGGTGCTTCGGACCAGTCGTTGAAGCTGGCGAATCAGCTGTACAAAGGCGGTGCGACGGACTTCCTCGACGTACTGGCCGCACAGCAGACCTATTTGCAGGACTCGGACCTGCTTAATCAGGCGAAACAGGAGCACGCACTTGCTGCGGTGGCGCTGTATAGATCGCTGGGTGGTGGATGGAGCCAGACCGCTCCGGTTGTTGCCGTCAGCGCTGATCATTGAGGGGGCGCGCTCCTTACTAAGCCACTGCGCGTCGCGCTCGCGAGCGGACGCTGCAGTGGTTCAACTTGGCAGAAACTCGAAAGCGATTGGCGGCCGCGTCGCCTCGAAGCGGATAGCATCCAGATATGGCTTCGCGCAAATTCATCGAAACCAACTTCAAGCGCTTTATCAATGCTATCGCGGCTCAACTGCGGGGAGCTCTCGTTCCCCGATGGGTGCGCCTATAAGGAGACTCGTATGACCGATCTATCGCACCTGGACAGTATCGCTGACGACGCTGAGTCGATTACAGAGGTGGTGCTCGCTGCAATGAGCCGAACCGATGACGCCCGGCTCAAGCAGATTCTCGACGCGCTTGTCCGGCACGCCCACGCATTCTTTCGCGAGGTCCAATTGACGGACCGGGAGTTCGAGCAGGGCATTGAATTCGTCAAGGCGATTGGCCAGGCCACGGTCGACGATCACAACGAGGTCGTGTTGTGCGCTGACGTGCTCGGTTTTTCGACACTCGTCACGCTGCTCAATACAGTGGACAAGACCGACCGGACGCCTGGCGCATTGCTTGGGCCGTTCTATCGCGGCAATTCCCCTGAATATGGCAACGGCGAATCTATCGTCGCCGAGGGTTCTCCGGGCGCTCCGCTGTTCGTGCGTGGTCACGTGGTTGATACCGCACGCCAAGCCATCGCGAATGCCAGGGTTGACGTGTGGCAGGCATCGCCGGTGGGTCTCTATGAAAACCAGGACCCGGACCAGCCCGACATGAATCTGCGTGGCAGCTTCAGGACCGACGCAGACGGTTGCTTCCGTTTCCGCTCGGTCAGACCTGCTGGTTACCCAGTCCCCACTCATGGGCCGGTGGGCGTCCTGCTGGCGAAGCAGCATCGGCATCCGTATCGACCCGCTCACATTCACTTCGTCGTGATTGCAGAAGGGCACGAGACGTTGGTCAGCCAGGTCTTTGCTGACGACTCGGAGTATCTCGGCTCGGATGTCGTGTTCGGAGTCAACCGGTCGCTAGTCGGCAAATTCGCGATGCACGATGACGGCCAGGCGCCTGATGCAGACGTGACAGGGCCGTACTACACGCTCGACTACGACTTTGTGCTGACCGAAGGTACACCGACGTATCCGACACCCCCTATCAAGTAAGCCGGAGATTCAAGTGTCTAACCATCTCGAAGGAAAAGTAGCAGTCGTTCTTGGGGGCACGGGCGGCATCGGTGTCGCTACCGCCACCCGGCTGGCAAACGCGGGAGCGACCGTCGTCGTCACCGGTCAGTCTGACGTTGCCAAGGCGCAGCTTGTGGTCGATTCACTGCCCGGCAGCGGTCATGTAGCAACAGTTGCGGCGATCACTGACAGCACATCGCTCGTCGAACTCGCCAGCCGCGTGAAAGCACAGTTAGGGCGGACGGACATCCTTGTCAACACCGCCGGTTTTACGAAACCGGTCAAACATGGCGACCTGGATGCGCTGACAGACGAGTTGATCGACGAAATCATGAAGGTCAACTGGCGCGCACAGTTTGCTGCCATCCGCGCTTTTCGCCATCTGCTCGACGAGTCCGGTGACGGACTGGTCGTGAACGTATCGTCGATTTCAGCCAGCACGGGCGTGGGCAGCAACATTGCGTACTGTGCAGCGAAAGCGGGGCTCGATGTCATGGCCGCCTCGCTGGCGCGAGCACTTGCGCCGCGTATCCGGGTTCTGAATGTTTCACCCGGTGTTGTCGACACGAGCTTCGTGCCCGGGCGTGGCGCGGACTTCAATGACAAGGTCGCCGCGACGACGCCTCTAGGACGAATCGGCACGCCGGACGATATTGCCGCAGCGATCGAGGCGTGTGCAACCCATCTGACATTCAGCACCGGCGTGACGATTGTCGTCGACGGCGGCCGACGCCTGAACTGAGCTTAAGCGAGGCCAAGCATGCATGCACGTAAAACCATTATTACCTGCGCCGTTACCGGCAATCTGACGAAACCGGAGCAGCATCCCGGCCTGCCGATTACGCCCCAGCAGATTGCCACATCGGCGCTGGAGGCGGCGCTTGCCGGCGCGGCTGTCGTTCACATTCATGTGCGCGACCCCGCAACCGGCCGGCCCTCGATGGATATCGACCTGTATCGGCAGGTCATCGAGCGAATCCGCGCCGTCGATAGCGAACTCATCATCAATCTGACTACCGGTCCCGGGGGGCGCTTCATTCCGAGCGACCACGATCCCAGGGTCGCGGCCCCGGGGACGACACTGCTGCCGCCAGAAAAACGTGTCGAGCACATTGCTGCGTTGAAACCCGATATTTGCAGTCTCGACCTGAACACCATGAATTCAGGCGGCGACGTGGTGATCAACACCCCGAAAAACGTGCGGCGCATGGCAAGCGCGATACGCGAAGCCGGCGTCAAGCCGGAGCTTGAAATATTCGACTCGGGTGACTTGCACCTCGCCCTGGATCTGATCAAGGAGGGCGTGCTCGATGGACCGGGGCTCTGGACGTTTGTGATGGGTGTGAAGTACGGCTTTGCCGCGACGCCGGAAACGCTCCTGTACGCCCGCAACTTTCTCCCGCAAGGGGCGGCGTGGTCGGCCTTCGGTATTGGCCGGGCAGAGTTTCCCATTGTCGCCCAGGCATGGCTGGCCGGTGGGCACGTGCGCGTCGGTCTTGAGGACAACATCTACCTATCCAAAGGAGTCCTTGCTGAAACGAACGCGGTGCTCGTCGCCCGGGCTCGGGACATCGTATTGTCGCTGGGTGGAGAGATTGCGACTGCGCGTGAAGCGCGCGAGCAACTGGGGTTGGTGAAATGAGCAAGGACCAGGACGCACGGCAGTTCGGCACGCCGTCGGTTCACCGATCAGTATTCGTGGGCCACGGAACCTCGATTATCGGCGATGTGCAGATTGGTGAGCACGCATCAATCTGGTTCAACTGCGTGTTGCGTGGCGACGTGCAACGCATTGTCATCGGCGCGAGGACGAACATCCAGGACGGTTCCGTTCTTCACGGCACGACGAATGGATCGCCGACGCTGATCGGCAGCCAGGTCACTGTGGGACATGGCGCGATTCTGCATGCGTGCACCATCGAGGATCTTGCTTTTGTGGGTTTCGGCGCGCGGGTCCTTGACAACGCAATTGTGCGCACCGGCGGCATGCTGGCGGCGGGCGCGGTGCTGACGCCCGGGAAAGTGGTCGGATCAGGGGACCTGTGGGCCGGAAATCCTGCCAAACTCCTTCGCCCGCTCACAGAACAGGAACGGGCGGGGATGATCACCTCGTCGGACCGCTATGTAGCGCTTGCACAGCGGTATATGTTCGCCAAGCCCGTCGTCCTGCATTTCTAGCGGGACGTTTTTCTGCTCAACCCTGGCTAAGTAAAACTGATCCTTTTTTGCTGTCGTGCGGCGAACTCGGAAAATTACCTTCCCCGGTTAGCGCGCGACTCCCCTTGCGCGAGGGGTCTTGCAATGGTCACGCTATACCTCGGGGAAGCTTGGGTGCAATCTCGCGCGAGATGCAAATCCGGTCCGGGCAACTAGGCTTCGAGCACGGATTCCTCATCCTGGACGGTTCGGCTCGTCTTGATCTCGTTGATAAATCGATCAATGGAGTTCGATACGAAATCAAGCGTCTGCTTTTCGGAAAATATCCCGTTCTCGAACTTCTTGTTTACATGCGGAATGACGATTTCCGGCATCGGGACAATTTTGCAAAGCATCGAGCTGAGTGTTTCTCGCAGTTGATACTGCGCCCGCACGCCCCCAAGAGCCCCGGGAGAAATCGTGCAAAAGAGGACTGGCTTATGATGAAAGCAACTCGCGAAGGCCGGCCTGGACAACCAGTCCAGGGTATTCTTCAGCACCCCGGGAATACCGTGATTAAATTCCGGCGTCACAATGACAACGCCGTCGCTTTGCGCGACGAGACTGCGCCCCAGTGCGACCACTTCAGGTAGAGCGGACTCCTCAAGGTCCTGGTTGTAGTGCGGGAAATCTCCAATATTCAACACGTCAAGACCGTATCCTCGCGGCAGAAGCTGCTTGCCAACCATATCCAAAACAGCAGATGAATAAGACTCCTGACGAAGGCTGCCTGACAGGCCGACAAATCTAAGCGATGTTTTCATGAGATTATTTGATCAATAGAAAAAATGCCCGTCCGGTCCAGACGGATCGAAAGGGGTGTCATGTATCAAGCGAGGAGTGTGGCCCGTGATGAAGCATCCACCGGACCCGCAGGAGACAAAGCGGGCTTCGCCTCACAGACGGTTTGACTATAGCCACCGGGTGCATGACCCGGCGGACAACCACTTTCGAGTTTCAGCCAAAACGCGAGCGTGCAAAGCAGACACCGGCAAGGTGGTAGACCAGTCCGACGACGACGCCGGGAATGAGGGAACTCGTTCGGACATAGGCTTTCGAACTTTGGACAAGGCGGGCCAGACGGCTCGCGTACCGCTGCTCCCCGTTAGCGCACCGCTGGCGTGGCAGCCCCGTCCCCTGAGGCGGCCAGTGTTTCGTCCGGACGGAATTCACTAGGCGCAGTGCCCAGTTCGCGGCGAAACATATCGCTGAAACTGCTGGGCAGATAGCCCAGGGATCGCGCCACCGAGCTCACCGTTTGACCTTCCGCGAGTTTCGATAAGGCAATGGCGAGCTGTACCTGCCGGCGCCATTCCGCGAATCCGAGTCCCAGCTCCCGCGTGAACAGCCGTGACAGCGTGCGCACGCTTGCACCTACGGACGTTGCATGATGTTCGAAACTGATGTCGACAGAGGGATTGCTGATGACGGCCCGGCATAGTACCTCTAGCCGGCGATCCGATTTGTCCGGGAGCGGAATTCTCAGCGAGTAGCGCGGCGCGTAAGTCAGTTCCAGTGCAGCAAGATGGTAAGCCGCGTCCAGATATTCGTCGTCGCGTTCGCGTTCGTGTTCGGCGATGCTCGTAATGAGTTCCCTTAGCAAACCGTTGACTTCAAAAACGTCACCGGTCTTGCTCAGGTGCTGAACGTCTGGTCCACGTAGATAAAGGTTGCGCATGTCAACCTCGCTCATCATGTATATGGAGTGCTCGGTTCCGGGCGGTAGCCAGACCGCTCGCTGCGGCGGGACGATCAGTGCTTCACGACCGACTTCAACCCACATGACACCTGCGACTGCGTAGAGCACCTGAGCCCATTCGTGAGCGTGCGGGTCAATGCGAAGGCCACGCGGATAACGTCTTGCCAGCGATCGGCCTCGTCCGGATTCGTCGTCGAGATCGGGAGGGACAGCTTTCGGCATCGTAATTTGCCTATAAAAAGGGGCGGGACGAATAAGCATACCTTGTAGAAACGGAGGATTGGGACGCGCGCCAAGGTCTCCTGCAAGGTGGTGCCCACGCCAGAGAGCGGCTCGAAGCAGGGGATGTCCCGCCGCCGCTGGCACCGGAGATTCTTGCGTTCCAGACAATAACGTTTTAACGGATCACATCTTTGAGTTGAATATCGGTAATCGTATTATTGCTTTTATATTCTGGTTCAATGGCCAGGTTTTTGGGCGTAACACGTCCAGCCGGAGGTGAAGATGTTTCGCTACCTTTTAGAGGGTCTTGCGGTTACTGCCGCGGTCGCAGTGTATTTCCTGCCAGCCATCGTGGCCGACCGAAAGGGACGACGTAACGTCCTCCTGTTGGCGCTACTGAACGCATTGTTCGGCTGGACGGTAGTGTGCTGGATCGCAGCGCTTTACTGGGCGCTTCATCCCGACAGCCAGGGCCGGATAGTCCGTACAGTCCGTGCAACGCGGCGCGCGCAGGCTCATAGCACCGTCGCCGCGATTGTCGATCGAGCGCAGAAGCGGGCGGATGCCGGGCGCATGAGGTGACACGGTCAGGGTTGAAAAATACATCGAGGTAACAACACGACCTGAGGTGCCCCTGTGACAGGGGGGCCCGCGACCTAACGTGTCCTGTTTGCGTTGCGAAAATGTTCAATGGCAAGGTCGATGAACGCCCTGACCTTAAGCGAGAGAAACTTAGGCCCGCTTCGGTCAGGGACATCCTGCGCGTGGTTCTCTGGAGCGAGCTGGTTCCAAGGTGATCCTCAAGGTCGGCAAGTGCCCGGCTTTATTCGAGGGACAACCATGTCGAGCGATCCCGCGGCACGGGCGAAGCTGTTGAGCTCCGCGACCTTCGTAAACATCCGCATCGACTTCGCGATGTCCGCGGAATTCCTCCTCATGTTTGGCGAAGGACTAGGGTTGCATCGCTACTGTCAGGTAGAACCTTAGCCAGTGAACTGCCAGTTGAATGGCCAATGACTTTCGAGTTTCGGACAGTCCTCGTCGCCAGTCCAGGTTGCCAATAGTCGACCAGCGTTGGCCGAAACTCGAAATCGATTGTCATCCGTGCGGCTACCGAACAGATAGCATGTGAAGCACTGTGATTGAGCGGGACCCGCGTTCGAGCACACGCGCGCACCGACCGCGCTGACCGGGCCGCTTGAGGCCGTAACTCACGGAGCCTTGCTTAAGCCATGAACGTGACGCGATTTGACGAAGCCCCCGAATACCTGCCCGCGCATCACTATCAGATGCGATGTGTGAGACTTCAGGGGCACGAGGCCGGCCCTGCCGACACATTCTGGATGGGGGTGTCGACCATTGAGCCGGGCGGTTACACGTCGCTTGCGGCGTCCCCGCTGGAGAAGCATTACGTTGTGTTGCAAGGCGAGGTTGTCGTTTGTACCGAAGACCATGCAACGACGCTCTACCGGTACGACTCGTGTCGCCTGGCCCCTGGTGAAGCGCGCGCATTGAGAAACAATTCCGCCGAACCCGCAATGATTTTGCTTGCGATGCCGTTGGTGCCTCCGACACCCTGATTGAAAGTTCCCGCTGCAGTGTTGCGTTCTGGTTAACGGTGTTTTGAGAAATAGCCGTTCATGCCGCGTAAGCATTGCCTCTACTATTGCACCGGCGCGGCATGCGCTGTCAGTCATAAGGAGTCCAATGAACACCCCTCGGAGCCGAACGAAAAGCCGCTGCTTGAACTGGTGCGTCTCGGGAGGCCGCCGGATTCAGCGTATGCCAAGCCGATCGGTGCATCATCAGGAAAATCCGCCTACGGCCAAGTAACAGACGTTCGATTTATCGAGTGGAAGTCACCATCACTCTTGATTCGCGCGAAAGCTCGACAGGGGTATATTTCGGCTAAGAGTACTACTCGCCAAAGCGGCTATAACTCGAGAAAATAGCCTTCGATCGCGTGTCGCAACCGGAACTATCATACCCCTGGTGGACAAAGCAGTTCCACGACAAGGATCACGTCTCAACTTGATGGAATCTGCCATGGGCAAAGACTCTTCAGGTAATCCGAACGAACTGTCGTCAGGCGGCAGCCGCTACCATCAGGTGTATCCCACGCTGGATGAGAGGCAACTGGCAATATTGGAGGGATACGGCACGCGACGCAAGCTGAAGCCCAACGACATCCTCTATTCCGAAGGCGACCGGCACACCGGGATGTTCGCCATTCTTTCCGGAACGATCGAGGCGTCCAGGGCGTCCGTTCAGGGTCCCCGATTACTGGGCACACATGGCCCAGGCAGTTTCACCGGCGAGGTCGCCACGCTCGCCGGCCGGGCTGCGGTCGCAACAACACGGGCCCTCTCCGATTGCGAGGTCATCGTCATTGATGAAGAATCGCTCCGCGCGCTCGTGATCGCAGAAGCCGAGTTGAGCGAAACGATCATGCGCGCGTATATCTTGCGCCGGGTCGCTTTCATCCAGGGCCAACACGTAGGCGTGGTGGTGATTGGGAGTACGTCCTCGGGCCCCACGCTACGCCTGCGCCATTTCCTGAGCCGCAACGGTCAGCCCTCGGCCTACTTCGATATCGTCGATCACGCAGAGGCCAAAGAACTCCTGGCGCACTATGACGCAACGGAAGCCGACATTCCGGTTGTGATCACGTTGCAAGGCTCTGTGCTGAGGCAACCCAGCCACAGGGCCGTCGCAGACGCGATCGGCCTGAGTCCGGACAGGCTCAATGGCGAGCACTTCGATGTCGTGGTGGTGGGCGCGGGCCCCGCCGGTCTCGCGGCCGCAGTGTATGCCGCATCGGAGGGATTGAAGGTGGCGGTTCTGGACGCCAAGGCGCCGGGGGGGCAGGCCGGCACCAGTTCGAAGATCGAAAACTACTTTGGCTTTCCGACTGGCATATCGGGGCAGGCGCTAGCCGGCCGCGGGCTGTCGCAATGTCGGAAGTTCGGCGCCGAGGTCGGCGTTCCGATCGAGGCGCTGACGATCGACTGCACGGACTCCCAGTCGTTTTACATTGGCCTCAATCAGGACGAGTGCGTCTACGCTCGCGCTGTCGTTGTTGCTACCGGGGCGCGCTATCGGAAGCCGGATCTTCCCCGTCTTGAGCATTTCGAGGGTCGCGGCATCTACTACAGCGCGACTTTCATGGAGGGCGGGTTCTGCAAAAACGAAGAGTTGATTGTGGTGGGCGGCGGGAATTCAGCCGGACAGGCCGCGGTATTCCTTGCGAGGTTCGCGCGCCATGTCCACGTCGTCATTCGCGGTGACGGACTCAGTGCAAGCATGTCGACCTATTTGATCAGACGAATCAACGCGTCGGCCAACATCACGCTTCACACGCGGACACAGATCGTCGAGTTATGCGGCGAGTCGAAACTAGAGTCGATAAAGTGGGACCGGCAGGGGCAGATCGAACAGAAGCCCATCCAGCACGTCTTCCTTTTTCTGGGAGCCCAGCCCAATACTCGGTGGCTGGGTGATTGCGTCGCCCTGGACAAGGATGGGTTTGTGCTGACCGGTGCCGATACAGGCGGCAGGTGGAAAGCGGAGCGGCCGCCGCATGATCTGGAGACAAGCAGGCCCGGTGTCTTTGCCGCCGGCGACGTGCGGAGTAGCTCCGTCAAGAGAGTCGCGGCTGCCGTGGGAGAGGGGGCAGCTGCCATTCAAGCCGTTCACCAATATCTTGCAAGATCCGGGTGACGTGTGTGGAGTGGCAGCTTGTCTCGAGAACATCTTCGAAGCATTGTCGTGGTGCTTCATTTAAGGAGCACTCCGATGGAAGACGAGAACCGCAAGGCTGCCACGGCAATGGACAAGCGTCGCCCACGGCAAGGGCAAGCATTCCGGGCGTAATGATCACATGGAAAGCCGCCGACGTTTCAACGTGACGAACCATCGGCTGGTAGTGCGGGCCGTTGGCGTTCTGCTTGTAGACGACCTTCGCCATGCGCTCGAATGTCTCGCTGACCAACAAAGTTTTGCCGCACCCCGCGTCATCCACCCACGGCGCCCTGCGTGTTCACATGCACCGCGTAAATGGACTGCGACGAAGCCATGAACAACCGGTTACGTGCGCGTCCGCCAAAACATAGATTCGCACAGCGCTCCGGCAACGCGATCCGGCCAATCATCTTTCCTTGCGGCGAAATCACCATGACGCCGTCGAGTTCGTCGTTACCCATGCCCCAGCCGCACCACAAATTGCCGTCGATATCCGCACGCATTCCGTCAATTGTCCCGGCACCTGCGTCGTGGAACACGCGGCCTCGACCGATCCCGCGACCGTCCGGATCCATTTCATAAACATGAATCATCCGGTTTGGCACGCCGCGCGACTCGATGATGTACAGCAGTTTCTCGTCGGGCGAAAAGCACAAGCCGTTCGGCCCCTTCAACTCGCGCGTCACGACTGACGCTTGGCCCGTCACGCCATCTATTCGATACACCGAATGTGGTAGTTCCTGCTCCGCCTTGAGCCCTTCGTAATGTCCTTGAATGCCCATCGGCGGATCAGTGAACCAGATCGAGCCGTCCGATTTCACCACGAGGTCGTTCGGGGAGTTAAGGGGCTTGCCGTCGAAGGAATCAAGCAGGACGGTTACGCTTCCGTCGTACTCGGTACGCGTGACGCGGCGGCCATGCTCACACGTAACAAGCCGTCCTTGGCGGTCGCGCGTGTTGCCGTTCGCGTAGTTGGAGGGCTTGCGGAACACGCTGACCATGCCCGTTTCCTCCTCCCATTTCAGCATCTGGTTGTTCGGAATATCGCTCCAAAGAAGGTAACGGCCATCGCCGAACCATACCGGACCTTCGGTCCAGCGGTACCCGGTAGCCAGCCGTTCGACGGCTGAAAACGCCACCCGGTATTTATCGAAGGAAGGGTCTAGCGAAATCACGCGAGGGTCGGGATATCGCTCAGCTTGTTGCCACATCTGTAGCTCCTGGTTGAGTTCCGGGATTGCGCCGGTGCGGTACGTGCGACCGGTGTTTGAGCGACAGTATAGTGCAAATGAGTAAGCGCTTTCTCTTGAAATTCCGACAAAACTGCCATAAGATGCCTGAAATTAAGGATGTTATGTCAGCGGTGCGTCCGTCAGAACGGTCGTTTGAGAAAGCGATTACTTGATTGGTACTTTCTTGCAAGCGTTTCAGACAGCTGATCGAAGGACTTTTAAAGGGCAATGCCTAATGATCGATATGTCCAGCAAGACCGTAACCGGGCCGGTTATCCGGTTGCATCCCGCCGATAACGTGGTGATCGCACGCATCGACGTGGCGATCGGCACTCCGGTCCCATCAGAAGATTTTGTTTGCCGCAGCCAAGTGACAGCGGGATACAAAATCGCGGCCGGATCGATCAGGAAGGGCGAGCCAATCCGTAAATACAATGTAGTGATCGGCTTTGCTGCGACGGACATTGCGGCAGGCACGATGGTGCATAGTCATAACGTGGAGTTCCGCGAGTTTGATCGAGACTACGCGTTTGGCGCGGAGTACCGGCCGGTCGAGATGGTGCCCGAGGCTGAGCGCGCCACCTTCCAGGGAATCGTGCGGGACAACGGCGAAGTCGCGACACGCAACTACATTGGCGTGTTGTCGACAGTTAATTGTTCGGCCACCGTGGTCCACAAGATTGCCGAGTGGTTCACGCCGGAGCGGCTGGCGGACTACCCCAATGTGGACGGCGTGGTCGCGTTCAGTCACTCGATCGGTTGTGGCATGGAGATGAGCGGCGAGCCAATGGCCCTGTTGCGACGGACCATGGGGGGTTACGCACGCCACCCCAATCTCGCCGCAGCTCTGATTGTCGGCCTGGGATGTGAGCGTAATCAGTTGTCCGGACTAATGGATCAGGAAGACTTGAAGGCGGATTCCCGGCTACATACTTTCATCATGCAGGAGAACGGGGGCACCCGTCGGACCATCGAGGCCGGCGTGGCCGCGGTGCAGGCGCTGCTGCCCGAAGCTAATCGTGTGAAACGCACGACGGTTTGCGCAAGTCACCTGAAAATCGGCCTGCAGTGTGGTGGCTCGGACGGCTTCTCGTCTATCACCGCTAATCCTTCGCTCGGCGCGGCAATGGATCTGCTGGTACGTCATGGCGGCACGGCAATCCTCTCTGAAACGCCCGAAATATACGGCGTTGAACATACGCTGACACGGCGTGCGGTCAATCGCGAAGTCGGCGAAAAACTGGTCGAGCGGATTCGCTGGTGGAAAGACGTGTATTCGGTCGGTCGAGACGTACAGATCAACGGCCAGGTCAGCCCTGGCAACCAGGTAGGTGGCCTGGCGAACATCTTCGAGAAGTCGATTGGATCATCGATGAAAGGCGGGACCGGGCCGCTGATGGAGGTGTATAGGTACGCGGAACCGGTGAGGAAACACGGACTCGTGTTCATGGATACACCGGGCTTCGACCCGGTCTCGGCGACGGGGCAGATAGCCGGCGGCGCGAACCTGATCGCCTTCACCACCGGGCGCGGTTCAATGTTCGGCGCGAAGCCCGTGCCATCGCTCAAGCTTGCCACCAACACGCCGATGTACAACCGCCTCACTGAAGACATGGATCTGAACTGCGGCGTAATCCTGGACGGCGTCGCATCAATCCAAAGCACGGGCCGGGAAATCTTCAACGCGCTTCTTGCGGCCGCGTCGGGAGAGCGCACAAAGAGTGAAATGCTGGGGCTTGGCGACCACGAATTCGTACCGTGGCAGATCGGCATCATGAGTTGAGTCCGCGCGGGTCAGCGCATCGGCAGGGCGAACGGCCATTTACACAATAAGTAAGCTGCCGCCCGGCAACCGGTCAGACAGAATAGTGGAGACAGCCCTTGAGTACTCAAACCTCGACAGTACGAATACCTGACAGCGCGGCAAGCAACTCAATCTATACGCGAGTGACCTGGCGCTTCATGCCCTTGCTGTTCGTCTGTTATGTCGTGGCCTATCTGGACCGGGTCAATGTGGGTTTTGCCAAGCTCCAGATGCTCAGCGACCTGAACTTCAGCGAGGCCATGTATGGCTTCGGCGCCGGGATCTTTTTCATCGGTTATTTCTTCTTTGAGGTGCCTAGCAACCTGCTGCTGCACCGGCTCGGCGCGCGCCGATGGATAGCCAGGATCATGCTCACCTGGGCTGTTCTCTCAGCGGCGACCGCATGGGTCAGCACGCCCGCGATGTTCTACGTATTGCGCTTTTTTCTCGGCGTAGCTGAAGCGGGATTCTTTCCGGGGCTAGTGCTGTATCTCACCTATTGGTATCCAGCACACCGGCGCGGCAAGATGGTCGCATTTCTCATGGCAGGCAATCCGGTGGCGGGTATTGTTGGCGGTCCCATATCGGGATTCATCATGCAGCGCCTGGCGGGCAACGCGGGGCTTGCCGGCTGGCAGTGGCTGTTCATTCTGGAAGCCATTCCCGCGCTGCTTCTGGCGGTTGTCATTTTCTGGTTCCTCGATGACCGGGTGAAGGACGCCAAGTGGCTGCCAATGCACGAGCGCGAATTCATTGCGGCAGAAATCGAAGCGGAGGCGCGCACCAAAAGCCACGGTTCCGTGCGCGAGGTGTTCACGTCGCTCAAGGTATGGCTCCTGTGCGCGATTCTGTTCGGTATTGTGATGGGCTCGTATGCAGTAGGTTTCTGGCAGCCGACCATCATCAAGGGTTCGGGAATCACCGATGCCTTTACCATCGGCCTGCTCACCGTGGTGCCGTATCTTGTTGCCTTGATTTCGATGATCCTCGTTGGCCGCCATGCGGATCGCACACGCGAACGCCGGTGGCACGTTGTCGTGCCGCAGTGTGTGGCGGCAGCGGGCTTCGTGATCTGCGCCTATGCGGGAAACAACACCTATGTTGCTTTGCTGGGTCTGACGCTTGCCGCATCGGGAGTGATTACCGCCTTGCCAATGTTCTGGGCCTTGCCGACGTCGTTTCTCGGAGGCACGGGCGCCGCGGCAGGCATCGCATTGATCAACTCGACCGGCAACCTTGCCGGATTCGTCAGCCCTACGCTGGTCGGATGGCTGAAGACGATCACGCATTCACTCGATTCGAGTCTGTTCCTGATTGCAGGCTCGCTGCTTGTATCCGCCTGTCTTGTCCTCACGCAGCTTCCTGCAAAGCTTGTGAACAAGTAATAAGTCCATGCCACTCGTCAGAAGTGCCAGATCATAAAGTTCGGAATACTTACTTAATATGAAGTGGAGACAACATGAAGACTGGCAGGTATCGCTACGTCGTCGCCTTGCTGCTATTTATTGCGGGCGCGATCAATTACATGGACCGGGCGGCGCTTGGGGTAGTCGCGCCTATCATCAACAAGGAGCTGAGTCTTTCACCCTCGCAACTCGGAGTAGTGTTCAGCAGCTTTTTCTTCGGCTATTCCATCTTTGCTTTTGTCGGCGGCCAACTGGCTGACAAGTACGGACCGCGCCGGGTTTTTTCCTGGGCGATGGGAAGCTGGTCGATCCTCTGCGGACTCACCGCGGCCGTGAGCGGATTCGGCACGCTGCTGATTGCGCGGGCGCTTTTCGGCTTCGGCGAAGGGCCGATGAACTCGACGACCAACCGGACCATTACCAACTGGTTTCCCCGCCACGAAACCGCGACCATGGTCGGGTTTACGTTTTCGGGCCAGACGGTAGGCAGTGCGATCGCCGGACCGGTGGTCGGACTGATCGCCATCGCTTATGGCTGGCGCACGTCGTTTGTGATTATCGCGGCGCTCGGGCTGGTGTGGATTGTCGCCTGGCGCATTTTTGCGACCGACAGGCCCGCTGAAAACGCGCGGGTCGGCGAGGCGGAACGCGAGCTGGTCGAAGCGAGCCGGAACGCCGCGCACCCGGCTGAAGGCGGTGACGAAACCACGCCGCTACGCAGCTACCTGTTTCGTCCGAGCACGCTCGCGCTAGGCGTTGGCCTCTTCGCGGTGAACTACACGCTGTTCGTGTTCATTTCGTGGATGCCGAGCTATTTCACCAATGCGCTGCATCTGGACATGGCGCACATGAGTGTCCTGAGCGCGGTGCCATGGGCATGCGGCGGGATCGGCTATTTCGGCGGGGGCCTGCTTGCCGACGCTTACTTCAAGCGGGCAAACAACAAGCTGCTGGCACGCAAGGTCTCGGCTACGGTGCCGCTCGCATTGTCGGGTCTCGCGCTGCTGGGCGTCAGCATGGTCGATTCCGTCACGCCCGCGGTGGCACTGGTCGCGTGCGCCGTGATGTTTCTGACAGCTTCGTCGCAGGCGTGCTGGGCAGTCATGCATGAGCTTGTGCCAGGCAGGCATCTGGGTGGCGTGAGCGGCTTTGTTCACTTGTTGAGCAACATTTCGGGCATCGTCGGGCCGACCATGATGGGCATTGCGGTCCAGTACTTCGGCGGTTACAGCAGCGGCTTTGTGCTCGGCGCGGTAATCGATCTGATTGGTGTGCTGGCCATGCTGCTTGTCATCGGCCGGCGCGCGGCAGATAAGGCAGCCGAGGGGCAGTCCACCGCCGCGTAAGCCTTCCATTCCTGTCACGCCAGGATGAAGCGCGATGAACGGGAAATGTCATTAATTTTTTCTGAGTTGACCTATTGCCATGAATCAAGCCATCGTTGAAACAGAGCAAGACGATTATCAGACCCGTTCCCGGATCGTTTCGGTGGAGGCGCGCACTATCCGCGTCCCACTCGACCGCCAGACTGCATTTTCGACACGGCTAGTTACCGCTCGCGACTACACGGTCGTGCGAGTCACCACGGCCGACGACCGGTACGGCATTGGCTTTTGCTACAGCGGCAGCCGTGCGGGCATGCTCGTCACCTATGCCGTGCGCGAACTGTTTGCACCGCTGTTGCGCGGGCGATCCGCCCTTGATATTGAAGGCCTGTGGCGCGCAATGTACGAGGAGTCGCTGCTGCAAGGGCGTGCGGGATCGGTCATGCGAGCGCTGTCCATCATTGATATCGCGCTGTGGGACAGGAACGCGCGAGCGGCCGGCTTGCCGTTAAGCCGGTACCTTGGCGGGACATCGAGCACAACCGTGCCGGCGTATGCCAGCGGCGGCTATTACCTCGAGGGCAAGACGCCGGAGCATCTCGGCGACGAGATGGCGAGTTACGTGGCGCTTGGATTTCGCGCCGTGAAGATGAAGGTCGGGCGGCTTGATCCGCGCGGTGAGGAAGCCCGGATCAGGGCAGCACGGGAGGCGATTGGCGACGACGTGCTGCTGATGCTCGATGCCAACAACGCCTGGTCCGATGTTCCGACCGCGCTGGAATATATGCGCCGGTACGAACCGTTCAACCCGTACTGGATAGAAGAGCCGTTCAGCCCGGACGACATCGAGAGCCACGCGCAATTGAGCCGGCGCACGCCGGTGACGGTTGCGACAGGCGAGATAGAAGCGGGACGCTGGCGCCATCAGGAGCTGCTCGATAAACGCGCGGCGATGATCCTTCAGTCGGACGCGGCAGTGTGCGGAGGGATCAGCGAATGGCGGCGGATTGCGGCGTCGGCGGCGGCTGTGGGTGTGACGATGTGCCCGCACTGGTTTCACGATTTGCACGTGCATCTGGTGGCATCGACGTCCAATGCGCGCTATGTCGAATTTTTCCCCGATGATCAGGTGCTGAATTTTCGTCGACTGGTCGATACGCAACTGGAGTTCGCGGACGGCAGGCTGACGGTGCCGACCCGTCCTGGCCTGGGCTTCGATTTCGACGAGGCAGCGCTAAACGAATATGCGCTGGACGACTGGGCCTGAGAGGGCACGTAAATAAGTCGTGAACAAGTCGTCAGTAAAACTAATAATCTAACCGCCGGTTATACATGCAGCCGGCGGTTTTTCGCTTTATGCCGCTTTTATGCCGCTACTTCGATCCCAGGCATCGAGAAGCCGATCTCATGCAATGCCGAGGCGAGCGCGTCGCATTGGGCTGTAGTCAGATCAACGAGCGGCGGGCGTACGACACCCCATTCGGGATCATTCGAATAAACGCCGATCGCGGCTTTGAGCGCAGGGATCATTGGAAACTTGGCGAACACCGCACGCGTGGCGTCGAGTGCTGTCTGGCGGGCATCGGCGTCATCCGACTGCCAGTGACGGTACAGATTCACAATCGCCGCCGGATTGACATTGCCGGTTGCCGTGATGCAGCCCGCGCCGCCCGCTCGCAATGTGGCCAGCAGGAAGGTTTCGCTGCCGGCGAAAACATCGAACCCACGCGGCTGGAAGCGCTCGAGCATTGCCTGAGTATTGCTCCAGTCGCCTGAACTGTCCTTCACGCCGGCGATGACGCCCGGGAATTCAGTCAGTAGTCGTTCGATCAGCCCGAGGCTGAGCGGCACCTGGGACACGGGCGGGATGTGATACAGATAAATGCGCAGTGCTTCCGAACCCACCCGCTCGATGATCTGCGCATAACTGCGGAACAGGCCTTCGTCGGTGACGCCCTTGTAATAGAACGGCGGCAGCATCAGCACATGGTTGACGCCCAGTGAGAGCGCATGACGCGTCAGCTCCACCGTGTCCGTGAGTGCCGAACAGCCCGTGCCCGGCATCAGACGATCGATCGGGATTTGCGCGCCAACCAGCGTTTCGAGAAGCTTCTTTTTCTCGCTGACCCCGAGCGAATTCGCTTCCGAATTGGTGCCGAACACGGCGAGTCCCACATCCTGTTCGATGAGCCATCGGCAATGACGAACATAGCGATCGTAAGCGGGAAGAAGGTCTTTGGTGAACGGCGTGACCACGGGCGAATAGACGCCGTGAGGCCGGCTGACAGAAGTCATCGCGTGTTCCTTATCGTTGAAGTGAGGGTGTCTCGCATCATTCATCCCGCGAGATGTCGGAGGGACGAGCGGGCTTTGAGTGCTTCGGGATTGACACAGGTAGAGGAGAGATTGCCGTCGAGTGCGCCAATGAGATTGCGCGCAGCACGCATGGCCATGTTCTCGCGCGTCTGGCGCGTAGCGGAGCCGATGTGAGGCACCGCCACCACGTTAGGCAATTGCAGCAGCGGCGAGTCGTGCGGCAAGGGCTCGCGCTCGAAGACATCGAGACCGGCACCGAGAATGCGTCGTTCACGCAAATGCTCGATGAGGGCTGCTTCGTCGACGACCTGTCCACGCGAACAGTTGATGAGAATGGCGGACGGCTTCATGAGGCCGAGCTCGGTGCTCCCGATAAGACGCTCGGTGGCGTAAGAAAGCGGGACGAGCAGGCAGACGAAATCGGCGCTTGCCAGCAGATCCGGGAGCGGCCGCCATTGCGCGCGATACCGCTGCTCGGCTTCCTGATTGCGAGACCGGTTGGAGTAGATCACATCCATGCCAAAACCGAGGGCAGCACGTTTCGCGACTGCGCTGCCGATGCGCCCAAGCCCCACGATCCCAAGCGTCTTGTGATGCACGTCGACACCAAATTGCGCTTCGCCGACAGAACGGGTCCACTGACCGCGCCGGGTCCAGTCCGCTAGTTCGGAGATGCGGCGCGCGGTGGCGAGGATCAGACTGAAGACGAGATCGGCGGTGGTTTCGGTGACTTCGTCCGGCGTATTGGTAAGGAAGATGCCGCGGCGCGAGAGCTCGGGGACGTCGAAGGCGTCAAAGCCGGCCGAGATGGTGGAGGCGGCCTGGAGCGACGGCGCAGCATCGAGGAGATCAGGGCTTATCTTGAGATTGTTGCCGATGATCCCGTGAGCCGAGGCGAGCGCGTGCCGAAATGGCGCGAGGTCGCCGCCAGAAGAAACGTCGACCACGTCGACGGAGCAGTGCTTGCGAAGAACGTCCAGCACGGCAGGAGGCAACGGACGATAGGCCACGACATGCTTCATGAAAACCTCGGGACGAATCCTGTGTAGAGAGATAACAGACGAAAAAGAACCCCTTGCGGAAGCACTATAGATATCGTTAAGATTGTCGTCAAGATTATCAATAATTTCATTGAAGAGTTAGGAGCAGCGATGAGCGAGAAGAAAAGCGGCTTGCGGCAGGGCCTGACGAACTACGGCGACGAAGGCTTCTCGCTGTTTCTGCGCAAGGCGTTCATCAAGGGCGCGGGCTATACGGACGACGCCCTGTCGCGCCCGATCGTGGCCATAGCGAACACCGGCAGCGCCTACAACCCCTGTCACGGCAACGCGCCGCAATTGATTGAAGCGGTGAAGCGCGGTGTGATGCTGGCGGGCGGCCTGCCGGTCGAATTTCCAACGATCTCGATCGCTGAAAGTTTTTCGCATCCGACCAGCATGTATCTCCGCAACCTGATGTCGATGGACACGGAGGAGATGATCCGGGCTCAGCCCATGGATGCGGTGGTGCTGATCGGCGGCTGCGACAAAACCGTCCCGGCCCAACTGATGGGCGCGGCCGCGGCGGGCGTTCCCGCCATTCAGCTTGTTACGGGCGCGATGCTCACGGGTTCACATCGGGGCGAACGGGTTGGGGCATGCACGGACTGCCGTCGCTTCTGGGCGAGTTTTCGTGGCGATCAGATTGACGAGGCCGAGATCGAAGCCGTCAACAATCAACTCGTTGCAACGGTGGGAACCTGCTCCGTGATGGGCACGGCAAGCACGATGGCCTGCATTGCGGAAGCCTTGGGGATCATGTTGCCGGGCGGCGCGTCGGCGCCAGCGGTGACGGCCGATCGCATTCGCATCGCCGAGCGCACCGGCGCGCAGGCCGTGGCGATGATTGGGAAGGACTTGAGTCCCGCGGTAATCCTGACGCCAAAAGCGATCGAAAACGCGTTGCGGGTGCTGCTCGCGATCGGCGGTTCGACCAACGGCATCATCCACCTCACGGCGATTGCGGGGCGGCTCGGCATTCGCATCGACCTTGCGCAGCTCGACCGGATGGCGCGCGAAACGCCGGTGCTGGTCGATCTGAAGCCGTCGGGACAGCACTACATGGAGGACCTGCATCGCGCCGGAGGTTTGACCACGGTCATGCGCGAGATGAAAGGCCTGCTGCATCTCGACGCGCTCACAGTGACCGGCCGCACACTCGGCGAGGAGCTGGATGCCGCTCCTGCAAGTTTTCCGCAAGAGGTCGTCCGCCCATTTGATCGCCCGATCTTTCCGCAAGGCGGCATTGCGGTGTTGCGTGGCAATCTCGCGCCGGGCGGCGCGATCATCAAGCAGTCGGCGGCAAGCGCGAGCCTGATGGAGCATGAAGGCCGGGCCGTCGTGTTCGAGGACGCGGAGGATCTGGCTCTTCGTATCGACGATCCGGAACTGGACGTGGAAGCGCACGACATACTCGTGCTCAAGCGGATCGGCCCGGTCGGCGCACCCGGGATGCCGGAAGCGGGCTACATTCCGATCCCGCGCAAGCTCGGCCGCCTGGGTGTGAAAGACATGGTGCGCATTTCGGATGGCCGCATGAGCGGCACGGCGTCCGGTACGGTGGTCCTGCACGTGACACCGGAAGCGGCCATCGGCGGTCCGCTCGCGATCGTGCAAACGGGCGACCGGATTCGCCTGAGCGTGGCAGAACGATCGATCGAACTTGCCCTCGGCGACGAGGAAATTGCAGCGCGTCTTGCCGCTTTGCCGGCGCGCGAGGTCGATCCCGACGAGCGGGGTTATCGCAAGCTATTCCTGACCACGATCACCCAGGCCGACCAGGGCTGCGACTTTGATTTTTTGCAAGCGACTCGCGTTACCGCGACCGTTCCCGGCGACGGAAACAAGGTTTGACGGCCCCATTTTCGTATAGGCTCCCGGCTTAGATCATTTTGCGGACCCTTTTATGAGCAACGCTGCCAAGTCCAAACTCTCCGATGCACCCGTCGCGAAGACGGTCGAGCGCGACCGCAATATCGACGAAACGATGCGCAGCGTCTCGGACGAACTCGAGGAGCAAATCGTCCTTGGCGTTCTGCATCCGCGAGAACGGCTCGTGGAAGACGATTTGTGCGAGCGTTTCAACCTGAAGCGCCACGTCGCGCGGCAGGTGCTGGCGGAAGTGGAGCGGCGCGGGCTGGTGGAGCGCCGCAAGAACGTAGGCGCGCTGGTCAAGTCGTACACCCCGCGCGAGGTCATCGAGCTGTACGCACTGCGCGAACTGCTGGAAGCCGACGCGGCGAGGCGGATTGTTTTTCCGGTGAGCAGCGAGGCGCTCGACGCGTTGGAGGTCATTCAGGCAGAGCATGACGAAGCGGCCGATGCCGGTGATTTGCGGCGCGTGTTCCGCGCAAACATGGCTTTTCACCATGCATTCTTTGCGCTTTCGGAAAGCCAGGTCCTGACGGAGGCGATTCGCGAGTATGAACGCCGCACGCACGCTATCCGGTCGGTCTCGATCGTGTTTCCTCAGTACCTGGAAAAGGCTCGCGCCGAGCATCACCAGATGATCGAGGCGCTTCGGGCGGCCGACCGGGAATCGCTGATCAAGTTGTGCCGGGAGCACCTGGTGCCATCGCGCGATGCGTATCTTGAAGCGCACCACCGCCGCTCGCTTAGCTACGCCGCGCAGAAAAGCCAGACCGAATAACCGTATTTACTTCAATCACACGGAGTATCAATGACTCGAGTATTGATTACCGGCGCGGCGGGCCACATTGGGCGCGTGCTCCGCGCCGGTTTCCAGGGCCACTATGCGCTGCGTCTGGCCGACATTGCGCCGCAAGCCGAGGCGCAGGCAGGTGAGGAAATCGTGACCGCGGACATCACGCGGCTGGAGGATCTTCTTCCCGTCATGGAAGGTGTCGACGTGGTCGTCCATCTTGCCGGTATTCCTGACGAGGATCGCTGGGAGCGCATCCGCGATATGAACATTGAAGGCTGCTACAACGTGTTCGAAGCGGCGCGGCAAGCGGGCGTCAAGCGCGTGGTGTTCGCGAGCTCGAATCATGCAGTGGGTTTTCATCGTCGCGACCGGATGATCGATAACGCGGTCGAGCCTCGCCCGGACAGCCGCTACGGCATCTCGAAGGTGTTCGGCGAGGCGCTTGGCCGGATGTACGCGGACAAGCACGGCATGTCGGTCGCGTGCATCCGCATTGGGTCGTTTCGCCCCGACGACCAGCCGAGCGCGCCACGGCACCTCTTCACCTGGATCAGCCATCGCGACATGGTGCAGGTGGCACGCCGCTGTATCGACTATCCGGATTTTCACTTCGCGATCGTCTATGGCGTGTCCAATAACGCGCGCAATCGCTGGGACAACGCCAACGTGCGCTATCTCGGCTTTGTGCCGGAGGACGACGCTGAACTGCACGCGGCCGAGATCGCTGCAACCGGGAAGATAGAAGACTCGCGCGAAGCGCTGTTTCATGGCGGCTTCGGCTGCCTGGTCGAATTCGACGGGGATCCGGCCCGGATCGATTGAATGTGGCGGTCCATCGTCGGGAAAGCGCGTCGCGTTGTAGTATGCGGTCGTGAATGGCATCATTCATGACCCTACGACGAGAAGCAGGTGGACGTTGAACACGGAATTAAAAAAGAGGGCGCCGCGCCGCAAGTCCAACGCGGTTTCAGTCATGGACGTCGCGCGCGCCGCCGGAGTTTCCACGGCGACCGTTTCGCGTGTTCTTAACGGCAACGCCACGGTTGCGCAGGCATTGCAGGACCGGGTACGCGAGATCGCGCAAAATCTTGGCTACACGCCCCATGCGGCCGCGCGCGCGCTTGCGTCCCAACGCTCGAAGACCATCGGCGCAGTCATTCCGTCGCTTGAAAACCAGAACTTTGCGCTCGGCGTGTTCGCGCTGCAAAAACGTCTTGGCGAAGCCGGTTATACGCTGCTTCTGGCCTGTTCGTACTATGACCAGGAGGACGAACTCAAGCAGGTCCGCGCGCTGATCGCCGATGGCATTGCCGGGCTGATGCTGGTGGGCCGCAGTCATTCCCCCGCTCTTTACGAACTGCTCGAGAAGGAGCAGATTCCGCTCGTGAACGGCTGGACCGTCGATCAACATCATCCGTATGTAGGCTTCGATAACGTCGCGGTCGGGCGGCGCATCGCGGAATATCTGCTCGATCTCGGGCACGTGCATTTCGGCATGATCACGCAGATGACCCAGCACAGCGATCGCGCGGCCGATCGCATCATGGGTGTGCGCGCAGCCTTGCGGGCGCGCGGGCTCGAGTTGCGTCACGAGCACCTGATCGAGATGCCGCACAAGATCATTGAAGGCCAAATGGCCATGCGCGCGCTGATGCAGGGTCCAATCCGGCCGACTGCTGTTATCTGCGGCACGGACTTGCTGGCGGTGGGCGCACTTGCCGAAGCGCACGAAGCCGGCATCAACGTTCCCGGCGAACTGTCGATTGCCGGTATCAACGACATCGAATTTTCCAGCTTTACCACGCCACCGCTAACCACGATGCGTCTGGCCGCGGACGAAATCGGCGCACGCAGCGCCGAGTACCTGCTCGCGCATATAGAAGGGCGGCCCGCCAGTTCTCAGAACATCGTGCCCACCGACCTGATCGTGCGCGGCACGACGGGCCGTCCTCCCAGCAGCGGTTAAGCCTGGCTTGGCGATGTGCGCGGGATTTGCCCGTACGTTCGATTTTTTCGGTAATCGCTTACCATAAAGAGAGCGGGGTCGATCTATCTTCGCCGAGATGAGAAATTAAATAACGATCGATACCTGAGTAAAGCGGCATAAATATCTGTTTTTATAGGGTTGAATTACGATGGCTTGGGTTTTCCTTGAGTGCCGGTTGTTGACAGATAGGTTCAATTTCTCTACATTCTGAGTAAGCGCTTACCAGTCGAATGAAGAATTCCGGGACGTTTGCGCTTCCACTTCAGATGTCGGCCAGGAAAACTCTTCGTGGCAACGAAGTCATAAGGCGCCGGCGATACCGCGCACTCAAGAGACGCCCATGCATGAATCTTCGAAGCTTACGAATGATCACGCCGACGAATTCACCATCCACCCGCTTAACTGCGGCACGATCCGCAACCACGAACGCTCAGGCTTCCTGTACCGCACGGATTGTGGCGGCGCGCGGCTGAACGCTCCGTGTATCGCATGGTTGTTGCGCAGCCAGAATCGCACTCTGCTCGTGGACACGGGACCGGGTACCCGGAGTCGCGCCGCGCGTTTTTACAGCGACGACGGAGACCAGCAGGATCTTCTGAACGAAGAGCTGGCACGCCTGGGCGTGGATCCCTCCGACTTGACGCACGTCATCCTCACGCATCTGCACAACGATCATGTCGGAGGGGCGCCGCTGTTGAAGAACGCTCGTTTTTACGTGCAAGAGGCGGAGCTTAAAGAAGCCGTGTGGCCGGTGCCTTTTCAACGGCCCATTTACGAAACCAATCAGCTCGGCAAGATCCCTTCGTGGGTCGACATTCTGGACCGCATGGAAGTGCTCGAGGGGGACGCCGAGATCATGCCTGGGGTACGCGCTTTACTGCTCCCGGGCCACACGTCCGGCTCACAGGGGGTGCTGGTGAATACCGCAGAAGGCGGGTTCCTGATTGCCGGGGATCTGGTGCCTCTGTACGAAAGCTGGCCGGGCACAGAGAGCCAGGCGATACCCAACGGAAATCACACGGATCTGCGTGCGTACTCCGCAAGCTTCAGGCGCCTGGCGGCGCTTAACGCCACGGTATTGCCGGCGCACGAGCCGCGCGTATTCGATTTCAAACAATATCCTTCGTGCCGTTGCTTGTAGCGTGCCTTTTTAGCGTGTCTTGTACCCGGGCCGCGACTTAAGCCTGGCATTTACCCCCGGCGCTCAGCGGATGACAATCGAATAGCGCCCGGTAGACCTCAGCGACGAGACCGCTGCGCCTGAGCGAGAGAATCCAGGAGACAAATGATGGATCAGCGTTGGTTTCGCCTACTCCCTGTGATGATGATCACGTTCATCATTGCGTTCATGGACCGTACTAACATCGGCTTCGCCATACCGTTGATGGGTAAGGAGTTGAGCATCACGGCGTCGGTGCTTGGGTTTGCCTCCGGTGTGCTGTTTTTTGGCTATGGCATGTCTCAGACCGTGTCCGGCTGGCTAGCCGATAAAGGGCATGGCCGGATGCTGGTCGCCGTCCTGATGTTGTTCTGGGGCTTGACTGAAATCTCGCAGGGCTTCGTACATAGCGCAACCCAGCTGGTGATCGTACGCTTCGCGATCGGGCTGTTCGAAGGGGGCGTGTTTCCCACTTTCCTGTTGTTCGTCAAGAACTGGTTTGCGCCGTCGGAGCGAGCTCGCGCTAATGGCATCTGGCAACTGTGCTATCCGCTGGCGGCAGTAATTAGTGGTCCTATCGCTGGCTATATTCTGCGTTCAGGCGACTGGCGTTCGTTGTTTATTATCGAAGGTGTTTTTCCGCTTGTCTGGGTGTTTGTCTGGCTTTGGGGCGTGGCAGACTCCCCGCTGCATGCGAAGTGGTTGAGCGAGGCCGATCGTGCGCGCATCGTCGAAAAGATCGAGAACGAAAACAAGTTACGCGCCGAAAGGGAGGCGCCGGGAGTACCCGCCTCATTCGGGTCGCAAATGACGCGTTTGCCCGTCCTGTTGTTCACGGCGTCAATCCTTCTATGGAACGTCGGTTTCCTTGGCTTCGTGATCTGGTTGCCGAGCGTGATCCATCAGCAGCCCGGCTTGTCCCAAACCGAAGTCGGCTGGCTCAGCGCGATTCCTTATGCATGCGCTATTGTCGTCATGCAGATCCTGACCTACTGGTCAGACCGTACGCTTGATCGCCGCCTTTTCTCCGCGCTTCCTCTCGCCGTGTCAGGCGCGGCGCTGGTAATCGGCGGGTTGACCTATGGCAGCAACACGTTCGTCTTCAACATGGGACTTCTGGTGATCGCCGGCGCAACGTTGTATGGCTCGCAACCGGTGCTCTGGTCCATCGCGACAGAAATCCTGCCCGGTCGCGTGACCGGGTCGGTCAGCGGGGCGATCAACGCCGTGGGCGTATTGGGCGCATTCGCCGGGCCGTATCTCGTTGGTTATGTCCGCGCGGTCACGCAATCATTTTCCGCGGGTTTGCTGGTCATGGGCGGTAGCTTGATCGGCACGTGTATCCTGGTGTTGTTAATCAAGGAAGCCGGCCGACCCCGAACGCCCGCCGCCAGTTCTCGTCTTGATCTGACGCAGATCGCCGATTGAACGCAATGTAGCAGCAGTGTCGAGGATCGGCTTCTCGGCTGCATGTTGTGCGTGACACGCGATTGATCTCTACTCGTGCTGAATCTATTCAAGCCGTCCCGTTGAATAACCGCGAATGACGCGACATCATCGAGATCGAGCGGCTGATCCGGCACGCATTCAACAAGAGGTCATATGCAAAACTTTTCCTTCCACAATCCGACCAAGATCATTTTCGGCGAAGGCCAGATCGCCGCGTTGAATTCAGAAATTCCATACGACGCTCGCGTGCTGATTACTTCCGGTGGCGGCAGTATCAAGAGCAATGGCGTGCTCGCACAAGTGCAGGCGGCGCTAGGAGAGCGCGCATGGTTCGTGTTCGGCGGCATCGAGCCGAATCCGACCTACGAGACCTTGATGCAAGCGGTCGCGATGGCACGCGAGAAGAACATCGACTTTCTGCTTGCAGTTGGCGGAGGCTCGGTCATCGACGGTACGAAGTTCATTGCGGCTGCGCTGAAGTTCGACGGCGAACCGTGGGACATTCTGGAAAAGCAGGCGCAGGTGCATGACGCGATGCCGTTTGGAAGCGTGTTGACGCTGCCTGCGACCGGTTCGGAAATGAACAGCGGCGGCGTTATCAGCCACCGTGCGCGAGGCGACAAGCTTGCGTTTAGCAGCGAAGCGACTTATCCGCGTTTTTCAGTGCTCGATCCCACAACGAGCTATTCGTTGCCGCCAAGGCAGATTGCCAACGGGGTAGTGGACGCGTTTGTTCATATCGTGGAGCAGTATCTGACCTATCCGGTTGGTGCAAGCGTGCAGGACCGTTTTGCGGAAGGACTCCTGATCACACTGACAGAGGTTGGCCCGCAAGCACTCGCCGATCCGTTCAACTACGAGGTTCGCGCGAATCTCATGTGGGCCGCCACCATGGCGCTTAACGGTTTGATCGGTGCCGGCGTGCCCCAGGATTGGGCGACGCATATGCTTGGCCACGAAATTACCGCGCTGCACGGACTGGATCACGCTCAGACACTCGCCATTGTCCTACCGGCGATGCTGCGCGTGCGTCGCGACGAGAAGCGTGTAAAGTTGCTGCAATACGCGGAGCGTGTCTGGAACATTACGCGAGGCAGCGAGGACGATCGTATTGCCGGGGCAATCACTGCGACCCGCGTGTTCTTCGAGCGCTTGAGTGTCGGCACCCGCTTGCGCGACTACGATATCGGCGGCTCTTCCATCAGCACGCTCGTGGCGAAGCTTGAAGAGCACGGCATGACGGCGCTGGGCGAGCGCGGCGGCGTGACGCCCGAGGTGGCTCGCCAGGTGTATCAAATGGCCGTGTAACGAAGACCTTTCCGGGGCTAACAGTTTCGAATTGACCATTACCGGGACCTATGCCGGGACGCACCGAGATCCGCCATGAAGCAGCGAATGAACCACCTCGGGTTTTCTGCGTCCGATAAGGTAGACGGCCAAAGAGGGGCTGTTCTGCCCTCTGAAAGCATGTCTGACTGCGCCGTTGGCTGAGGGCATACGAGTCCTTTCCGGCGAACCATCCAGACTCGACACGAATCGATCCATGACATACGGCACTTCGAACTCTGACTTCCTGCACTTCTTCCGTTCATGGCTTTCCAACCCGCTGAGCGTTTCAGCAGTTGTTCCATCGGGAGAAGCACTGGGTCGGCTTATTACTCAGAACATTGATCCGTGTGATAGCCCCGTCCTCGAGCTTGGCCCCGGAACCGGGGTGTTTACAAAAGCGCTGTTGGGTCGAGGCCTGAGCGAGACTGAACTTACTCTGATTGAAAGCAGCCCAGATTTTGCTCGGCTGCTGCGCCGTCGATTCCCGCAATCCCGGGTGCTTTTGGCTGATGCATCGCGGCTTTCGACGCTCGATCTGTTTCCACCTGCTTCGATTGGCGCGGTGGTCAGCGGTCTGCCGTTACTGTCCATGTCGCGGCGAAGAGTGATTTCTGTCCTTCGTGGCGCCTTTCGCTATATCCGCCCTGACGGGGCATTCTATCAATTTACCTACGGATTTCGTTGTCCCGTGCCGCATGCAATCCTCGCTCGTCTGGGGTTGAAAGCTACCCGCGTAGGGCAGACCGTTCGGAATCTGCCACCCGCTGTGGTCTATAGGATCACCAGAAGGGGGCCGTAGGTTGACAGGACGAAAACGGCCATGATGGCTGTTGCGTGAAACCGTGAAATATTCGGCGCGAGAAACGCTTGCGATGCTTGGAAAGTTGCGTCCAAGTGGAAACATCCGCAGCGACAAGAGCGGTAATTCAACGTGGAGATGAATACAAAGGAGTATGAAGTGTTCAATTTTTTTGACGTGAACGACATCATCAAGACGTTTCCCGACGAGGCAGTTAGCACGATTGTAGACACCTATCTCACCGACGAGCCTTCAGCTAGCTCGCGAATCTTTCGCGTCTACTATCCAATACCTCGCCACTACCATGAGACCTGCGAGGAGCATCTCTATCTCCTGACGGGCAAAGTAAAATTTGCGATCGAAGACGAAGATCCTCGCGTGCTCACGGCCGGTCAGCTAGTCACGTTTGAACGGAACACCGTGCATGCAATTACCGAGATTCTGGAGTCTCCCGCCGTATTTTTTACGGTTGATGCACCCCGGCGCGTGCCGTCCGACGTTGTGTACGTTAATCCGGAGGATGCAAAGATACGTCCTTTCGTTACGCACCTAAACGATCCCGGTCAATAAGTCGGTCACAAGGATTGCGGCATGATTCCGGTGCCGTGCCGTGCCGTGCCGTGTTGATCCAAGCTCGCTTGAGTGACGGGAAATATAGTTAGTAATGCAGATATTTTTATAGATGCAGGATACCATCGGATAACAAAATGGTAATGTTCTTGACCGTGTGGCGCAATGTGGAGATCGCATACTAAAGCCAACTTTCACTGCGGTTCGACGGATGAACAACATGAGCGTATCGACGAAAAGATCCCTTTCAGGACGTGGCAAAGCGGGCCTGTTGCTGGCAGGAGCCGCTGTTGCGATCATTGCCGGGGGACTGGCGTTCATGGAGTCGGGCATTTACGACGTTTCCGTGTCGTCGGGACATAACCCCTTGGTTGCGCGGGTTCTGCATGAGACGTATATGCAATCCCTGCATCGGCACGCTCAAAATATAGTCGTTCCAGCCGACCTGGTTAGCGCAGAAAATGTTCGGGCAGGAGCCCGTCTTTACAACTCAACCTGCGTGTATTGCCACGGAGCGCCGGGTCGAGAGCTTAGCTCGATTGGACAGGGAATCCTGCCTCTTGCTCCGCCATTGCTCGACGCCCATCGCCGGAATAATCCGAAGCTAATGTTCTGGGTCATCAAGAACGGCGTCAAGATGACCGGCATGCCTTCATTCGGAAAGACGCAGAGTGATCAGTCGATGTGGCAACTCGCGGCGTTCCTGTCAAAAGGACGGGGGATATCTGCTCAAGACTACGATGCCTTGATGTTCAAAAATAACGCCGCGTTAACGAAATGATGAACGGAGATCGAATATCCGTCGGATTTCTGAATGAGTCAGGTCTTTGAGAAAACCTTAACGCTGCCTTATCTACATTGAAATTTGGCTACATTGAAATTCGGTCGTCAAAACGCATCTTGCTGACATACTATGAACGCTCGTATCGCACTACCTGTTCTGACGCTAGTCACCGTGTTGTTCAGTTTTCCGCCTGTCCAATGCGAGGCTGCAGGCATGTCGGTATCCAACAGTATTGCCCAGTTATCCGAGCCAGAACCAACGACTGCCGACGGTACCCTTGCGAGCAGCAATGACCTTATGCATGGAAACGGCCGGTCGGCCGATAAAAGCGGCGTGGATCAAGCAACTCATCCGCAGCTGAAGCCCGGCTATCCCTGTCAGAATTTTCACGTCAGGGAACCGACTTGTCCAGCAAGGTGACAGATGGTCTGCAGCGCGCGGCAACAGCACTCTAACGCTGGGCCAACGCGGGTGAGAGCGCGCAGATGCAGGGAACGTTCAGCTTGTCCTGAGTTGCAAGAGAAAATCATCTAGTTCTCATACTGCACCGCTACGCCGTTCTTTGAAATCAACAGGTCCAGGAAGGTCTTGGTGATTCGATCGGATGGTTGTCCGTTATGTCCCTTGAACGCGACGACGAGCTCCCAGCAAGGCGCGGCACTGTCAGATAGTTTTGCCACTGCAATTGGGCTTGCACGCGCGTCCTTTGCGCGCGCGCGTGCGATTGATTCGGGCACGAGCGCTATGCCCAGGCCCTGAGCGACCAGATCGAGCAACGTCGATACGTCATTCACCTCAAAAGCGGTTGTGCGAGCGCCAGGGAGAGCGGCAAAGCCCCGGTCCAGCAGACGTCTCATTCCCCAGTCGGGCTTGAGATCGACGAAGGTTTCGTCCAGCAGACCCAACATGTTGGTCGCAGGCCCATCAGCTAATGGATGCCTCGGCGAACAGACCACTACAACATCCTCGCAGGCCAGCATTCTTGTCACCATCCCGGCACCGGTTTCTCCGGGTTGGGTAAATACGAGATCGAGCCGCCCCTCGTTCACTTCATCAAGCAAAGGCGTCGCACCATCCAGCAGTAGCTGGACATCGATACCGGGAAATCGGTCGCGAAATCGCCCTAGAGAGGCCGGCAAGTCGACGAACGGCGCCAGGCTCTGAATCGAGCCGATGCGCAACTGTCCACGGGCGAGGCCGTGCACCTGGGTGACTGCCAGGCGCGCTTCGCGGGCCGCTGCCAGCACCCGAGCCGCTTCCTTCAACAGAACCTTGCCCGCGGGCGTCAAATCAACGCGACGCGTGCTACGAACGAGCAATGGACCGCCGAGCTCTTCTTCAAGCATGCGGATTGTTTGCGAAAGGCCGGACTGCACAATGTTCAGCCGTCGTGCCGCCCTGGTGAAGTGACGTTCTTCGGCTACGGCAATAAAACACTCAAGCTGCTTTAGATCCATTTACTTGTCCTGGATGTGCCGAGTTCGTGCTGCGGGTCAACTGCAGCGATCCAGCTTCAGTTGGCTGATGATGTCAGCCGCGTCAGGAGCGCGTGTCCGGATCGGCACTTTCTTTACTGAGGAAGACGTATCGTAGCTCTGACGTACGTCAGGTTAGATCAATGCCGTGCTGAGCGGACTGCAGGATCGGCACCGCGCATACATTGTACGCGGCGTGCCGGGCGGCAGCACACGCACCAGCTCGGATAACAAATTTGTAATGGGAAAGTTGGCGTGAGGTCATGGTCGGATACGCACAATGCGAATCAGGTGCTGCTCGTGGTGAGCGACACCATCTCACCGACATTGAAAGGCAGCCATCATGAAATCACTCATCTGCGCGGTATTCGCCGCTGCTGTTCTCGCCGCTCCCTCGCTCTCATTTGCACAAGTGAGCAACGCACCGGTCACGCGTGCAGAAGTCAAAGCCGAACTTGTGCAGCTCGAACAGGCAGGCTATAACCCGGCACGCAACGACCTGAATTACCCAGCCGATATTCAAGCCGCCGAAGCGCGCGTTCATACGTCATCGACTGCTGACACGTCCTACGGTGGTGTATCCGAAGGGAGCGCATTCGGATCAAAAGCACCCGTAGCCGAGCTTCAGAGTCAGACGCTGTACGCGCATCATTGATGACTGCTCCGACAGCGAGGCGCCCTGTTCGGAAGGCGACCGTGGTGCAGGCTTTGAAGAATTGTTGCGAAGTGGAAGATCAGAGATAATCAACGGGGTAGGGTGCCAAGTACTCGCCTAGGAGGGGTCATTGATGACTCACTTTGCTTTCACTGCTGGATCGGTCGCCGTTGTCACGGGCGGTGCTGCCGGTATCGGCCTCGCCGCTGCCAAGCGATTCGCGCAACTCGGACTTCGCGTTTGCATCGCGGATCTGGGTGCGGACAGACTCGCGCGAGCAGCACAGGAAGTCGCCATCCTGACGGCTCATGGAGCGGACGATGTCATGGCCGTTGAGACGGATGTCAGCCGTGTCGAGGACCTACGTCGACTTGAGGCAGCGGTTCAGGATCGCTTCGGCGGGACAGATATCCTCATGAACAACGCCGGGATTCAACCTGGCAGCGCAATCTTCGGTCCGGCCGCTAACTGGGAACGGGTGCTTGACGTCAACCTGTGGGGAGCCATCCGTGGCACTCAGGCTTTCGTCCCTTCAATGATCGCGCGCGGCCGCCCGGGTCTGGTTATCAACACCGGCTCCAAGCAAGGTATCACTACGCCGCCCGGTGACCCGGCTTATAACGTTTCCAAAGCCGGCCTTAAGGCGTTCACCGAAGCGCTGCAGCATGAACTGCGCAACACGCCGGATTGCCAGCTAAGCGCTCATTTGCTGATCCCGGGTTTTGTATTCACGAACCTTACCGCTCAGGGGCGCGCGGAGAAGCCGGCCGGCGCCTGGACCCCTGAGCAAACGGTCGATTTCATGATGGAACGCTTGGGTGCCGGCGACTTCTACATTCTCTGCCCCGACAACGATGTACCGCGCTCCCTCGACGAGCGACGCATCCTGTGGGCAGCGGGAGACATTGTCGAGAACCGTCCGCCGCTGTCGCGCTGGCATCCGGATTACAAGCAAGCGTTCGAAGCGTTCAGCCGGAAAGCCGACTGACCTGCCGGCAGATAGTCAGTCTGCTGCGCACTTGGTTCAGGGTGGTGTTCGGTGTCCTCAGCATCGAAAGATCGCTCGTCTTGGGCGCTCTCCCTAGCAGAGCGCCCGATTACGACAGAACTGTTTTTCAGTGTGACCGGCAGGATCGGCCTATGCCTTCAGATGCGGTCCCAGTAACGACAGGTCCGGGACTCCAAGGCGATCGTGTGCGGTCTGCACCTGGTGCCAGTACGGGTAGAGCAGGGGCGGCGCGCTTACCTTGTCGAGCCGCTCGCGCTGTTCGGCGGTCAACGCGAGATTCGCCGCGCCGAGGTTGTCACGCAGTTGCGTCTCGTTGCGTCCGCCGATGATCACCGAGGCAACGGCAGGGCGGCCGAGCGTCCATGCAAGCGCTACCTGTGCGGCCGAGACTTGGTGCTCGCCGGCAATCTCGACGAGTACGTCGACGATCGACCACAGCCGTTGCTCGTCGCGGATTGGCGGCTCGGTCCAGCCTGCGAGCTGGCGTGTGCCTTCGGGCGTCGCGTCGCGGCGATGCTTGCCTGACAGCAGGCCGCCTGCGAGCGGACTCCAGACCAGAATGCCGAGTCCCTGATCGAGCGCGATCGGCGCGAGCTCATATTCTGCTTCGCGTGCTTCGAGCGTGTAGTGGATCTGCTGGCTCACAAAGCGCGGCAGACGATCTCGTTCGCTCACGTGCAGCGCTTTCATCAGGTGCCAACCCGAGTAGTTCGAGCAGCCGATGTAACGGATCTTGCCGTGCCGGACCAATAGGTCGAGCGCTTCCAGCGTCTCTTCAAGTGGCGTGAGCCCATCCCATTGATGAACCTGGTAGAGGTCAATTACATCGGTCTTGAGGCGGCGCAGGCTCGCCTCGCAAGCCTGGATCAAATGATGCCGCGACAGGCCCCGGTCATTCGGGCCGTCGCCCATTGGAAAGCGTGCCTTGGTGGCAATCAGCACACCGCCCTTGCGTTTTCCGCCAAGCGCCTCGCCGACAATTTCCTCCGACGCGCCATTCGAATAGACGTCCGCCGTATCGATCAGGTTGACGCCCGCGTCGATGCACATGTCAATCTGCCGACGCGCATCGTCGAGGCCGACTTCGCCGACGCTCGCAAATTTGCCCTTGCCGCCCATCGTCATGGTGCCGAGCGTAATGGTCGACACCTTGAGGCCAGAACGACCGAGTTGACGATATTCCATGATGAAGCAATCTCCTATGAATGTTGCACAGGGTTCAGGACCCCGCGCACGATTATTTCGCATCCACCCGCGCGGGAAAATCTTGCCTGTTCCCTCCGTTGACGCGCCCAACCGTTCGACGATATAGGAGATTCACTTACCATTCCAATGGGAATATCTGCTTAGATTAAGCAGTTTTTATGCTTAACGGTGTTTCAAGGAACTCCTCTGATCAGATCACCGATCTTGAGACGCGCTGTTCCGGGAGCTCAGTGGGTCTCACCGATGGCGGCGCGGCGCGGCTCGTGCGCTCGATGAGCACGACCATGGTTGCGGACATGCACATCAGCGCGGCGACGCCGAGCATAGGGACGCGATACGACCCGGTCACATCATGTAGCCACCCGGTCGCATAAGGCCCGAGGAAACCGGCGAGCGTGCCAATCGTATTGATGAGTCCGATCCCGGCCGCCGCCGCTGCATTGCTGAGATAGCGCGGAGGCAACTGCCAGAACGACGCATGCGGTGTATAGACGCCCACGGCGCCGAGCGTAAAGGCGGCCATCACCTCGTACGGCGAGGACAGGAAGAGCGCCGCGGCGAACGACAAACCACCCACCGCGGTAGGAATCGCGACGTGCCACGCGCTGACAGCGGTACGCCGTGCATACTGTCCCCACAACAGGATGGTCAACGCCGACACCGAGAATGGAATCGCGGTGATCAGTCCGATCTGGAGGACCGAATAGTTCACCGCGAACGTCCGTGAAAACTCGGCGACGATCTGTGGCATGAAGAACGACAGCGCGACGACGCCAATATTAATGCCGAAGTAGATCAGCCCAAAGGCAAGAACGCGCCGATCCAGCAACGCACTCCACGCGCTTTGCGGCGACACCCGCCGCGCCTCCTGCTGCTCCACTGCAAGCGCCTGATTCAGTTCAGCGCGCTCGTCCGCAGTCAACCAGGAGGCATCGTCTGGCCGATTTTTCATCAGGATGAAGGTGGCGACGCCTAACGCAATCGCCGGCAGTCCTTCAATGAAGAACATCGAGCGCCAGCCGGGCCACCCGAAAATATGCACATGCTCCATGACGAAGGTTGAAATCGGCGCGCCGAGCATGTTCGACAGCGGGATCGCGATAAAGAGCAGTGACATCAGCCACACCCGTTCCTGCCGCGGCAGCCAGAACGTGACGTACAGCACCATCCCCGGAAAGAAACCCGATTCGGCGATACCGAGAAGAAAGCGCAGCACGTACAGCGTGTGCGCGCTGTTCACGAATGCGGTCAGCGACGCAATGATTCCCCATGTGACGAGAATACGGGTCATCCAAAGCCGCGCGCCGAACCGGGCCAGCATCAGGTTGCTCGGCACGGCAACGAGAATGTAGCCCGCGTAGAAGAGGCCGGCCGCGAACCCGAACTGCGAGACCGACATGCCGAGTTCGTGATTCATGGTCAATGCCGCGTAACCGACATTCGCCCGGTCCATCTGGTTCACGACATAGAGCAGGATCAGCAGGGGTGCCAGGTGCCAAATGACTTTCCGGGCGGTCTGGGGTCTGATTCGTGCGGCATTCAAGGTATCGTTCATTTAAGTACTCGCGTGGCTGTTGGGCTGGACCGCACGGACTGTCGTGCTCCACGTTGCAATGTCGTCCAGCGGTACCACCGGTCTCGGTAATTTCTTGAAGTCGAAACGCGCGAGAATCGGCGAGGTCAGGCCCGGCGCATCGACGCTCACGATTTGTTCGTCAGCAAAGAACTCGTCGAACGCAGCCCTGAAATGTCCGCGTGACTTCAACACCACGACGCGCACGCTGGCGATATCAATGCCGAACATCTCGAAGAACATTGGCTCGTGACACTGGTGCCGCTTGCTGATGACGATGACCGTCACACCTCCGACTTGAAGCGCAACCGACGGACCGAGGTCGAAGCTGCACCCGGCCAGTTGTCCGCGGCGGCCGATACCTTTGCCGGTATGCAGCCGCAACACCCGGGCGGGCACGTCGAACCGTTCTGAATGAACGGTGGTTTCGGCCCGGTTGAACCGCGCATTGAACGTTCCGCCGGTACCGGCCAGGTAGGCGTCCGACACCAGTTCCGGGTCCGTGACGACGCCGAGGATCGCACCGCGCACGTCCTGTTCGTGGAGTGCTTTCAGAATAAACGGCGTGTTGCCGCGCCCGCCGCCGCCAGGGTTGTCGGCTACGTCAGCGAGTAGCACGGGGGCTCGCGACGTATCGTCGCCTGTTGCTTTCGCGAGGTTGACGGCATCGTTGAGTGGCGTCAGCCGCGGCGTGAATGCGGCACGCTCCTGCCACGCGTACGACGCAAGCTCGTTCGCAATCCGGGCGGCGAGCGGCGCGTCTGCCCGCGTGGTGACCAGTACCGTCAGCCCGTTCTTCGGCGTGTCCGCAAATGCGAATCCACCGGCAATCGAGACGTTCACAATGCGCGGATCATCGAGCGCTTCGGCGCGTCGGATCATTTCAGCATACGGTCCTGTGCCGGGGGCTGTCAGCAACTGTGTCGGCGGTGCACAGACGGGCATTCGCACATGGGCGACGGACGTGCGCATACCGTCCAGCAGTTCGATGGCGATCCGCGCCGCCTCGGCACCTCGCTCGGCCATATCCGTGTGAGGATTGCGACGGTACGACACGAGCGCGTTGACTGCGTCGACCATCCGGTCCGACACGTTCGCATGCAAGTCGATGGTGGCGACGATCGGTACCGCCGGCCCGACGATGCGTCGTACCAGCGTGAACACCGCGCCGTCGGGATCGTCTTCTTCTGTCGTGATCGCTGCGCCATGCTCACAGATGTAGACGGCGTCAAGCGGCAACGCGGCGCGCAACCGCTTCTCGAATTCGCGCAGCGTATCGGCGAAAAATGCGTGCTCGACTGGTCCGCCAGACTCCGCGTTCGCGAACAGGATGGGTACCGGTGTCCAGGCTTGGAGCGCGTCCATCGTTCGAACGAACGCCGGGATTTCCGGCGTCATAACAGGTGCCGCGCTTCTCGCGTCAACCAGGAGCGCGGCGTCTTGCAGATACGCACGCGATACGAAATCGGCGCGCGTCGAAACCGGTGCAAACCGGTTCGACTCGATCGCGAAGCCAAGAATGGCAATGCGCGGGTTTTTCATCAATTGCTCCTTATCGGCCGGTGTCATCAGCCGGCATTCGGCGCTGACATTCCCGGCGGGTCATCGAAAGGCAATCGCATTTCCATGCGCGGCATCATGGCGTACCGTGCATGGACGCGAACATCGGCACTTGAGCTCGCACGCGGTGAAAAGAGTATTGGCCGTCAAATAGCCGCGGGGGTTAACATCTTCTTATTGCTTCGTTAACACGCAACTTAACGCGCAGCTTAATTACGTCGATGATGACGTCGACAATGATCTCGACTGAAGACCTGCACTTTTTCATTACGCTGACGGCTGCCGCTTCGCTCGCGGACGCCGCGCGCAAGCTCGATGTCACGCCGCCTGCTGTCACGCAGCGCTTGCATCTCCTGGAAAAGCGGCTGGGCATGCGCTTGATCGACCGGTCGGGCCGGCGCATGGTGCTGACCGATGAGGGCGAACTGCTCGCGGTGCACGCGCGCAGGATCTGCGATGACATCGGCAATCTGTCGGACACGCTGGCGTCGCGACGCGGGACGGTGGCGGGGCATCTTCGAGTGATTGCGCCGCTCGGATTCGGGCAGCGGTACATCGCACCCGTCATCGCCAAATTTCGCAGCCTCTATCCGGAAGTGACCGCAAGCCTGATGCTATCGGATCGCCCCACGCACCTTTCGGATGACACCTGGGACCTGATGGTTCATATTGGCGAGCTACGCGATTCCACGCTAGTCAGCCGGCGCCTTGCGCCGAACCGGCGCATCCTGTGCGCGGCGCCGCGCTATCTCGCGTTGCGAGGCGAACCACGTCACCCGGATGAACTGCGTGTGCACGACTGCATCGCGCTACGCGAAAACGATGAAGACGTGACGATGTGGCGCTTCATGCCGATGCAGCACGGCACACCGGCGAATGTCAGGATCGAGCCATGCCTGACGAGCAACGACGGCGGCACCGTACGCGATTGGGCACTTGCCGGGCTCGGGATCATTGCGCGTTCCGAATGGGACGTCGCCGAGCATCTGCACGCGGGCCGTCTTGTCCCGCTACTCGATGGGTGGCAATTGCCGGATGCCGATATCGTCGCACTGATCAGCTCGCGACATGGACGCTCATTGCGCGCGACGCGCTTTCTCGACCATCTGCACTCGTCGTTATCGCAACTGCTGTGGCCGCCGTCCGTCGCAGGCGAACCAGCAGAGCGCGGCCGTGCTGAGCACAGACGTAAGCCAGGGCCAGATGCCGGCTAGTCGAATGCTGTTGCGCCGCCTACATGACCGACAGGGCCTGATTGTTCTCGTAACACGCGTTCACGGGGAGCGGATCAATCGTCCGCCAATGTACGTAAACGGCAAGGACACGGGGACCATCTGACGGGCACTCGTCACGCTGCCCGGGCCGTCGCGCAGGGTGGATGCGCTGAAGAATTCGAATCGTTTTATCGCGGTCATCGCGTGTGACGTTCAAACCAGAAGACAAACAGAATCTCGCTCACACACTGCCTGTTACGATATCTGTATCTGGCTTAGATATTTCCCGCCAACCGGCAGGAACTCAAAATTATAAAGATCAAACATGAATAGAATACTTGCGATCGGCGCATTTCTGCTTTTATCGTCGGCTTCGGCGATTGCGTCGGATTGGGTCCAGGTCTTCACGAACCCGGCGGAGGCCATAAGCGTTGATACCGACTCTATTGCTCGCAGTGGCGACAACATCAACGCCTGGACTCGGACGGTCTTGACGGTAGAGACGGACGTGCAGCTCGGACGTCCCGCCAAGGAGGTCAGGACACAATACATTGCGGACTGTCAGGGCAGAACACTCCTCGTGAACGCACTGATGTTTTACGATGCGCAAGGTAATGTCCTCGCTTCTCTGCCGCCGGAGCAAGACGCTCCAGCGGTTGTCGTCCCGGGTACAGCCGGAGAGTTCATATTGCGTGCGGTGTGCAATAAGGGCTGAAGATCAATGTGCGGCCGGCCTGTTCGAATGCGGCTTAAACGGGTTTATCGCACATCATTCGGTTCGCCGTCTTGAAGAGATGGCGGACGCGGTGGAAATCACGAGATCCGCAAAGCGCTGCTCGTCTCGCTCGGCTTGCCAGCGCGGCCGGGCGACCGCGATGTTCACCGCGCCAACTGCACGCCCATGTGAATTGGTAATCGCCGCGGCTGTTGAAATGTCGCTGACGAAGTATTCGTCTTCGGTGTGTGCATATCCCTGCTTGCGGATTTGCGCGATGCGGTCCTTGATCTTGCGGGGCTGATGCACTGTCGAAGGCGTGTACGCAATCAGGTTCGTACGCGCGAGGATATCTTCGACTTCGCCGTCGCTAAGCGTAGCAAGAATGGCAAGGCCCGGAGCCGTGCAATAGGCTGGCAAGCGCGATCCGGTGATCACGTGCGCATTGAATACGTTGCGGCTGACAATGCGAAGCACGAACACAATATCCGTATCGTCGAGCACGGTAAGGTTCGTGGCCTCTTCGGTTTCAGAGCCCAGTTGCTGCAAATAAGGGGTCGCGCGGCTGACTAGTTCGTTAGACGTAAGATAGTGATAGGTGAAGTCGAGCAGCTTTGGCGACAGTTCATACTTCCTGCTTTCCGGATCCTTGAACAAATAGCCAAGCGCCGCTAGCGTGAACGTAAAGCGCTGCGTCGCGCTCAGGTCAAAACCGGTGAGCGATGCAATCTCGGACAGCGACAACTGGCGCTTGCTGCCGTCGAATGCAGTAAGCACTGTCATCGCTTTTTCGACCGACTGAACGTAGAGCGACGAAGCAGTGGGGTCCGCAATGGGCGCACCTTCAGCGTTGACGGCGCTCTTTTTCCGTCCTGGATTCTTGAGAGATGCCTTTGTCACGATAAATATCGGCCAGTTGAATGTTGGCCTGAATTATCGCATACAGATAGACCTTTATCTATTAACGATAACACTGGTCATCTGCGTGCAGTCCCATGCATCTGTAGGATCGCGCGGCAACAAGTGCTTCTTGATGCGCTCGCTGGGTGTTAGTTCGAACTGCGCCACGGCGCGGTAATAGCGCGGCAACTGGAAACTTGCGAGGCGCGGCGCCGCCCATGCCAGCAGAGACTCCCACTCGACAGGGGAATCCTTGAACTGTACATGGAGCAGGATATCCTGCTCGCCAATTTCCGATATCACGCCGATCGCCGCGCTCGCACTGATTGCCGGATGGTTTGCAAAAACGCGCTCTACCTCCCACGCCGAAACATTCTCGCCGCGCACCCGCATGCTGTCCGTGCGACGGCCGACGAAGAATAGATTGCCCGCGGCGTCACGGCGGGCGCTGTCGCCGGTGTAAAGCTTTCCGTTGCGCATGGCCGCGTGCGTTGCAGTCTCGTTTTTCAGGTAAGCCGGGAGGAAGGCTCCTTCCACACGACTCGATAATACGATTTCTCCCGCCTCACTGTCCTTCACCGGCAAGCCCTGCTCGTCGAGCAACTCCAGGTCAATCCATGGCAGGGGCTTGCCGATCGAGCCGGGCGTCCCCGTTGTATTGAGCGTCGCGAAGCTCGAGCATTCGGTCATGCCGTAGCACTCGCGCAGGCGGACTTGCAGCCGCGCCTCAATCGCGTGCCAGGACGACGCAGCCACGCCAGCACCCCAGGCGACGCGGATACTGTGCCGCGCGGGCTGAGCGGCCGCGGGAAGCTGCATGAGGATATCGAGAATGCCGCCGAGATAGTGAAGCTGAGTCGTGCGCGAACGCTCGACCTGCGCCCAGAACTTCGTTGCGGAAAAGCGCGGCACCACATGCAGTTCGACAGCTTCGAGGAATGGCAGCAGAAGCATCTGCGCGCCACCGATATGGCACAGCGGCTCCCAAAGGAGCAACCGGTCTCCCTCGCGCACGTCAGCGACCTGCAGCGCGGCCTCGCTGGCGATGCGCATCATGCGATGCGTGAACACAACCCCCTTGGGCGCCCCGGTCGTACCAGACGTATAGATCACGCAAAGCGGGAGGTGAGGTGCAATCGACAGGGTTTGCACCGGCTGCGCGCTGGCGCCCGGCTCGTACTCCGGCACTTCGACGCGGCTTGCCGTGCCGGGATCGATGTCCGCAACAACACTGTTGAATGCGGGTTCTGACACAAGAAGCTTCGGCTCCGCGTGATGAAGCAGGTACTCGAGTCCGGCGCGGCGTAGCTTGGTATTGACTGGTACCCATACAAGGCCGCTGACGATCAGCGCATAGATCAAGTGAATGTGGGCCGCACTGTTGCCGAGCATCACCGCGACGCGGTCGCCTGCGACGAGGCCGTGCTGCTGAAACCAACCCTGCAGTTGCGCGATGCGCTTCGCGGCTTCGGCATAGGTGATCACACTGTCGTCGAGGTGCAGAAAAGCCGCTTTGGGCGTTCGGTGCAGACCGGCCGCGATCAGCGGCGCGCAGTCCAGCGCGTCGTTCGGATGACGTTGGGGAAAATACTCGGAATAAGCGTGCATGGTTATGTCTTTGGAAAACCGGAAGTCAGCGGGCGTCACGCTTGTGGAGTGTCACGTTTAACGGGTGTCACGTTTCAGATAGGAGGAAAGAAAAACAATCAACGCAATCAGGACAATCAGCGTGGTTGATACAGCCGCGAGCGTCGGCGTGATCGCAAGCTGGATGTCGTCCCACATCTGCTTCGGCAGAGTGCTGTTGATGCCACCGCTTACGAAGATTGCGATAGTCAGGTCATCGAAGGAAACAATAAACGCGAACAGGAATGCCGCCACGAGGCTTGTCGCGAGCAGCGGCAGCAAGATTGTGGTGACACGCCGCAACGGCGACGCTCCCATGACGCGCGCTGCGTCGTCGAGGCGCCAGTCGAACTGCCTGAAACCTGCTGCAAGCGTGACCACCACATAGGGGATTGCCAATACGGTGTGACCCACGACCAGGCCGGTATTCGTGCCGGTCAATCCCAGCCGCGCGAACAGATAAAGCAAACCCACCGCTACCACGATGCGCGGCACGATCAGGGGGGCGACGAGCAACGCGAACATCGGCTTGCTTGCGCGGGACGACATGCGGGTGAGCGCGAGAGTCGCGCCGAAACCAAGCGTAAGGGCAAGCAGCGCGGTTGCAAAGCCGACTTCGAACGAACGGATCAGCGCGCTTTGCCAGACGGGCGAATGCAGGAACGTCGAGAACCACTTGAGGCTGAACAGGGTTGGTGGAAATGCAATGTAGTCGCTGCGAGTGAACGCATACGGAATGATGGACAAGATGGGTGCAACCAGTACGGCTAGCACCATGAAGGTATAGACGCGCAATGGACCCACGCCGGTAACGGCTCGGCCCTCCCTGCGACGAACAAGCGGAGCGGCGAGCCTGCCAAACATGATCAGCATGGCGAGCTTGGCCCCCTGGGCGCGTCCGCCGCGGCGTTTGTCGGGGACATCGCCGGTGAGTGAAGTTAGCCCGACCAGCCGGTCGTAGACAAAGAAAATAATGATCGAGCAGACCAGCAGCACGGTCGACAGCGCGCCAGCAAAGCGCATGTCGAAAAGATCAAGCACTGACGAGATCACGAGCTGCGCGATCATCGTTTGTTTCGGCGAGCCAAGCAGCGCCGGCACAATAAAGAAGCCAAGACTTGTGATGAACACCAGCAAGCCAGCGGCCGCCACGCCCGGCGACGACAGTGGCAGGAAAATCGTGAAGAAGCTGGTGCCGCGATCCGCACCGAGCGTTTCGGCAGCTTGCGCCAGGCGGTCGTCAATACCACGCATGACAGGCAGCATGGTCATCACGGCGAGCGGCAACATGGCGTGGACCATGCCGATCAGCACCCCCGTCAGTGAGGGAATCGTGCCGCTGGTTTCCTTCACAAGCCCGAGCGAAAGGGCGATGGTGGACAGCACGCCCGTTTTCGATAGCAGCAGCATCCACGCGTAGGTCTTGACGATATAGCTGGTCCAGAACGGCAGCATGATCCACAGCAGCCAGCGTTCACGCGAACGGGCGGACAAGCGGCTAAGCAGGTACGCGACCGGATAGCCGAGCAGCACCGAGAAGGCTGCCGTCATGAACGAGATCGAGAAGGTGATCCATAGCACCTTCGCATACACGGGCGTGTGAGCAATCCGCTGGAACTGCCCGAACCCCAAGCTACCGTCCGCGTTGAAAAGCCCACCCTGCAGGATTTCGCCGACAGGAAAAATGAAGAACACCAGCAGGAAAAGCAACGTTGGCAAGATTGGCAGGAAGCGCATGCCGCTCGCCAGCCACGCGAAGCGGCGCTTGCGGGCGGCGTCAGGGGAACGTTGTACATACAGGGCGACGGTCATGGTTATCCTCAGGCTCGCAGTAGCGTGGTGCGGCTCGGGTCCCATACAACACCCACGGTTTCGCCGACACGCGGCATGATGTTGCGCTCGCATCGCACGGTGAAGGATGTGCCGTCTCGCATTGTCAGTTGGACGCGTGAATCGCTGCCAAAAAACACAATGTCGGAGATCGTGCCATCCACAAAGCCGCTCTTGGGTGGCACGAGCCGCGGCGCTTCCGGACGTACCAGCAGGCAATGTTTCGACTCGGCCCCGGCCATGCCCGCTTGCGGCAACGGTATACGACCGCCTGCGCTCAGCAGGATGTCCTCACCATCTGGGCCACGCGCGTCATCAAGTGCCCCCTCAAGCAAGTTTGAATGACCGATGAACTGTGCCGCGAAGCGCGTGGCCGGACGATCATAGAGATCGGCCGGCGTGCCAATCTGTTCAATGCGGGCCTGGTTCATCAGGCAGATGCGATCCGAAAGCGTGAGCGCCTCGTCCTGATCGTGGGTGACATAAACGAAGGTCGCACCAAGCTCCTTGTGCAGCCTGCGGATCTCGGACTGCATATGCTCCCGAAGTTTCTTGTCCAGTGCACCGAGGGGCTCGTCGAGCAGGATGACCGAAGGCCGGTAGGCGAAGCAGCGAGCGAGGGCGATACGCTGTTGTTGTCCGCCGGAAAGTTCTTTCGGATAGCGCTTCGCATAATCAGTCATGCGAACCATCGTGAGCGCGTCGGCTACCGACCGTTTTACTTCATCGCGAGATTGACGACGCATGCGCAGGCCATACGCCACGTTGTCCCACACGCTCATGTGAGGGAAGAGCGCATAACTCTGGAACACCATGCCGATTCCGCGCTTGCCCGGTTCTATATCCGTGACGTCTTTTCCGTCGATTTCGATGCGGCCCGCCGTAGGCGAGACCAGTCCGGAAATCATCTGCAGCAAGGTTGTCTTGCCGGAGCCGGAAGGACCCAGCAGCGTCAGGAATTCGCCTGCCTGAACGCTCAGGTCGGTCGGTGACAGCGCGACGGTTTCACCGTAGTTTTTCGCGATGCCGATAGTGTCGAGTTTTGCGCTCATGACATCGTTCCTCAGGAAATGATCCAGGAGTTGAACCGCTCAGTGACCATCTGGCGATTGTTTTCCCACCATTGAGGGCTAGGCAGGCGCATGTCGCGAACGTTATCCGGTGAGGTAGGTAGTAGTGCTGCACGCTTGGGCGAGATCGAATCGAACGATTTCTTATTGGTCGGTCCATACGCAAGGGTCTCCGTTAGCATGGCCTGGCGCTTCGCGTCGGCGCAAAAACGCACGAACTGCTTTGCCATTTCCGCTCGAGGCGTGCCTTTCGGAATGCCCCAACCTTCAATGGAATAGAGTCCTTGGTTCCAGACGATCTTCACCGGCGCGCCGGCGTCGATGGCAGCCTGCGCACGACCGTTCCACGTTGAGATCATGTCGACGTCGCCGCTCTGGATCGCCTGCATTGCCTGCGCGCCTGAGGTCCACCAAATGCTTACATGAGGCTTGATCTTGTCCAGACTCCTGAAGGCGCGGTCGACGTCAAGCGGGTAAAGTTTGTCGAGCGGTACGCCGTCGGCGAGAAGCGCCTGTTCGAGGGTGTCCAGCGGGCTGCGCCTGAGGCAGCGCCGGCCCGGAAATCGTGCGACGTCCCAGAAGTCCGCCCACGATTTCGGGCCGTTCTGCGCAAACTTGTCCTGCCGATACGCGAGCACGGTTGAATACACGTCGACCCCCAGCCAGTTCGCCGTCACGGCCTCCGGCATCAGATCGGGATAGTCGCTGGCCTTCATCCCGATCGGTTCGAGATAACCCTTCGATTCAAGATACGGAATATCGGCCGAGAGCGTAAGCGTGGTCACGTCCCAGACGTAATTCCTTGTCTGGACCATGGCCGACAACTGCGCGACGGGCTGGGACTCGCGCGCGACACTGATCACCTTGATGCCGGTCGCTTTCTCGAACGGGTCGTAGAAGGCGTTGCGATACGCTGCCGTATAGGGACCACCCGGATCGGAGACAACGATCTGCTTTGACTGGGCGCCGGCCAGCGCCGGCATCAAACCGGCAAGCGCAATTGCGCCCGCACCCTGGAACATGCGCCGTCGGGTCGCATTGAAGTCTTGAGTCATGCCTGGTCTCCCGCACTAGATGAGATGAATAGTCGCGAATAGTCGCGCGCGGCGGCGTCGGCCTCCGCTTCGCCGGGGCTTACTTTGCCCGCTGCTGGAAAAAGACCTCCATCATCCGGGCCGGTTCCCCGGAGTCGTAGGCCTCGCGTTGAATGCGTGCGCCCGATTCAATGGAGTCGCGAAAACCGGCCTCCGTCATCTCGCGGAATCGCTGCTTGTCCAGCCGCATGGCGACGGGCGGCTTGGCCGCGAGTTCGTTGGCAATTTCGAGCGCTTTCGCAAACACTTCCTCCTGGGCAACCAGGTGATGAATGAGTCCAATGCGATAACACTCGTCTGCTTCCATCAGGCGGCCGCTAAGCGTGAGTTCGATCGTGCGTGACATGCCCAGCATGGAATTCATGATCCATGGGCCTGTGGTGCTGGCAATGCCCGCGTTAATTTCCGGCTGCCCCATGCGCACCCCGGGATGTCCCACCCGGATATCGCCGAGCAACGCGACCTGGAACGCCGAACCCGCGGCCGTGCCATTCAGCGCCATCACGAGCGGTTTTTTCAGGCTGCGGAGCACGGTGTAGTAACGCTCCCATTCCTTGACCCACTCCACGGCTCTTGCACCGTCGAAGTCGTGCGCTTCCGACAAGTCCTGGCCCGCCGAGAATGCGCGATCGCCCGCGCCGGTCATGATGATCGCGGCAACGCCGTCGTCGGCATCCAGGTCTTGCAGCGCTTCGATAATCATGTCGCGCATCGCCGTTGTCCACGCGTTCAGGCGAGCCGGACGATTCAGCGTAATGACAGCAACACGGCCATGGTTCGAAACAAGAATGTCGTTGTTCATAAGTTATCTCATAGTGATAAGTGATATCGCAGTTCAATATAACCGCAACAAAATGCCGATGCAAGCGGCATTTCCTGAGGGTTTGCACGATGCCGGTGCTGAGAGTTTGGGATGGGGTCGCGGCACGGGGACGACCTGTAACGCGTCGCAGCATGAGTCAAGCAGAGCAGTCGTGGAGTGCACTTCGGGAGGCTGATGACGTGACGGCAGGAGCCTGAAGTTCGTCGGCGCTTAGTCGCGTTGAGTGGGTTTGCATGGCTTCCTGCTGCAAGGTGAGACCGATTGCGTACGCAGCACTAGCGCGCTTGACCGCATGCTCGTGTAGCAATCATTTAGCTGCGCCTCACCATGCGTGTTCAACCTGGAGGTCGAAAATCGGTCCCGGACCGCGTGAATCGTCTGCTCGAAACACCGACTGGCAAGGGGGTTGTGCCTGCATCTTGCGAGGCGTAGACTTTAAATTGACGTCGGAGATGGCATTCCTCCGCAACCGCCCGCAACGGGCTGATGATGCCTACAGGCCTGGGTATGGCACTGTGGGCGCGCGTCCAACGGTTTCACTTGCCTTAAAACATGCGCCTTAGTTAGTTCGGCGCACGATCCCAGTTTCCATCACCGTCCGGTCAGTCTCTCCGCGTTTCTGCGTTGATCGCGGAGCGTTGCCCTGCGCGCAAGGAAGCATGATGGGGCAGCTATCTCTCGGATATCGGCCTACGGGTCTCTCTTACGACATTCGACTCAATCCGGGCGTAGGGACTGTCCTGTTGCGCCGCTCGGTCGGTCTGTCTGTACCAAGGTAGAGGGGGACCGGCAAACGGACTATCCGGCCTCGTCTGCGGAGGCGGGAGTGTGAGCTTCAAACAAGAAGGGATGAAGGGGATACGCATGGTCTTTCACAGCATCCTGTTCGAAAAGCCAGAAGACGGCCCAAGGCCCGACGATATCCCGGAGCCGGCGTTCTTCGGCGATCTCAATCTCGACCAGATCGTCTCGGCGGTCACGATGGGGAGGGACGAATACAAGCTCAAGCCGTTCTTCCACACCGAGCTGGTGCGCGAGGAAGCGATCACCTACCGGCATGAGGTCATGCGGGACCTCGATAACGTCGCCGTGCTCGACAGCATCAACGCTTTCGCTGCTGGCATGCGCAAGATGCGCCAGCATTTGGCACAGGCGGACAAGCTCCACTACCTGCTCCAAAGTGAGTGGTGGTTCCTCGAAGCGGTTGCGGTGTATTGCCAGACGCTCGAGACTTTTGCCCGTGATCTGTCATTGACGGCGTTAGGATCGAAAGGACTGCGTGAGTTTCATCGAACCCTGAACGCGTATGTCGCATCGGCTCGCTTTCAGGCGCTCATGCGTGACGCGATCCGTATCAAGAAGAGTCTGGCGGCGATTCGATATTGCGTTCGCATCAAGGGGAGTGCGGTTACGGTGCTTCACTATGATGCAGAAATCGATCACAGTGCCGACGTCCTGAGGATCTTCGAAAAATTCAAGCAAGGAGCGGTCAAGGATCACCGCGCAGAGCTGCGCGATTGGCTGGACATGAACCATGTCGAAGCGCGTGTACTGGATTTTGTCGAGCAGCTTCACCCGCAGGTGTTTGTCGAACTCTCTACATACTGCGCGAACAACACGGACTATCTCGACGCCACGATCCAGACGTTTGACCGTGAAGTTCAGTTCTATCTGGCGTACCGCGACTACATCGGCATCTGCAAATCGGTGGGTTTGAGCTTTTGCTACCCACGTATGTCGTCAACCAGTAAAGCCATGCACTGCGACGAGACATTTGATCTGGCGCTCGCGCACAAGCTCGCTAACGAGAAAGCGCGTGTGGTCTGTAACGAATGCCATCTCGATGACGAAGAGCGCCTGATTGTCGTTTCGGGACCTAACAACGGTGGGAAAACGACGTTTGCCCGCATGTTCGGACAACTGCATTATCTGGCTAAGATAGGCTGTCCGGTGCCGGGCCGGAACGCCGCGCTTTTTCTATGCGACCATATTTTTACGCACTTCGAACGCGAAGAGAATACGAAAGACTTGCGTGGCAAGCTCCAGGACGACCTGATGCGTGTTCATCAAATCCTGGCGCACACCACGTCACGAAGCGTCATTATCATGAACGAAATATTCAGCTCTACCACGCTGACCGACGCGCTGTTTCTAAGCAGGAAAATAATCGACGAGATACTGGGACGTGATGCCTTGTGCGTTTGCGTGACATTTATCGAAGAGCTCGCTCAGATCGATGACCGGGCTGTGAGCATGGTGAGCGAAGTCAAGCCCGAAGACCCGGCTTCTCGCACCTTCCGCGTGAGAAGACGGCCCGCTGATGGGCGGGCCTATGCGGTGTCGGTCGCGGAGCTTTACGGCCTGACCTATGATCATCTGACGGAGCGGATCGGGCTATGAAAGCCTATCTTTTATACCGGGACCGGGACCAGGATATGTGCCAGGAGGCCGTGTGGAATGAGGCGGCGCTCGTACAGGACCTGGAGTTGAACGCGCTTTATCAGGCGATGGCGCAGGGCGACACGTTTGTCTACGACGTGATCAAACGGGTGGTGCCGGCGAGTTCAATTGACTTGAATGAAATTGCTTATCGTCAGGCAGTCCTTAGCGACTGCATCCTATTCGAAGCAGCAGTGAGACAGCTTTATGCTATTGCGATCGAGGGGATTGAAACGAAGCGAAAGTGCTATTACGGGGTGTTTTCGGGGTCTCCCAGTTCGGTGCTGCACGGCGCACGTGACTTGATTCAGCAATTCGTGGGCGTGCTGAAGAAGCTGCGAGATGTCGCCGACACGCAGGCGGCGCAGTTTCAATCAGAAGGGTTCGCTCAATTTTTCTCAATGATCCAGCGAGAGTTGACGGACGAGTATTTCGTGACAATTCAGCGGTGCCTCAAAGAACTGAGGTTCAACGGCGGTGTGCTGATCAGTGCCGGGTTGGGCCAGGGCAACAAGGGGATCAACTACGTGCTCCGGAAACCTCACCAGAAAGATCCCAATTTTCTGAGGCGGTTATTCGCAAAACGGCCGCGCTCGTTGACGTTTCATATCGCGGGGCGGGATGAGGCAGGCGCCAGAGCATTGTCGGAACTGGAGGCGCGCGGCATCAATCTCGTCGCGAATGCACTTGCCCAGTCCGCCGAACACATACTGAGTTTTTTTACGATGCTGCGCACGGAACTGGCTTTCTACATTGGATGCGTCAATCTGCATCGTGAACTGACACGGCTGCGCTTTGATGTGTGCGTTCCTGTTCCATTGGCGCGCAGTGAAAGGCGGTACGCCTTTCACGGGTTGTACGATGCCAGTCTCGCACTGCGCACCGCGCATCCGCTCGTTGGCAACGACGTGGCCGGGGATGGCTGCGACCTCGTTGTGATCACCGGTGCAAATCAAGGGGGCAAGTCGACGTTCTTACGCGGCGTCGGCCAGGCGCAGGTCATGATGCAATGCGGAATGTTCGTCGCGGCGGCGTCGTTTTCGGCTAACGTATGCGACGGAATCCTGACGCACTACAAGCGCGAAGAAGACGCGTCGATGAAGAGCGGCAAGCTCGATGAGGAGCTCAAGCGGATGAGCGAAATCGTCGACCACATCCGCGATCACTCGCTGCTATTGTGCAACGAGTCATTCGCGGCAACCAACGAGCGCGAGGGTTCCGAGATCGCGCGCCAGATCATCATGGCGTTGTTGCGGAAGCGCGTAAAGATCGTATTGGTGACGCATCTGTACACGCTTGCTCACGGGCTGCATGAGCGGAAGGCGCAGGGCATGATGTTCCTGAGAGCGGAACGGCGCGCGGACGGCGAGCGCACGTTCAAGTTGACCGAGGCTGAGCCCTTGCAGACCAGCTATGGAGAGGATTTGTACAGGCGCATATTCCTCTCGAAAGGCGATTCGGAAGGTGACTCGAGAGCGCAGGGCGAGCCCATCGCTGTCAGTCTTTCAAAGGTTGAATAATTGGCTGCGCAAAAACTGATCGAATACCGCGCAGCATGGGCGAGCCTGTCCCTGCGCATTTCGCTGCGGTGCGCTTGCGGGCAGCGGTGGGCAGTTCCTGTTTCTCTCTCGAGCCATTCGGATTTACTTATGAAAGGCGGTCAGCTAACGGTGTTCGCGGCTAATCAAAGCCATCGCGAGAATAATATGACGATGGTCGGCTGGATACTGGACGAAGCGAAGAAGGCTCAGCCCGATCAAGCTTAACCAGATTGGCATGGTCAATGAAACGCTCCGCACTGCGTGGTGTTGCCCCATATCGCACTGCACAATCGTGCGTCGCCGGACCCATACACTAGAATGAACAGAGGTAGGGGCCCTTGACAGTCTGCCAGCGTGTCGTAGCACCGCACAGCAGATCTCTCGCGGCGGAAAGTACCCATTGCGCCACGGGAGGTGGGTGATGAACGGCTATCAACTGACGTTCTATACCGAGCAGAACCGAAAGCATGGCCATCGGACCGTATGCGAGTGGCTGTTACACGAGGTTCGCGAACTTGGGATTCGCGGTGCGACCGTCATCAGTTGCGCCGAAGGCATCGGCCACGCGGGTGCGCATCATGCAGCGCACATGTTGAAACTCGCCGATCAGCCGCTGCAGATCATTCTTGCTTTGACCGAAGATGAAGCCGAACGCATTCTGGATGTCGTGCGCGCCGAAAACGTTCACGTGTTCTATACGCGGTTTCCCATCGAGTTCGGAATGATCGGCGACGGTGCCCCGCCTAAGTCGCCGAAGCATTTTTCGCTCTACGGCCACTCGCCAAGATAGTTGAACGGTGACCTTGCACACGTCGGCGCGTCACCTATACTCAAGTTTGAATCTGGCGGAGATGGCATTCCTCCCTAACCGCCGCTAGCACCCTAGCGGCTAATGATGCCTACATGGTCCCCGGGCGCTTCGGGGCCGGTAGGCATTTTTCCGCCGGCTCGTTTCTTTGAGCATCCCGGGCATATTGTTGCCTACAAGAACACAAGAATATGGGATGCATCAGCGAGTCACCGTGTTGCGCTTGTTCCCGCCTTTGTCGCCACGTTTTGTCGCGTCATCGTCTAGCGATCCGCACGGGCGTTGAGACCCGTACACATCGCCATGTTGGGCATCCCTTCGTTTCCGCGGAGGGCGTATGAGCACGCGCGACGTGGCACTTCAGATCGCCCAGGTTCTGACCGTCATCGCAGTGTCACCGCTTCTGCAGGGCGTCATCCTGCAATGGGAAGAGCGCGTGCAACGGGCACGCGGCCCTGGCATCTTCCAGCCGTACCGGGATTTGTGGAAGCTCTTCCACAAGCAACTCGTGGTACCGGAAACCGCCTCGTGGGTCTACTTGGCTGCGCCCGTCGTGGCGTTCACCTGCATGCTCACGGTACCGATCCTCATCCCGGTGCTCACCGACTTTCCGCTACCGCTATCCGACATGGGCGACATCCTGGGCGGCGGCCTCATCCTGACGCTCGGGTCGTTTGCTGTTGTACTCGCGGGGCTCGATTCAGGTAGCGCTTATGGCGGCATTGGCTCGAGCCGCTCGGTGATGCTTGGCATCCTCGCGGAACCGACGCTGATCCTCGTGCTGGTCGGCATTACGCTGCTCGCCAAAGCCATGCTGCCGTTCGTCGTGAACCATCTGCTGGTGGCACAACCCTCCGTGTACTGGAGTCCGGCACACCTTTTTCTCGTGTTCGCCTTTTTTGTTTTGCTGCTCGTGGAGACGGACCGTCTGCCGATCCACTCGAGCACGCATATCGAGGTATACATGATCGAAGAGGCGCGGATCCTTGAGTATTCAGGCTCGCTTCTCGCGCTGCTCAAATGGGCGTCGATGATGAAGCAGTTCATTCTCTACACCATCTTTTGCAACGTGCTGACCTTGCCATGGGGACTGTCGCAACGGGGCACGGCCTTAGGTGTACTGGGTGCTGCGATCGGGCTTTTCCTGCGCATGCTGCTAATTGCACTTGTCGTCGTGCTGGTCGAGACAGCGCAATCCCGCCTGCGCTTCTTCCGTTATCAGGAGCCGTTAGCTGCATCGTTCATGCTGGCGGTGCTTGCGATCGCCGCCAACCAGCTCAGGTGACCAACTTAGGTGACACCTCATGCCGCTCGCCCATCTGAGTCCGCTTGCCGCATCCCTCTTCAGCCTGCTGGCGATCGGCAGCCTCCTGCTTGCGTTCGTGATGCTGGGTTCGCGCTGGTTGAAAGACTACTTGCTAGCGTTCATGGCCGAATCGTGGCTGATCGCGGTGCTTTCCGGAGCCGTGGGTTACTACGGCAACTATCACGAGCTGTACCTGATCGCGATCCTGACTGCGCTCTTTCGGGGGTTGGTGCTGCCCTATCTGATCTGGCGAATCATTGTTCGGCTGAAAGTCGAGCGGGAGTTGCACGTCATCTTGCAACCTAGTTCAAGCATCGTGCTCGGCGCGCTGCTGGTGCTCTTTGCTTTTGTCGTATCGAACCATCTGGGCAACACGCTGGGTTTCGGCGGCACCGTCGTGGTGCTGGCGCTCACCGTGATGCTCTCCATGAAACTCATTGGCTTCCTGATGCTGGCAGTGCGTCATGAGGCAATCAGCCAGGTGCTTGGCCTGCTGATCCTGGAGAACGGCATTTTCCTGGGCTCGCAAATCCTTGTGCCCGGCATGCCGATGTTGATCGAACTGGTGTTGCTCTTCGATCTGCTTGTCATCGTCGTGAGCTTCGGCGTGTTGGTCCGTTATCTGGTCGAGCACGTCGGCAGCACGAGCAGCCGTGAACTCACGCGGCTGGTGGGGTGACCATGATCGAAACGTTGAGCATCGTGATCGTTGTTTCCCCCCTCGTTGCGGCAGCGATTTGCGCCGCGTGCCACCATGCGCGCGTCGCCGAGTATGCGAACCTGATCGCGTCGTTCGTCTGCGTAGTCGCAGCGCTTTCGCTGGCGTGCAACGTCAAGGACGGGTATCGCTTTCTGCACGACTACGTAGTGGTTGACGCGCTGGCCACCTGGACGCTGGTTTGCACCGCGCTCGTGTATTGCCTCGCTTCCATCTATGCCGTTGGCTACATGCGCTTGCTCGCCGAAGAACGCGAGCGCCTGCCGAACTTCTATGCGCTCTTCGCCCTGTTCGCGGCAACGATGATCTGCGGACCGATCATGAACAATATCGGCGTCTACTGGATTGCGATCGAGTTGACCACGCTCGTCAGCACGTTCCTCGTCGGCTTCGAGCGCGGCAGGGAAGCGATCGAAGCGGCATGGAAATACATCATCGTGGTGTCGGCTGGCATCAGCCTTGCGCTGCTTGGGACCGTGCTGTTCTACTGGGCGGGAAGTCTCGTCATCGGCCCGACCTACGACATGACCTGGGATGCGCTGCGCCGTGCGGCCCCGCAGATGAGTCCTGCTCTCACCCAAATGGCGTTCTTGCTCGTGCTGGTGGGCTATGGTACGAAAGCGGGCCTTGCGCCGATGCATACCTGGCTGCCCGACGCGCACAGCGAGGGTCCGGCGCCAGTGTCCGCCATGCTCTCTGGCGCGCTTTTGAATACGGCGATGCTTGGCATTGCGCGGTTCCTCACGATTACCGATGCCGCGAGTTCCTCGCCGCTGCCGCGCACGGTGCTCGTTGCATTCGGCGCATTTTCGCTGTTCGTCGCCGCGCTCTTCATCGTGAAGCAGCAGGGCATCAAGCGGCTGATGGCCTATTCCAGCGTCGAGCACATGGGCGTGCTGGCGCTCGGATTCGGATTCGGCGGCCCGCTCGCGATCGCCGCCGTGCTGTATCACATGCTCAATCATTCGCTGAACAAATCGCTCATGTTCTTTGGCGCCGGCAACGTCATGCGCGTGTTCGGTACTAAGGACATGGGCGAAATACGCAGCGTGTGGATCCGCTTTCCCGTCACTGGCGCGCTGTGGCTGGCCGGCGCCGTCGCGATCACCGGGGCGCCTCCGTTCGGTCTCTTTCTGAGCGAACTGACATTGATGCGTGCTGGAATGGCAACCTCGAACGCCTGGGCCGTGATCGTGATGTTGCTGCTGCTGATTGTTATCTTCATCGGCTTTCTCAATCACTTCAGGGCCATGTACTTTGAAATCAAGCCAGCGGCAGACAACCGCGGAACGAATAGCTCGGCGAGCGTCAGCGCCTGGATGACTGTCCCGATGTGGCTCGCCCTGGTGCCGGTGTTGGTGCTCGGCGTGTGGTGGCCGCAAGATCTGTGGCACTTCTTTGAAATGGTTGCCGCTGATCTCGGAGGAGTAGCGCGATGAACAACTGCTTGTTCAAGACCATAACGCCTGCCGAACTCAACGCGGCTGCTGCCGATCTCCTTGATCAGGGAGGTTGCATGCAGATGGCCTATGCGTGGTTTCCGAGACCGGACGCGCCGGAATTGCGATACATCTCGACCACGCCCGGCCAGCGGGAATTTACGAGCTGGCGTGTCGATGTAGGCAAAGAGCCAGTCCCAAGTCTGGCGGCCAAATCTCCACTGCTCGGCTGGCACGAGCGCGAGATCATGGAAATGAGCGGCATCGCGTTTGCCGGGCATCCGGAGCCGGAGCGCCTGGTGAGCGCATTTCTGCCTCAGACGGCCCGTGGCCCGCTCGAGCCGAGCGGGGCGGCGCATGCGAGCGCTGCGAGCTCACTTGCGGCACCAACACTGCCGCAAGTGTCCGGCAAGCACGTTCAGTTATTGCCGTTCGGTCCAGTGCGTGCCGATGTGGTCGAGTCGGCCCAGTTCATTTTCTATTACGTTGGTGAGGGAATTCTTCACTATCACCCCAACCTGTTCCTCAAGCACCGTGGGATGGAGAAACAGTTCGAGGGGATCGACATCGAACGAGGCATTCTGCTGGCCGAGCGTGTATCGGGCGTGGACACCGTCGCGCATGCGCTTGCGTATGCGCAGGCCGTTGAAGACGCCTCGGGGTGCATCGTGCCGCCTCGCGCGCAGTGGCTTCGTGTCATCGCGGCGGAACTCGAGCGTACCTACAACCATTTGCACTACCTCGGTCACTTGTGCCACACGACCACGCTAAAGGTTGGCGAGGCCCAGGGCAAGCTGCTGGAGGAGCGCACGAAACAAATGAACGCGCTTGCATCGGGTAGCCGGCTACTGCGCAGCATTGTCTGGCCGGGCGGCGTACGCCGGGATCTGGACGTGGTTGCGATTGCGGAGGGAGTCGCTACGCTCCGGCGTGAACTGGACCGGTACGTCGATCTCATCGAGCGGACCACGAGTCATCTCGACCGGCTCATTTCTACAGCACCCCTGAGTCAGCAACTCGCCTTTGATCAAGGCGCTACCGGGCCGATCGAGCGCGCCTCGGGCGTCGACCGTGATCTCAGGCGGGATCACCCGTATGCCGCGTACGGTGAACTTCTGCCAGCTGTCGCGACCCGCAGCGAGGGCGATGCGTATGCCCGGATGAAGGTGCGTATCGCGGAACTCCAGACCAGCTTAGGATTCCTGGACGATGTCATCACGCGCGGCGTTCCGACCGGCCCGCTGCTTCAGCCTTGCCACCGGGTGCCAAATGCCGAGGGGCTCGGGTGGGCGGAATCGTCGCGTGGCAGCGTGCTCTACGCGCTGCATTTCGACGACCAATCATGCATTGCACGCGCGAAGATCAAGTCGCCATCATTTTCGAACTGGCGGGTTTTCCCTTTCACCGTGCATGACAGCAACATGATGGACTATGCGATCAACGAGGCGAGTTTCGGTTTGACCATTTCGGGTTGTGCACGATAGGGCGGAGCGATATGTCTTTATGGACCTGGTTCGGCTTGACGAGTGGCAGCGCAAGTACCGGCTGGCCGCTCAAGGGCGATGCGCATGGTCAGCAAGGCGTACTTGGCATGCCGCGTTATGACCCGGCCAAATGCCAGGACGGTTGCGACGCATGCGCGCAGTCTTGCGTGACGCATGCCATTACGTTTTCGCCGACGCTTGGCGAGAACGCGCGTCCCGAGGTGGATTGGGGGCGCTGCATCGTCTGCCAGCTTTGTACCGAAGCGTGTCCAACGGGTGCTTTTTCACCGTCCGAAGATTGGGCACTCGGTGTGAGGCGGCGCGACGATCTGGTTTGGGCCGAGGCGCTCGCGTCCGGTGCTGCCACCGATCCCGCTGAGCGAACGCGAAGACCGTTTAGGCGCAGTCTCCATATCCGTCACGTTGATGCAGGCTCGTGCAATGGCTGCGAATCGGAGCTGCAGGCGTTGAACAATCCGTTCTACAACTTGCATCGACTCGGTATTTTCTTCACCGCGTCTCCTCGCTCGGCCGATGTCCTGCTCGTCACCGGTCCGGTGACGCACGCGATGCGCGCGCCGCTGCTGCAGACCTATGAGGCGATGCCGGATCCCAAGTGGGTCATCGCGACGGGCACGTGCGCGGTGTCGGGCGGCGTTACGGGCGGCAATTACGCATGTGGCAACGGGCTTGATGGCGTGGTGCCGGTTGACATCTATCTGCCGGGCTGCCCGCCGAACCCCGCTGCGATCATTCACGCGCTGCTGTTGCTCCTCGGCCGCGCAGAGCAACGGATGCGAGGAGGGCAGCTTGAGCGCTGATCTGATCTTGGCCGCAAGCGCACTGTGGTTCGCCGCCGCCATCCTTTCGCCGCTGCGCTCAGTGCGCGTGGTGGTCCGATATTCGCTGACCGCCGGTTGCGTGCTGGGTGTCGTGGCGTGTCTGCTCGCTTTGCCAACCGCGACGGCGCGCGTCGAATTTCCGTTCGCGCTCGCGTCGCAGCGAATCGCGTTCAAGCTTGAGCCGTCGGCGCTATGGTTATTGGGCTTTGGTCTTGTACCAGCCATCTTCGCCTGCTGGCTTGGTTCACCGCTCTCGGGCCGCTCTGGTACATGGTGGATGGGTGCATCGCTGAGCTTGTTGGGTGCGTTGGGCGTGTTCGGCCTGCAAGACGGCATGTCGATGCTCGTCGCCTGGGAGGTGATGAGCCTGGGTGGAGCGGTGATGCTCGCAGGCGAGCGAGCACGCGATGCCGATGGCAGCTCCGTGCTGCTCATGCTTGCGCTGCTCGAGGTGGGCGCGATCGCGCTTGTCCTCGCGATCCTGCTGCTCGACCATGCGTCGGGCGGGATCAGCTTCGATGTGATCAGTGCTCATGCGCCCCATGCGTCAGCGCTTTTGTCGTGGGTGACTGGCGTCGCGCTGCTCGTCGGCTTCGGCGCCAAGCTGGGTCTCATCCCGTTCTATGAGTGGTTCCCGCGCGCGTACTCGAGCGGCAGCGGTGCAACCGGCGTGCTGTTTTCCGGTGTCGTATTGAACGCCGCCTATTTCGCGTTAAGCCGTGGCTGGAATAGCTGGCTGGGCGTGACGAGCGATAGTGGCACCGCATTCGGCCTTGGTGTTGTCGCGATTGCAATCGGCGTGATCAGCGCGGTGCTGGCGATTTTGTTCGCGTTTCAGCAGGACGACTGGAGAGCGTTGCTCAGCTACTCCTCTGCGGAAAACGCGTCGGTGGCGGTAGCAATGCTCGGTGTGACGCAGCTCTTTCGCAGTGACCATCTGGGCGACCTCGCCGGACTCGCATGGACCGTCGCGCTGCTTCACCTCGCCGGCCACTCGCTCGCCAAAGGTGCCCTCTTTGTGGTCGCTGACGGCATCCAGGCGTCGACCGGAAACTACGATATCGTGCCGCGCGCATGGCTCAAGAATAGCGGCTTCATGCTGGGACTCGGCGCGGTCTTTGCGGTGATGAGCCTCGCCTCGGTTCCACCGCAAGCGGGGTTCGTCAGTGAATGGTATGTCTTCCAAACGGTGTTTCAAGGCTTCCATCTCTCGGTCTTCACAGGACGCCTCGTACTCGTGCTGGCTGGAGCGGGTCTTGCGCTAGCGGCAGCGGTAGCGCTCGCTACGTTCGTGAAACTGTTCGGGTTGGGACTCCTGGGCATGCCAGATGTCGACTATGCGCGTCCGGTGCCGCGACGCAACGCGGCAGTCGTCGGAGTGCTGGGGCTATGCGTGCTCGCAGTGGCCGTCGGTGCACCGCTATGGCTCAACGCACTGGCGAGCGGCGCCCAGATGCTGTTCCAGGCCAACAGTCCCCAGGCAATGGTCTCCGGATGGCTGCTGGTACCGTTGACCGACAAGTTCGCTTTCATCTCGCCGTCGAAGCTCATCATCGTGATGCCGTTGCTGGCGCTTTTGCCGCTCGCACTCCTGAGGTTCACGAAGACGCGTCCGGTGCGGCGCACAGCGGTCTGGTTCGGCGGCATGACCCCGAACGGTCGTGAGGCGATGACTACGCCGCTGACATTCTCGAACGCGATGCGCACGTTCTACAGCTTCGTATATCAACCAACAATGAGCACCGAGCGCGAACACGAACAGCGTGAATACTTTATCAAGCGGCTGGTTTTTTCCGAAGGCGTGACCGATCTGTTCGAGCGGCATCTGTTCGCGCCGGCGATACGGATCGTGACGTGGTCCGCCGAGAACTTGCGCGCATTGCAGTCCGGCAACCTTAATTTCTATCTCGCACTGATCGGAGGATTGCTGGTCGCGATACTGGCGTTGACGCTGATATAGATCGCCTCAACGAAGGGCCGCGCGCAAGGGCAATCATTCATTCGACTGGTGGTTCAGATGAGTGCGAATACGCTCGGCGAATGATTCGAGCGTGGCTTGCTCGGCCATGACGCCGGCATGCGGTCGAAGCCGCTGGCCGGCCCATCTGGGAATCACATGAAAATGCACGTGGCCGACGGTCTGGCCGGCCGCGCGCCCATTCAACTGCGCGATCACGACGCCATCTGGCTGCAGTGCCGCGCGTACCGCGAGCGCCACACGCCGGACCATGCACATACAGGCCTCCGCCGCAGTATCGGAGAGCTCGAAGATGTCCGTCGCCGTTTCCTTCGGGATGACAAGCACGTGCCCGTCGGACTGGGGCATCAAGTCCATGAACGCGAGCACCGCGTCGGTTTCGTCTACCTTGATGCACGGTGCTTCTCCCCGAAGGATCCTGGCGAACGCGTTGTTGTGGTCGTATGTCATGACTTCTCTTGGCACATGCCGCTGTTGCGTTGCGCAATTTTAGTCCGTAAAATCCGCGTTTCTGGAGATGGCATTCCTCCAAACAACCGCCGATCCTTCGGCTGATGATGCCTACGAGTTCCTGGGTGCAGGAGGTCGTAGGTCGTCCGTGCGACGTCCTGTCGCCCAGGTTTGATGTTCTATCAAACCTAGAAATTATGAAACGTCTCAAGTCTGTCGAGCAGATCGCCATGGTGCCGTATCTGGCGCGCTGGCTGCTGCTTTCCTCCGTGCTCGGCACCCTGGCCGGGTCTGCCTCCGCGCTTTTCCTCTTCGCATTGGATCGCGCCACCAATACACGATTGGATCATCCGTGGCTCGTCTGGTTGCTGCCGCTCGCAGGGTTTCTGACCGGCTGGGTCTATCACCGCATTGGCAAGAGCGTCGAGGGCGGCAACAACCTGTTGATCGACGAGATTCATGATCCGCAGAAGATCGTGCCCAAGCGCATGGCGCCGCTCGTGTTGGTCGCCACGGTGATCACCCACTTGTTCGGCGGCTCCGCGGGCCGCGAGGGCACAGCGGTCCAGATGGGCGGGGCACTGGCTGACCGGGTCACGCACCTTCTCGATCTGGGTCGGGAGGACCGTCGCATCTTGCTGATGGCTGGCATTGCAGCGGGCTTTTCATCGGTCTTCGGCACGCCTCTCGCCGGCGCGATCTTCGGCCTCGAGGTGCTCGCGATCGGCCGCCTGCGCTATGACGCGTTGCTCGCGTGTCTCGCCGCGTCTGTCGTGGCCGATGCGGTATGCCGTCTGTGGGGCATTCACCATACCGTGTATGCGATCCCGTTCGTGCCACCCGTCACGGCCCTTGGGTTTGGATCGGCGATCGTTGCCGGTATCGCATTCGGGGTGGTGGGGATGCTCTTTGCCGACTCAACACACGCGTTGTCGGCCCTTATCAAACGCAAGATCGCCTATGCGCCTTTCCGGCCCGTGGCGGGCGGTGCCGTGGTGGCGATTTTCGCCACCGTCCTGAACGTTCCGCAGTACCTGGGTCTCGGGATACCGACCATCGTGCAAGCCTTCAACGGTCCATTGCCAGTCTATGATTTTGCCGGAAAATTCGGTTTCACCGTAGTGACCCTTGCGTCAGGATTCAAGGGCGGCGAGGTGACTCCACTCTTCTATATTGGCGCCACGCTTGGCAACGCACTAGGCCACGTCCTCGCGTTGCCGATACCGGTGCTCGCGGGGCTGGGCTTTGTCGCCGTGTTCGCTGGTGCGGCAAACACCCCGATCGCGTCGACGGTGATGGCCATCGAACTCTTTGGTCCTCAGATCGGGGTGTATGCCGCATTGGCGTGCGTAGTCAGTTACCTCTTCTCCGGTCACACGGGCATTTATCGCGCGCAACGGGTCGGCCACGCAAAACATCCGCTCATTCCAGCCGGCATGCGCTTGGCCGATATCCCTGCCTGGCGCCGCGCGCGCCGCAAGGCCCCGACTGTCTCCACGCAATCCGGAAGCCCTTGAACACTTTTCGGGTCAACGCGATACGTCATACGTCACGCCTCAGCTGATTTAGTATCGTCTGTATTTTCACCCTTGTCGAAAGCGCTCGTCCAACACGCTTAACTCTCCGAGCGTGTTGCACTTCGCTATCAAGCCGCGAGATGGCCCGGCAGCATAATAGGTTCGGCAAGATCCACACGGACTTCGAGCAGCGTTGCGTGTGTTGAGCGCAGCATGGCATCAATGGCAGGTCTCAGCTCGGCAGGGCTTGTACAGCGCGACCCTATTGCGCCGCACGCAGTCGCAATCTGCGCTCATCAAGCGCGCGGATCTCGTTAAGCGGCCTTCGTTGTGGAGCTTTCGTCAAGCCGCCTTCGTTGTGCCGCCTTCGTTATGCAGTCGCGTATCCCAGTTGTGTCGCCGTTGTTCCCGCAAGAGTGAGGAGTTTGTCGCCGCCCGTCGACGCATCAGGTACGACATAGAGATCGGCAATATCGGTAACAGGATCACTGAACGGCGTCGGGGCACTACGCTGAGACATAAGAAAATCGCTTATTGGTGACGCATCCGCCAGGCCAAGAAACTGCCCGATACTTGCCGCCGTCGTGCCCGGGTCCTCAATCACAGTGCGATACGAAACGGTCAGGCCCTGGCCTTGAGGGATCTGTGCGAAAAATTCGATGATCTCGCCCACATATTGCTCCCACACTCGAATCCCATCTTCGATAGATCCAATCCAGTGCTTGTGCAGCAGCGAATTGGCAACGTGGCGAGGATCGCGATGGATATGAATGAAGCGCGCTTGCGGTAGCAACTCGCGTATCAAGCCAAGACACGATCCCGATCGTGGCAGGCGTTCGATCGAACCCGTCCGGCCGGACAGCACGGTGGGGTCGGCATACGACGGATGCTTGTCTCCCCAGATAGGCGCCGTTATCTCGAGTTCCTCGCGATAAAAACGTTCGACCCACGCGCCAAGCGTGCGACGGCTGAAGTCGGAAAAGCGATCGCGACAGGCCGGACTCAGCAAGTCAGGACGATTGGCGCCAACGTCCAAAGCGTCTTTGAGTAACGCGAAGATCCGACACTCATTGGTCAGTTGAATGAGCGGATGCGCGTTCAGGACGGAGCAAAGAAAGGTCGTTCCAGACCGGGGCGAGCCAACAACGAAAAGCGGGACCGGTTCCATTTGTCCTCCTGACGATTGTTCTGGTTCCAAGCATACGCAACGCAGATGGCACAAACCTGACATACCCATGACGTTCCCGCCAAACTCGGCTTTCTTGGACGTTCGTACGGGCCGCGTAGCGAGGTAGTCAGACTGGTCGCTACGAACTGCGGCTCGCAAGGCAATGTTGACAATCCTGCCGCGGCCTCGGGTCTGAAAGTGTGCGAGGGTGGCGCGGCTTAGCAGCAGATCAGCATGTGCGGCCGCGTGATCGGCGAATGGATGGGCGTGCTGATTCTTTCGAACAGGCAAGCCATTCTGGAACCGACGCTCACCGAAATGCGCAAGCGTCGGGAAATCGTAAGCAACTAGATCGCACGCGAAGATCTGCTTGAATGGGTTGAGCCTGCGGGCGGCATGGTTTGCTTTCCGCGCGTGCGATCCGAAGCAATAGGAGGCACCGACGCGTCTTATCGCCGGCTGATGGAAGAGCAGGGGGCTCGAGATGTCCGACCGGTACACTGCAGGCTGGCCGACCCGCGCGGAGTAGGAAGCGGGGCTCAAGGGCATCTCCACGGCTTTGCGGGGCTGAGCGGGCGACTATTTCCACTCGCCCTTGACTTCCATACGCGTCCTGTCCATTCGACAACTTCTTCCGACCGCACGCTTGACCGGTCGGAACACCTTCTCAGGAACTTGGGGTGTTATCGCGATGCTAAACTGCATCGCATTTCCCACACCCGCGTTACGTTCGTCGTCGGCTAGCGGTTCGATCAGGTTTTATTCTTGCATCGCAAAGGCCAAAATGAATAAACACATTGCTTTCTTTCGTAACTTGAATCTCGGTCGGCCGAATTGCCCTACTAAGGTCCAGTTCGAGGAAGCGTTCCTAGCTGCAGGCGCGGTATCGGCGTCTTCGTTCCTGACAAATGGAACGATGGTCTTCACAACAAGCTCTGGCAGACAATCGCAAAGGGTGTTCAACAGTGCTTGCGAGATACTTCGTCGAACGTGCCTCCCGCTCTTTTTGAGCGGAGCATTTCCAGTGTAGAGTTGAGCACCCTCGACTTGAGTTTCGCCCATGTCCGAACCCACGCCCGATCAAGCCTGTCAGGAGACCGCTCGTCTCGTGCTTCGGATGGATGCAGCCATTTCGGCATTCCGGGCAGGGCAGAAGTCAGGGGTGCAAGCACTCGATGCGGCGAGCCAGATTGTTGCCCGTGTTTCGCGTTCGAGCGGCAGCGTGCCAGTAAGTGGGACGCGCCAAACGGAGCGTCGTGTGCCTCGTCGACCCAACAAGGTGGAACTCGCCATCCTCACAGCGCTTGCGGACACATACGGCGCCGAAATGCTGACCAATTCCTCCCTTGGCTACGTTTTGCGTGTCTTTGCCAGGTACGGCGGCGTCGCGCTCGTGCAGCGGCTGCTGTTGGGTGAGTCGGCATCAGATCAGCAGCTTTCAATGATGCTCACGGCGGCCCGTATCGCGCTTGCCCAAATCTCGACCATCTTCCCGGATGTGTTCTTCGCGGATGCCAACGCTGTCATTGTCGGCTTTCGACCACGGCCGCCGGCGGGATTTTTCGCAAAGGGCGGAAGCTAAATCAGCGAGAATATTCGTGTACGGAGCGGGCGTCACAGCCACGGCCAGTGACCTGCACATAAAATCACGCGGGCAGTGAAGCCGTGCAGTCGGCGCTAAAATAGCTGCCTTCGAAATGCGTGGCCTCTCCAACGCCAAACCATACGATTCGGTCGTTCATATAGCATAGCGGCCAAGGCATCTCTCATTCTCACGGCGGCCCAAATTAATCTCACTGACGGCGTTCTCGGCGCTAGCCTTCATGCGCTCAATTTGCCCGAAATACTCGGAGTCGTTGTCGCTCTCGTGCTTGGCGGCATGGTCAAAGGGATCGTCAGCATTGGCGTGCCGCTCGTGGCAATGCCAATATTGAGTCAATTCTTGCCGATCAAGCAGGCGGTGCTTCTTCTCTCAATGCCGATCATTCTCGGCAATATCCCGCAAGCGCTGGAAGGCGGCGAGATGCTACCCACGGTTCGCCGTATTGCGGCTCCGCTTATTGGCACCGTCCTGGGAAATATCGTGGGCGTGACGGTCTTGATCTCGCTGGCACCGCATCGCGCGCAAGCAGCGGCCGGTGGCCTGTTGATGCTTGCCGCGCTTTTGTTGCTTGCGGCGCCGAGGCTCACGTTTTCGCCTGCATTGGCCAAGCCCGCTGGCTTTGTGTTTGGGTTTGGCGCGGCCGTGATGGAAAGTATTGCGTCGGTTCCGGGCCCTTTGCTCGCGATGTACCTGATCGCGACAGGTGCAACAGGCAAGGCATTTACGAAACAGATTGCGATCATCCTCGTCGTGTCGATTCTTACCCTGATCCTCACTTTCAGCGGAGGCGCTCATACGAGCCTGACGGACATTGCTATTTCGACCGCGGCGAGTGTTCCCGTCATTATCGGCATCATGCTTGTGCGCCCGCTTCGCGACAAACTGCCGCCCGGCGCATTCCGAATCCTGGTGCTGCTTTTTGTACTTGCCGCTGCGTTTCAAATGATCTGGAAATCACACGTCTTGTAGGGTTCGGGTCTTAGAGGTCGTCGACCCTGCAACAGCGAATGTCTCAATGTTGGCGGTTCAGTCGGCCCGAACATCGGCATTTCGAGTATCTGCTTTGGATCCGTAGGAGAGGACGCTACGGCAAGTATTACAGCTTGCCGAGCTCAATGGCGTCCGTCATTCTTTCGAATTGGACGCAATGAGATTGCAGGCAAACAGGCTTAGCTCCGTCTATTGGATCCTGATGACAACCTTGCCCTTTACCCGTCCTGTTTCCACGTAAGCCAAAGCCTCTTCGGTTGACTCGAATGGGAAAACCTGATCGATCACGGGCCTTATTTCACCTGCCTCGATAAGCGTAGCGATCTCGCTCAGTTGGCCTCCATCAGGTCGCATGAAAAGAAATGAATAGCTGACGTCACAACTTTTCGCCGCTTTTCGGATGCGATAGCTCAGAAAGCGCATCACCGTTTTCAGGAACCAGGACGCACCCATCTCTTTAGCAAAATCCGGATCAGGCGGCCCGGCGATCCCGATGAGTTTGCCGCCCGGCTTGAGTACTTTCAGCGACTTCTCCTGAGCTACTCCACCCTGCGTGTCCAGTACTAAGTCGTAGTCCTTAAGGATGGCTGAAAAATCGTCCTTCTTGTAATCGACGACGATATCCGCACCGAGGCCCTTCACCAGTTCGATATTCCGCGCGCTCGTAGTCGTTGCAACAGTCGCGCCCACATGCTTCGCCAATTGAATGGCAAACGTACCAACGCCGCCCGAGCCAGCATGGATGAGCACTTTCTGCCCTTTCTTGAGTTGGCCTTTTTCGATCAGCGCCTGCCAGGCAGTCAATCCCACCAACGGGATTGAAGCTGCTTCCTCCATCGTGAGTGTTGTGGGCTTGAGGGCTACGCCATCCTCTTTGACCGCAATGAATTCCGCGAAAGTGCCGATGCGATCCTTGTGCGGCCGAGCATAGACCTCATCGCCCGGTTTGAATCGCCGTACGCGCGATCCGACGCTAACAACCACCCCGGCCAGATCGTTGCCCAAAATCAGCGGCAAACGATAGGGCAAAATCAGCTTGAACTCTCCGTCCCTGATCTTTGAATCGAGCGGGTTCACGCTTGCGGCGTGGATCTGGATCAATACGTCGTCTTCCCGTGGTTCCGGGACCGGCATATCGCCGGCCCGTATGCCATTCTTGCGTCCATATCGATCGACGACGAATGCCTTCATCATGGTTCCTTGTCAGTTTCTGGTTGCGTCAATTTTTCTCGGGAGCAGCAGCGCGGTCACGGATTCGCTCACTTGCGACGACCGTTGGTGCACGCCTTCGTTGGTCCGCTCTTTCAACGGAGAGGGCGCAGTAACGCTGTTTACGTTGAAAGAAGCCGCTGTACCGTGGCTTCGCCGATATTTGACGAGGCGCCCGTAACGAGCGCTCAGCTTCGTCCGCTTCCAGCCGACGCTCATCTCACACGTTCCAGGAACCCTGATGCCAAGCGCGCCACCGTCCGCTTCGCGGGTTTCCAATTGAACGCCTTGGCTTCCCGCTCAGGGACGGTCCGTGCCAAATCACCAGGGAACGATTCTTCCCAGGTAGTCCAGGTAATGCAATCCGGTGCGCCCTTCGTAAGTCTCTATGGTGCTCACCAGGTTCGGGATACTTTCCCCGATACTCAGACGCGCGTCAGAACCGCCCATGTCCGTCTTTACCCATCCGGGCGCCATCAATAGCAAGGTTCTCGGATCGCTCTGGTGTCGCGCAGCGAAGCTACGCATGAACATGTTGAGAGCAGCCTTACTGCCCCGATAGACCTCGTAATTGCCGTTAGTGTTGTTTGTCAGGCTACCCTGACCGGACGACATGACGCCAATCGTTCCTGTCGGCTGCACGAGGTCCTGAAATGCCTCGATTACTCTCATTGGACTCAACGAGTTCGTCACCATGACGCGCACAAATTCTTCGTTCGAGACATCGGCGATCGTTTCACGATCGTCGTTTTTGACGCCCGCATTCACGAAAAGCACATCCAGTCGTCGATCTTCAAGACGACCGTGTAACGCGGTTACCTGGTCGGGCATCGTGATGTCGACGGTTTCAACTTCCAGCACGCCCTGGGTGCTTTCCGAGAGTTGGCGCAGCTTTTCTGTTGAGCCCTCTCTTCCAGTGGCAATCACTCGCCAGCCACGCTTGAGGTATTCCTCGACCATGGCGAATCCGAGGCCGCGCGATGCACCGATAAGGAGGACGGTTTTTTGTGGAGATGTGTTTTGCATTGATAGCTCTCTCTGTAAGTAAGACCCAAGTGAGACCCGAGTGAACGTGGTTTTGAGGGACCACGCGTTCGGTCATGAGTCGATACGTGGAATATATCGATGCGAATGACATGACGGAAGACGCAGCACTTGCACTTATAACGTGCATCAAACGCCATGTGCCGACGTCAGATGTGCTGTGTTCTCGTCCAGCTCAGTCCTTCCCGCGAACGGACGCTCGCGAGTAGTTCACACAATTCTTTAGCGTAGCCGGCCACCGCGTCGACGCCGTTGCACGCCCGTGAGCGCCGCCAGCAGGCCCACCAATTGCACGAAAACATTAGTTAGCGCGGATCGCTCCCATAGCTGCTGCGTTGCACAAAAGTTGACTCTTGGCACCCTACGGACTTACCCGAATGCAAATTAGTATCAGTTTGCGGTTTCAATTTCAGTGGTGAAATATTCGTGACAGGGCTAACTTGCACACATGGCGTGGCGCAATGCGGTTTATGCGAACAGCCCCAAAAAAGAGCGGGTCAGGAGGAGGACAGATGGACACTATTCTGAGTGCCACGGGTTGCACATGCGGAACCTGCGCTTATTGCCGCGCGGCGCGCACGGATGCCCGGCGCGCCAACATTGTCCAGCCGGACCTGGAGCTGGTCGCCGTGCCGCGTGATGAGTCGTTCAAGGTCTGGTCGCACGGTTATCCGTATCGCACGGTGCGCTGGCACTTCCATCCGGAATACGAAATTCAGGTCATTACATCGACGACGGGCAAATACTTTGTAGGCGATTACATCGGCAACTTCGCGCCCGGCAATCTTGTGATGACCGGAACGAATCTGCCGCACAACTGGGTCAGCAATGTGTCACCAGGCGAGCGTGTGGATGAGCGCTGTCTCATCCTGCAATTCGATGCCGAGGTCGTTGCTAACGCCATCAAAGTGTTCCCGGAGCTCAAGTGTGTGGAGTCCTTACTGGATGCATCGCGCTGGGGTGTGCTGTTCACACCGAAAACGGGCGCAGCCGCCGAGCCGATCATGCGTGAGATGCTGGGCGCGCAAGGCATGCGGCGCATCACCTTGTTTCTGGAGTTGCTTGACTTGCTCGTGCACAGTACAGAACAGGTCAAGCTGGCGAGCGCCGCTTATCGTGCGGACCCGGCGCGCTACGCCGAGACGCGCATCAATCATGTGCTTTCTTATATTGGAAAGAACCTGTCGCAAGAATTGCGCGAAACGGAGTTGGCCGAACTCGCGGGACAAAGCGCCAGCGCCTTTTCGCGATATTTCCGCCGGCATACCGGCGTGCCCTTCGTGCAGTATGTGAACCGGCTGCGCATTAACCTCGCATGCCAATTGCTGATGTCGGGCGAACTCACTATCACCGATATCTGCTATCAGGTCGGCTTTAATAATCTCTCGAATTTTAACCGCCAGTTCCTGCTGCTGAAGGACATGTCGCCGTCGCGATGGCGCGCGTATCAGCAGCTCAATGCTGCCAGCGCGACTGAATCGCCCGACGCTGCTCAAGCCTTGGAAGTGCTGGTCTAGCGCGTGGTTTTACCGGTAGACCGCAGAACGCGGGATTGGAAAACGCATCGCGCGACGCGAACTCGTCTTTGCGGATTGCCAAGGGGTTACCAAGTTTCTTCCACTACGTAATCAACGTTCTTGTGGGAGTTGAGTGAATGTATTGTGTACTACAGAGTAAATGGATTTCGAAGCAGTGAATGGCCTGTATCTGCGCTAATGCAAGCGAAATGAACACGCACGATTCGCACTTGCTGGGATACCGACATCACCGGACAAACGAACGAACTTCAACAAGAAGCTTCACCCGCAGCTCGAGCAAGTCCCAAGCAAGCCCCAAGCACGGTAGCATCCGCGCCGGAATTTATCTAAAAAACGGAGACATTCGATGACCAGACTTTCGAACCAACAGATTGGCGCCAGCGTGCTGGGCCTTAGCCTTAGCCTGATATGCAGCACGGCGGCACTGGCCGCGCCCAGTGGCACGGTCGCCTTTCTGATGCCCGACCAGGCGTCGACGCGCTACGAACAGCATGACTTCCCCGGCTTCAAGGCCGAAATGACCAAGCTCTGCCCCGACTGCAAGGTGCTCTACCAGAACGCCAATGCCGACGTCGCAACGCAGCAGCAGCAGTTCAACTCGGTGATCGCGCAAGGCGCAAAGGTGATCGTCCTTGACCCGGTGGACTCCACTGCCGCCGCGTCTTTGGTCCATATGGCACAGGGCCAGGGTATCAAGGTTATCGCCTATGACCGGCCCGTGCCGTCGACACCGGCCAACTACTACGTGTCGTTCGACAACGAAGGCATCGGCAAGTCCATCGCGCAGTCGCTCGTCCAGCACCTGAAAGACACGGGCGTACCGACGACCAAGGGCGGCGTGCTCGAGGTCAACGGTTCGCCGACCGACGCGGCGGCAGGACTGATCAAGAAGGGCATCCATGCCGGGTTGGCGGGCAGCGGCTACAAGACACTGGCCGAGTACGACACGCCCGACTGGGCGCCCCCGAAGGCCCAGCAGTGGGTGAGTGGGCAGATCACCCGTTTCGGGACGCAGATTGTTGGTGTCGTGGCCGCGAACGACGGTACGGGCGGCGGGGCCGTCGCGGCCTTCAAGGCGGCCGGCGTCAACCCGGTGCCGCCAGTGACCGGCAACGACGCGACGCTCGCGGGACTTCAGTTGATCATCGCGGGCGACGAGTACAACACGATCCTGAAGCCGAGCGAGATCGTTGCGGCTGCGGCGGCGAAGGTGGCTGTCGGCTTCCTGTCCGGCCAAACCCCGAAGGGTGAAACAACGCTCTTCAACACGCCGTCGCAACTCTTCAAGCCCGCGGTCATCACGGCGAAGAACCTCAAGACGGAGGTCGTCGACAAGGGCTTCGCAAGCGCCAAGGACCTGTGCACCGATCGCTACGCAGACGGGTGCAAGAAGCTTGGCATCACGAACTGAACCGTCACGAACTGACCCGGCACGAGCCGGACGGGATCCGGCTCGTGCCGGGTCCCTCTACTCTTAATGAGGTATCCGTCCCATGACTGATGACTCCACAACCCGGTCCACGCGCGGCGAATTGGTGCTGAGCCTGCGCGGCGTCTCGAAGCACTTCGGAGCGGTCTCGGCCCTGACGGACATTGAGCTCGACGTGCATGCGGGCGAGGTGGTCGCCCTGGTAGGCGACAACGGGGCCGGGAAATCGACACTGGTAAAGGTGCTCGCCGGCGTCCACCAACCCAGCACCGGCACGATCACTTTCGGCGGCAAGGAGGTCACTCTGTCCAATCCGGCGGCGGCGCTCGATCTCGGCATCGCCACGGTGTTCCAGGATCTCGCGCTGTGCGAAAACCTCGATGTCGTCGCGAACATCTACCTCGGACGCGAGCTCAATCCACTGCGCCTCGACGAGGTGGCAATGGAGGTGAAGGCGTGGACGCTGCTGAATGAGCTATCGGCCCGCATTCCGAGCGTGCGCGACGTGGTCGCCTCGCTGTCGGGCGGGCAGCGCCAGACCGTGGCGATCGCGCGCTCGCTGCTGCTGGACCCGAAGCTGATCATGCTCGATGAGCCCACGGCGGCGTTGGGGGTAGCCCAGACCGCCGAGGTGCTGAACCTGATCGAGCGGGTGCGTGACCGCGGCCACGCGGTCATCATGATCAGCCACAACATGGAGGACGTGCGCGCCGTGGCCGACCGGATCGTGGTGCTGCGGCTTGGCCGCAACAATGGCGTTTTCTATCCCGACTCCTCGAATCAAGAGCTGGTGGCCGCGATTACCGGCGCCACCGAGAACGCGGTGTCGCGCCGCGCCGGCCGTCGTCAGGCTGAACAGAGCGTCTAGTCAAAGGAACGATCATGAGTAATGAAACGCAAGGCGCTCCGCGGCCTGAAACGCAAGGCAACGCACAGCCGCCCACGCTGCTCGACCGCAGCGATATCCGCGTCAAGCACGCTACGGGAGTAGGCGGCGCCGTGGGTGCCTTCGTCGAACGAGTGCGCTCAGGCGATCTGGGATCCTTACCAGTTATCGCGGGCCTGGTCATTATCTGGACCGTGTTCACGAGCCTGAATCCGGTGTTCCTCTCAGCCAACAACCTGGTGAATTTGCTGTTCGACTGCTCGACGGTCGGCGTGATCTCGCTGGGTATTGTCTGCGTGCTGATGGTGGGGCAGATCGACCTGTCAGTGGGTTCGATGAGCGGTTTCGCTTCGGCCCTCGTAGGCATGCTCTGGGTCAATCATGGCTGGCCAGTGCTGCTGGCCATCGTCGTCGCCATCGGGGTGGGTGCGCTGGTCGGCGCTATCTACGCGCTGCTGCTCAACCGGCTCGGCATGCCGAGTTTCGTCGCGACGCTGGCAGGGCTGCTCGCGATCCTCGGGATGCAGTTATACGTCCTTGGCGCCACCGGGTCGATCAACCTGCCCTATGACTCGGCGCTGGTGAACCTCGGGCAACTCATCATCATCCCCGCTGTTGTTTCGTACCTCCTCGCGCTGGCGCCGGGCGCCGTGATGATGCTGCTCGGGTTGCGTACCCGCGAACGCCGCCGCGCGTCCAATCTCTCTGCGCCCTCGGTGGGCAGCCTGCTCGTGCGCAGCGTGGCCCTTACCGTATTGTTGGAGGTCGTGGTTGTCTACCTTAACCAGGGGCGAGGCGTGCCGCTGATGTTCGGTGTCTTCCTCGGCCTCGCGGTGGCAATGGACTATGCGCTCAAGAGGACGCGATGGGGTCGGTCAATGAACGCAGTCGGCGGCAATCACGAAGCGGCGAGACGGGCGGGTATCAATGTCGGCGCCATCTACACCAGCGCCTTTGTGCTGTGCGCGAGTTTCGCCGCGCTCGGCGGCGTGCTGACTGCGGCGCGGCTCGCCTCGGCCAGCCAGCAGGCCGGCAGCGGCGACGTGAACCTGAACGCCATTGCAGCGGCGGTGATCGGCGGTACCAGCCTCTTTGGCGGGCGCGGCAGCGCGTATTCGGCGGTGCTGGGCATCATCGTGATCCAGTCGATCGCAAGCGGCCTCACCCTGCTGAACCTGTCGTCGTCACTGCGCTTCATGATCACCGGCGCGGTGCTCGCGATCGCGGTGATCGTCGACTCGCTCGCGCGGCAGTCCCGCGTCTCGCATGGCCGCGCGTAATTCCAGAAACCCGGCAACTATTGCATGGGACCAGAGTAAGCGCTAACTCTGGTCGACACGCTAACTCTGGTCGACAAGGAGAGCAGTAAATGACTGACATGATGAAAGGAAAGGTTGCCGCCATCACGGGCGCGGCATCCGGTATCGGCCTGGAGTGCGCGCGCACGCTGATCGCGGAAGGCGCGAAGGTCGTTCTGATCGACCGGGCAAAGGACCGGCTCACGCAACTCTGCGCGGAACTAGGGTCGAACGCATTTCCGCTCGTCGTGGATCTGCTGCAGCCGTCAGAGGTTTCCGCGATGCTGCCGAAAATCCTCGATCTCGGCGGCGGCCTCGACATCTTCCATGCCAACGCCGGCGCCTACGTTGGCGGCGACGTGCTGGACGGAAATCCGGACGAGTGGGATCGCATGTTGAACCTCAACATCAACGCCGCATTCCGATCGGTCCACGCCGTGCTGCCGCACATGGTCGCGCAGAAATCGGGCGACATTATCTTCACGAGTTCGATCGCGGGCATCGTCCCGGTCGTGTGGGAGCCGATCTACACCGCCTCCAAGTTCGCGGTCCAGGCGTTCGTTCACACTATCCGTCGCCAGCTCTCCAAGCATGGCGTGCGGGTGGGGGCGGTGGCCCCGGGCCCGGTCGTCACTGCATTGCTCGACGACTGGCCGAAGGCGAAGATGGATGAGGCGCTGGCCTCGGGTAGTCTGATGCAACCCAAGGAGGTCGCCGACGCGGTGCTCTTCATGTTGACGCGGCCCCGCAACGTGACTATCCGCGATATCGTTATCCTTCCAAACAGCGTTGATCTCTGAAACGCGTGACAGGGGCGAGCCCGGGTTGTGCCCGATGCAGCTCGCCGTCTCCCTGGAACGCCTCCCATAACAGGCAATTGAGCAGGCATTGAGCAGGCGAGTTATGACCTCAAAAAACCCGACCTCCGGGGCAACAGACAGCATGCAAGATGTACGCGATATACGTTATGTCGTCGGCGTGGACGTGGGCACGGGCAGTGCCCGGGCCGGCATCTTTAACCTTGCCGGCCGCATGATGGCCTCGGCCAAACGCGACATTACCCTGTTCCATGCCAGCGGCTCCATCGTCGAGCAATCGAGCGGCGAGATCTGGAACGCGGTCTGCGATTCCGTGAAGGACGCGCTGTCGCAGGCTGCAGTGTCGCCCGATCAGGTCGCCGGCATCGGGTTCGACGCCACCTGCTCGCTCGTCGTGCTGGGTGAGGGCGGTCAGCCCTTGCCTGTGGGTCCATCCGAGCAAGCCGAACGCGACATCATTGTCTGGATGGATCACCGCGCCGTGGCGCAGGCGGAGCGCATCAACACGACGGGGCACGAGGTGCTGAAATTTGTCGGCGGCAAGATCTCGCCTGAAATGGAAACGCCGAAGCTGCTATGGCTCCTCGAGAACAGGCCGGGCGTCTTCGCGGCGGCATGGCAATTCTTCGATCTGACCGACTTCCTGACCTGGCGCGCGACCGGGGATCTGTCCCGATCCACCTGCACGGTCACCTGCAAATGGACCTACCTGGCGCACGAACGGCGTTGGGACGAGAGTTACTTTCGGAGCGTCGGCCTTGGCGTGCTGGCGGACGAGGCCTTTGCCCGCATCGGTCAGACTGTCGTCGACCCGGGAACGCCGTTGGGGAGCGGGCTAACAGCGACTGCGGCCGCGGAGCTCGGCCTGCGAGCCGGAACGCCGGTTGCGACAGGCGTGATCGATGCCCATGCCGGCGGAATTGGCACGGTGGGCGCCGATGGTGAACCCGAATCCAATCTCGCCTACGTCTTCGGCACCTCATCGTGCACGATGACCACGACCCGGAGTCCTGTCTTCGTACCCGGCGTGTGGGGGCCTTATTTTTCGGCGATGGTGCCAGATGCATGGCTCAACGAGGGCGGCCAATCGGTGGCGGGCGCCGCGATCGAACAACTGCTTTCGATGCACTCCGCTACGCCCGACGCCCGACAACAAGCGGAGCGAGCGGGCCAATCCTTGCCGGTGATGCTCGCCGCTCTGGCTGAGCAGGCGGCGGACAGTTTGTCGGGGGCCGTGTTGTTGGCCAAGGGCTTGCATGTCGTTCCGGAGTTCCTGGGAAACCGTGCTCCGCTGGCCGACCCCCACGCACGCGCCGTGATTGCGGGCCTCGGAATGGAGAGCGACCTCGACAGTCTGGTCGCCCTCTACATTGCCGGCATTTGCAGTATCGGTTACGGCCTTCGCCAGATCATCGAAGCGCAGACCCTGGCCGGCGCTCCCATCGAGCGGGTGGTGATCAGTGGCGGCGCGGGGCGGCTTGATCTCGTCCGGCAACTGCTCGCCGACGCGACGGGAAAGCCTGTGCTCGCCACACAGGCGGAAGAGCCCGTCCTGCTAGGTGCCGCGATGCTGGGCGGGGTAGCCGGCGGCTTGTTCGACGACGTGCGCTCGGCGATGACCAGGATGTCGCACATCAGCAAGACCTACGAGCCGGACGCAGGCGATATCGCGGCACTGCACGAGGCGCGGTTTCGCGCATTCAAGCAGTTGCAGAACGTGGCCAGAGAAATCCGCTAGTTCCGCGACGGAGACCCACGACGGCGGTGAGAACCTCGGCAGCAAGTACACGGTTGGCATCGGCGGTCGCGAGGGTAGGTTCGCGTCCGCGCACGTCAATGGGTCGATCAAATTAGCGACCGTGTTGTCGCGTTGAGGCAGCCCGCTTCCGGGTTGTTGTTCACGCAAGCGGGCACGGTCGCTTGCTGCTCGGTTGCTATGAACAGGACTACGATACAAACGGAAATTGGCGATAAGCGCTTGACGATAGTTCGCAAGCAATTCGCCCCATCAAATTGTCCCGAACATAAGCATCTGTTCCGTCAGTTCGAGGTGACCACTTCGAGCCCCGCAGGCCGTGCGAGAGACTGCTCTCGGTTGGTCAACCGCGCACCGATTGCAACCAGCCGATTTTCTGTAGGGTGTCACGTCGGAGCGTCGTTCGGGGCGACCAAGCTAAGGCCGTCCGCGAGGATGCCAATAACGCTAATGATTAGACACTGACAAACTCGCACGCTGCATATGTCTCATTTCGCTACAGGTTCCGTAGCCGCCGTTCGATCAAGCGTCCGATTCTGCGACAGTGGGTCGAATTCCCAAAGCTGACCAGAAAGCCTGTCCATCCATCTGATTCCTTTTGTCTGTCAGGCGCCAAGGCCCTGCTTCGAGGGAGTGCGCATTATCGGCATGGAGATTGCATAAGCCAAAGCGATAAATCGCGTTGGAAGAACCGGCGAGCCTGCCTGCAACATCCAGGGCCGGCAAGTTCCCATGCAAGCCGTGAGGCGGTGACAAGGAGACGAAACGTGAAAGCTGCAGTGCTGCATGAGTACGATGAATCATTGAGCCGCGACGAGTTCGTGCGTTACGAAGAGGTCGCTGATCCGAAGATCGGGCGGCCCACCGACGTGATCGTGCGTATTGGAGGCGCCGGTGTTTGCCGCACCGACCTGCACGTTGTCGAAGGCATTTGGCGCAGCAAGGTCGACGTGGCCTTGCCCTACATCATGGGCCACGAAAACGCCGGCTGGGTCGAGGCCGTGGGCTCTGCCGTGGAGAGCGTCAAGGTGGGCGACGCTGTGATCTGCCATCCGCTCGTGACAAGCGGTTACTGCCTGGCGTGCCGGCGCGGTGACGACATGCATGCGACCGACAGCAGTTTCCCTGGCATCAATGCCAATGGCGGTTATGCGGAATATCTCCTGACGGGTGAGCGTTCGCTGATCAAGCTGCCTCAGTCGCTGGCGCCCAAGGACGTCGCGCCTTATACCGATGCAGGATTGACCGCCTACCGCGCTGCCAAGAAGGCATCTCGTCACTTGCTACCCGGCCAGTTCGCCGTCGTGATCGGCGCAGGCGGCCTGGGGCACATCGGCATCCAGGTATTGAAGGCCCTTTGCGCCGCGGAAATCATCGTGGTCGACCGCTCGGAAACCGCGTTGCAACTGGCCAAGGAATGCGGTGCGGACCATACGGTCAAGGGCGGCAGCGACGAAGTGCAAAGCGTGCTCGAGTTGACTAGCGGCAATGGCGCGGAGGCCGTCATCGATTTTGTCGGTGAAGGTGACGCGGTCGCCCAAGGCCTCGCGATGACGCGCAACGCCGGGTTCTATTACATCGTCGGATATGGCGGGAAGATCGAGTTGCCGACCATCGACATGATCACCAGCGAGAAAACCATTGTCGGCAATCTGGTCGGCACCTATCCCGAGCTGGTCGAGTTGATGGCGTTGGCCGATCGTGGACTCGTTCATCTGGCGACGAAGGAATACCGTTTGAGCGACGCGAACCAGGCGCTCAAGGACCTGCATCACGGCAAGGTCAGGGGCCGCGCGGTCCTGATTCCATAGCGATAAAACCGACAAGGAGGGCGCCGTGGCGCCGCAGCAAGATTCAATGCCGATTCCCGACCGCGTGCGCCTGGTCATTGCACTGACCGAGGTAAATTCCCGCTATTTGCGCGGCGAAAATCGCTGCGCCGGCGCCGAGATCGAGTTGGCATGCGCGCTGGCGTGCGAGAAGCGCGAAGGCACCACGCCCGACAGGGCACGGGACATTGTGCAATTGCGGGCGCGGCTGGACGCATCAGAAATCGAGTTACTGGCTATTGAAGCCGAGCGTGACTGGCTTGAGAACGAGCTGGCGAATTTCGACACGGCAGAGTCCAGCAAGAAACCCGGAGAGTGGCAATGAATCGAATTCCGGTCACTGTTCTTACCGGCTTTCTCGGCGCTGGCAAAACTACGCTGCTCAATCGCATACTGAGCGAGCAGCACGGCCGGCGTTATGCGGTGATCGTCAACGAATACGGCGAACTCGGCATTGACGGGGGCCTAGTGGTGGGCGCTGAAGATGAGGTGATCGAGCTGAATAACGGCTGCGTGTGCTGCAAGGTGCGCGGCGACCTGATCCGCGTGGTGTCGGGGCTCATCAAACGCAAGGGCGGCTTCGACGGAATCCTGATCGAGATGTCGGGATTGGCAGACCCCGCGCCGGTGGTGCAGACATTCTTTGTCGACGATGTCATTCGTCAGCGCACGCGGCTCGACAGCGTGATCTGCGTGGCCGACGCGCGGCACCTGCAAGCACGTCTGGTCGACAGCCGTGAGGCCGCGGAGCAACTGGCGCAGGCAGATATCGTACTGCTGAACAAGATGGATATTGTCGATGCAACCGGTCTGGTTTCCGTCGAGACATCCATTCGAAACATCAATCCGACTGCGGCGTTGCTGCACAGTGTTCGCTGCGCAGTGCCGCTTGCTTCGCTGCTTGATCGAGGCGCATTCGATCTCAAGCGTCTTCATCTTGCCAACTCGCCAGAGGATGCAGACGAGCTGCCCCGTGATGAACGGCCCTTCCGTCATATATCCGTCGGTCTCGGGCGTCACAGCCATGGCATAGATTGCGTGTCGCTGTGTGTCGATAAACCACTGGAGCGCAGCCGTTTCCTTTCATGGCTGCAACAACTCGTGGTCGAGCAAGGTCAGGATCTGTTGAGAGCCAAAGGGATCGTTGACATGGCGGGATCGGACCGCCGCTTCGTGTTCCAGGGGGTGCATATGACCATGGATACGGATTTCGACCGGCCGTGGCGGGTGGACGAAGTACGCGATAGCAGGCTGGTGTTTATCGGCCGCAATCTCGATCGGCGTGGGTTGCGGGAAAGTATTGGGCACTGCCAGACTGACTCATGAATGCGATGAATGCGCCACCGCCGCTGATCGAGTTGCTCGGAGCCCGTTGGGTGACGGAGGCGCCCGTTGTCGCGCTTGCGTGGGACGTTTCCGGACTCCATACGGGATTTGCGCTGGGCGACGGTACGGTGGCGCTCGCAACTGGTGAGTGGCCTGGTGGCCCGGCGCTCAAGCCTCGGCAGAGTGGGGGAGTCGAGTTCGTGCAGGCGCGGGAACCCCCGGCGCCAGTGGCGCGCTTCAGCGTGCATGACGGCACCTGCCTCGCGCTTGCTGCCGATCCTGAAGGAGGTTTTCTCAGTGGTGGGGACGACGGCCGGCTGATCCACCTGAAGGCGGATGGTACGAGCGAGGTCCTCGTCGATCTCGACGGTGAGTGGATCGATCTCGTGGCCACCAGTCCGGCCGGTCGGGCCTATGCAACCGGCCGCAGGGTTCACTGGCTGGGAGCGAAGCCAGCCAGTCTCGCGTTAACGGGTTCGGCAACCGCTCTTGCTTTCAATGCTACCGGCGATCAGTTGGCGATCGCTCATCACGGTGGAGTCACGCTATGGCCGGTTCACACCCATGTTCCCCGTCTGCTTGCATGGCCCGGCTATCACCGCAGCGTTATTTGGAGTCCTGACGGCCGCTATCTAGTGAGCGGCATGGAAGAGAACGCTCTGCACGGGTGGCGTTTGCCGGACGGCGGCGATATCGAGATGGGCGGTTATCCCGGGCAACCCCGGTCGCTATCGTTTTCGGCCGATGGGCGGGTGCTGGTCACGAGTGGCGGTCCGCCAGCGGTTTGCTGGCGATTCGACCCGCCCGGCGGCGACGACCAGCCGCGAGAATGCGGTGTTGCGAGCAAGACTCCGGTCACTCAGGTTGAGTGTCATCCTACGCATCCATTGATTGCCGTTGGTTACCAGAATGGCACCGTACTGCTGTGCCAGCCGGGCGGCAATGATGTTCTATTCGTCAAAGGCGCTGACCGCAGTCCTGTCAGTGCCATCGCCTGGTCTCCCGATGGCGGACGGCTGGCAATGGGTACAGAGGCCGGTGAGATTGGCCTCGTGTCCTTGCCGGAGACGCTGTTTCATTTCGGAAGCCCGCGATGAAGGAACGGACAACATCCATTACATAAAGGAGACAACCATGACTAACGAACATCTCTCAAAGGACCAGTTCTTCGAGCAACTGGGAGCGATTGGCGACGAAATGATCGCGGCTTACGGGCGGGACTTCGCGATGGGCGCCCTCGTCCTCGCCGCGCGTTTCATCGCCGAGGGGAAGTCTCGTGGCGAGAATCCCCAGAGCGTGATTTACACGGGCGAGCGGCATGGAGGTCTCGGGCTGTAAGCGGTCCTGTATCGAGGCTCAGGGTTAGTCAATCAGATGTCGGATGCGACTAATACCGGGTTTTCTATTTTCCCGCCAATAATTCGGTATCCTTATTTATATGAAGAATATGGATACCGCTGCATCGTCGCTAAATTCTCTGCAGAGCGGCGACGCACGGCAACCAGCAGCGTCCCAATATCGGACAGATCCAGTCAATGCGAATGTCGCATAACAAAACAGAATTCGGTGCCGGCGTCTTGCGGAAATGACGCTACGTACCGCACAGCCTTATGAGATGGGATACGAACCTAGTTGGCACGCTTATCGCTGTATGAGTACAGGTCGAGACCCAAGTGTCGATGATCCGAATTGCAAAAAAACGACAGGAGGCATGGATGGCGAAGACCGGAACGGGACACCCGGCTGTTGAACATTCCCGCGCCACTTTTTGTTCGCGACCGTGACCACCGGCCTGTGTTGTTGATTGTTGACTCTGGCCGTGGCATCACCCGGCCCTGCCCGTAGCGCCGCCGTACGAAGTTGAAATGCGGCGGTGAAATACGACGGTGACTTGTGAAATGAAAAAGGAGAGCTCAATGTCTGATGGATTAACCCTCAACAAGATCACGTCCCAGCGCGGGATCAGCATTGGTGAAGCGGCACGCCGCGTCGCCGATCTCGGCTGGACGCCCAGTTACGTTCAGGAGGCGATGACCTTCCCGACGGACTACAAGATCAGCAAGGCGCCGCGCGACCCGATGAAACAGGTGCTGCGCTCCTATTTTCCGATGCAGGAGGAAAAGGATAATCGCGTCTACGGCGCGCTCGATGCCGCGCTGCGCGGCGATATGTTCCGCAACGTCCAGCCGCGTTGGGTGGAATGGATGAAGCTGTTCCTGGCGATCATTCCGTTCCCGGAAATCTCAGCGGCACGGTCGATGGCTATGCTCGGACGCCTTGCGCCCGGCGAAGAACTGCGCACAGGTTTCACCATGCAGATGGTTGACGAGTTCCGGCACTCGACCATCCAGATGAATCTCAAGAAGTGGTACATGGAGAACTATATTGACCCGGCCGGCTTCGATATAACGGAGGCGGCATTCGGCAAGTGCTACGCGACCACGATCGGCCGTCAGTTTGCCGAGGGGTTCCTCACTGGCGACGCCGTCACCGCGGCGAACGTGTTCTTGCAAGTGGTCGCAGAGACGGCGTTCACCAACACGCTGTTTGTCGCCATGCCATCGGAAGCCGCGCGCAACGGCGATTACGCGTTGCCGACGGTGTTCCTCTCGGTGCAGTCTGACGAAAGCCGGCATATTGGCAACGGCCATTCGCTCGTGATGTCGGTCATTAATGATCCGGATAACCATCTTTTGCTGGAGCGCGATCTTCGCTACGCCTTCTGGCAAAACCACGCGATTGTTGATGCGGCGATTGGCACGTTCATAGAATACGGCACCACCGACCGGGACAAGAACAAGGAATCGTACGCCGAGTTGTGGCACCGGTGGATCTATGAGGATTACTACCGTACTTACATGTTGCCGCTGGAGAAGTACGGCATCAAGATTCACCACGATGACGTTGCGGCGGCGTGGGATCGCCTGGTCAAGAAGAATTACGTCCACAAGGTCGCACAGTTCTTCTCCGTGGGCTGGCCCGTCAACTTCTGGCGTATCGAGGCGCAGACTGAAAAGGACTTCGAGTGGTTCGAGCACAAGTACCCGGGCTGGTACGCTGAATTCGGCGACTACTGGAAGTGGTACGCGAAGAAGAGCGTGCCGGGCGAGACGAACATGCTGTTCGACCAGGAGAACGGCTACGTGTACCCGCACCGCTGCTGGAGTTGCCTGGTGCCGTGCCTGATCCGGGAAGACTTCGTAGTCGACGAAGTTGACGGGCAGTTATACACCTATTGCTCGGAGCTGTGCCGCTGGACTCACAAGGTAGCGTTCGCCTCGGAATACGAAGGGCGGCCGACGCCTGCCATGGGGCGCTTCAGCGGACGCCGCGAGTGGGAAGAGTGTTACCACGGCTGGGATCTGGCCGATTGCATCAAGGATCTCGGTTTTGTGCGCAGCGACGGCAAGACCCTGGTGCCGCAACCGCATCTTCGGTTTGACGACAAGAACATGTGGACGCTCGACCATGTTCGCGGTCACATCATCCAGAGCCCGATCGTTCTGCTGCGGGGGATGACGCCGGAGCAGCGCGAGAAGCATATCGCGGAATATAAAGCCGGTTTCAAGATTAATCCGGTTAGCTGAAGAAGCGATGTCGCCCGGGAGTGGTTGAGTGTATGACTCCGCTCCCGGACGAATCAGGAGAGCACGATGAGTGGGATGAACGATACGCAATGGAAGAGGGATGCCATGCCGGAAACAGTCGACTACCAGACGGTTCATATAGTGCGATTCGAGCCTGTCGGCGTCGAGATGGAGGTTGCGGAGGGGGAGACCGTGCTCGATGCCGCGTTCCGCCAGGGCATCTCGGTGATGCACGGATGCAAGGAAGGACAGTGCAGCAGTTGCAAGTCCCTGTTGATCGAAGGCGACGTGGAGTTGAAGAAGTATTCAACCTTCGCGCTGCCCGACTATGAGCGTGAGACGAATCACATCTTGCTGTGCCGGACGCTCGCCTTCAGTGACCTGACGGTGGAACTGCTGAACTACGACGAAGACCTGATGCGCCGCTCCATCGCAGTGAAGGAATTCGGAGCGACGCTGACGAAAATAACCGCTCTCACTCACGACATCAGGTTGCTCGAAGTGGAACTGGACCAACCGCTGCGGTTTTGGGCCGGCCAGTATGTTGACCTGACCATTCCGGGGATGGACATCACGCGGTCGTTCTCCATGGCGAGCGTACCGAGCGAGCCAGGCGGCCAGACGAGTCTTGCGTTCATCATCAAGAAATACCCCAATGGGGCCTTCTCTTCTCAACTCGACGACGGCCTCAAGCCGGGTGACCGGTTGGTGGCGAAAGGACCATATGGCACGTGCTTCCGTCGGGAAGAACAACCGGGGCCAATGGTGCTGGTGGGCGGCGGCTCGGGCATGTCTCCCCTGTGGTCGATCCTCAACGATCTCGTCCAGAGCGGCGAGCAAAGGCCGGTGCGTTTCTTCTATGGCGCCCGTACCCGCCGCGACTTGTTCTACCTCGACGACTTCGCTGAACTCGCTGCGATACTGCCCGACTTCCGCTTTATCCCGGCGCTTTCGCACGCTGAAGCAGGCGATGACTGGACCGGCGAGACCGGCTTCATTCACGAGGTGCTCGGACGGGCTTTGCGCGAGGAAGCGCTTCCCGGTGAGATCGATGCTTATACGTGTGGTCCAACACCGATGATCGACGCGGTGATGCCCGTGCTGCAAATGGCTGGCGTTTCGCCCGAGCGGCTTTACTTCGACAAATTTACCCAGGCTGTCCGATAGTCCGATAACCGGCTTCGCGGCTGCGCTGCAGCCCCGAAGTTCCGATAACTGAAAGACGAAGGAGGATCGACATGAGCACCACGATAGAGCAACCGGCACCGCTTGCATCAGGCGCGGCGGGTGCGGCCCAGTTCGCTGGCTGGGACAGCCGCAAGTACAACTACTACGAGCCCAAGGGGCGCAAGGCAACCCACTACGAGGACATGACGGTCGACGTTCAGCCGGACCCGAAGCGCTACTTGCTGCAGGACTGGATCATCTCGTTCGCCGATGGCACGCCGACCTATTCCGAAACATGGACCGCTGCCAAATGCACGGACTGGCACAAGTTCCGCGCGGTCGATGAGGAATGGGAGCGCACTCATTACCAGCGCCAGTCCACGATCATCGGCATGATCAGCGGCGCTATTGGCAATGCCCGGCGCTCGGGTGCGGTGAAGCGGTTCGACAAGACGTGGCTCAAGGTTCTGGAGCAGCATCTTGGCGCATACAAGCATGCAGAGTTTGGCCTGGGTACCGCGACCATGCACGCGCAGCGCTATGGCGTGACGCAGATGATCAACAGCGCCATCTTGACGAACGCATCGTACAAGCTGCGTTTCGCTCAGGACCTGACGTTGTACTTGGGAGAGATCGCACTGGACGCGCCGAATCTCGACCTCGACGCCGGCAAGTCTCACTGGCTGAACGACCCGATCTGGCAGGAAACGCGCCGGGCAGTGGAGGCTATCGGCGGCGCGACCGACTTCCTCGAAAAGTACTTCGCGGTGAACGTGGTCTTCGAGCCGCTGGTGGCCGACCTGTTTCGCAGCGGTTTCATCATGCAGATGGCCGCGTCGCAAAACGACTTCCTGACGCCCACGGTGGTTTCCGCAGCCGAGGGTGACTATGAGCGCAATCTGGCCAACGCGGTGGAGTTGTTTCACATGCTTGCCAACGACCCGAAGCATGGAGACGCCAACCGAAAATTGTTTGGCGAATGGCTGGAAAAGCACGGCGCCCTGGCATCCGAGGCCGCTAAGCACCTGCAGCCGATCTGGTCGATTCCGCATGTCAAGGTGGTGCAGTTCAATGACTGCCAGAACAGTTCCATAGAGCGTGCCGAGATGATTGCCCGAGAGATCGGCATTCATTTTCCACTAACGATCCGGGCCTGAACCATAGTCTGAACCATCCTTTGTCAATCAATTTAGTAATACGACCTAACCGGGAAGAGGAGTACACGATGTCAGTGCATACCGACAACATCTTCAAGTCGATGAAGGACGTTCGTTTCGAGCAGACCATTTCTCATCAGTGCGGCGTCACCATGAACGATAGTGTCGAGGCACGCGCCATTGCGGAGTTGATGGCGCATAAACCCGGCATCACGGTGACCTACCTGCCCGCGATGATTCGTATAGACGGGCAGGGCAAGATCGAGTTCAGGATGAGCGAGATCAGCGAATCGCTTGGTCGCGAAATGACTCCGCATCTGTTCGAGATTTCCACCTCGACCCATTACGGGCGGATGGTGATGATAGACGACGACACCGTCGTGCTGTTCGGCAATATGGACGACGCCATGGCTTACGAGTGACGAACCGGTCCTTGCCGTACCGCACTTCGCGACTGGCTTTGGATGAAATTAAGCCGGTCGCTTTTCGCACAACCACGGAGACAATGTCATGTATCGAACCACGGACGGTGAAGAGATCTTTATTATCGACGGGCACGTCCATCTTTGGGACGGCAGCAAGGCCAACTTGAAGAATGTGCATGGCCAGCAGTTCATCGATTGCTTCTATGCCTATCATTCGAACCTGAGCCCCAAGGAGTATTTGTGGCCCAAGGAGAAGTTCGACAAATATGGCGAAGAAGCCATGTACGAGGACCTGTTCGTCAAAGGTTACGACGACATGGCAATCTGTCAGCCGACGTATCTGACGGACTTCTACAAGAACGGCTTCAACACGACCGAGGCGAATTATGTGTTGAAGGGGAAATACCCGCATCGGTTTATCGTCAACGGCGCGTTCGACCCCCGCGACGGCGAGGCCGGGCTCGACCGCCTGGACGAGTTGTCCGAGCGTTACAAGATCCAGGGCGTCAAGCTATATACCGCCGAATGGCGCGGTGACAGCAAGGGTTACAAGCTATCGGACCCGGGCGTACAGAGATACTTCGAGCGCTGTGAAAAACTGGGCATCAGGAACATCCATGTCCACAAGGGACCAACAATTCTGCCGCTGAACCGCGACGCTTTCGATGTTGCCGACGTCGACGATGCAGCGACGAGCTTTCAGAACCTGAACTTCATCGTCGAGCACTGCGGCTTGCCGCGCCTGGACGACTTCTGCTGGATCGCGACCCAGGAAACCAACGTATATGGCGGCCTCGCGGTCGTGCTGCCGTTCATTCATACGCGCCCGGAGTATTTCGCTCATGTGATTTCGGAACTGCTTTTCTGGATCGGCGAAGACAAGATCCTGTACGGCAGCGACTACGGTATCTGGTCGCCGAAGTGGCTGATCGAGAAGTTCATGGCGTTCGAACTCCCTGAATCCGTCAGCAAGGAGACTGGCGTTCAACTGTCGCTGACAGCGAAGAAGAAAATCCTCGGGCTCAACGCGGCGCGGTTGTATGGGATCGATATAGATGCGCAGAAGAAGCTGCTGGCTGACACGCGCCAGACGGCCACGGCATGACCATCATGCAAGCCGAAGCTACCGTTGAGCGGACCGAGGAGGTTTGGGCGCGGCTCCAGTCCGTGATCGACCCCGAACTCGACGAGTCGGTGACGGAGTTGGGTTTCGTCACTGGCGTGGAGGTCCATGCCGGCGGAGAGGTTCGTATCGATTTCCGCTTGCCGACCTACTGGTGCGCCGCCAATTTCGCGTTCCTGATGGCCGACGACATGCGTATTGCGGTCGCGGCCTTGCCGTGGGTCAGGAAGGTCACGGTGGGTCTCGGCGAGCACATGTATGCCGACGAGATCAATCGCGGTGTCGCGGCCGGGCTGTCGTTCCAGGCTACTTTTGGCAGCGAAGCCAGCGGCGAACTGGAGGAAGTTCGCCGGACCTTCATGGTCAAGGCATTTCAGCGAAGGCAGGAAGCGCTCCTGACGTATCTGCTAGATCACGGGCATGAGTCAGGAACGCTGCTGCGGCTAACCGTGGCGGAACTCGCCACGCTGTCTTCCGATTCCGCGGGCCGTCGCCTGATCGTTCGCTATCTGGAACGACGCATGGTCGTCCAGTCGTATGCTGACGAACTGGCCTTCGTCGACCAGGATGGCGCATTGCTCGATGCCGGCCAGATCCATGCTTACCTGCGGGCCTTGCGACGGGTTGGCGTCAACGCGGAATTCAACAGTGCGCTATGCCGCGGTTTGCTGGCCACCCGATACGGAGCTGAATGCGCGCCCCAAGTCGAGGTCAAGCCGGTGCATTTCGTTCGTTCTATCGGCATGGCCAGATCAACTTAAAATTATTCGTCATACGAATTAATCATAAAAGGAGACACGCAATCATGCCGAACATCATGTTGCACGACGATGAGGCTCGCATGGCGCTCGGCCGCGGAGTGGCCAAGCTCGCCAAGGCGGTACGCGGCACGCTTGGACCCCGTGGGATGAATGCGATCATCGACCGGCCGATCGGCACGCCGATCATCTCTCGCGACGGCGTGAGTATTGCCAACGAGATCGAACTGGAAGACGTGTTCGAAAACATTGGCGCGCAGGTCGTCAGGGAGGTATCGAAGCAGACCAATGAAGTGGCCGGCGACGGTACCACGACGGCGACCGTCCTGGCCGATGCACTGGTGCAAGACGGCCTTGCCTGTCTCGCGGAAGGGGCTAACCCGGTCGAACTGGTCCAGGGCCTTGAGGTCGCTGTCACCGAGGTGATCGCGGCGCTCAAGCGCACAGCAACTCCGCTGCGCGGCAGCAAAGAGGTGCGTGCCGTTGCCATAGTGGCCGCCAACGACGAGGTCACGGGCGCAATGGTGGCCGAAGCGCTCGAGCGGGTCGGCCCCGACGGCATTGTCGACGTTGAATATGGAACGACGGTTGAAACGCGTCTGGAGGTAGTTGACGGCATGGCGTTCGATCGTGGCTACCTGTCTCATCACATGGTCACGGACCTCGAAAGAATGCAGGTGGTGCTCGATAACCCGCTCATTCTGATGACCGATCAGCGGCTGCAGTCGGTGGAAGAGGTGGCCGCCATCCAGGCGCTCATAGCGAAAAGCAAACGCCCGCTGCTGATCATTGCGGAAGAGGTTGCGCCGGCGTGTGTGGTGAGCTTGCTCGCCTGGCGAGACAACGGCGGCGTTCCCGTGGCGGCCATCCATCCACCCGAATACGGGCATTGGCGCAAGGCGATGCTCGAGGATATCGCCATCGTCACGGGAGGCCGGGTGATCGCCCGCGACCTCGGTGGAAAACTCGAGACCACGGAGCTGCGAGATCTTGGCAGCGCCCGGCAAGTACGGATTTCGGCCAACCAGACCATCATTACAGCCGGTGGCGGCGATCCGGTCGGCATCGTTGCGCGTCGCCAGCAGGTCGCACGCCAGTACGAGATGGCGCCCGAGAATGTTGAACGGGACAAGTTCCAGGTGCGCCTCGCCAAGCTGTCCGGTGGCACGGCGATGATCCTGGCCGGCGGGGCCACACCGGTCGAACAGAAACGCAGGCTTCATTTGATTGAGGATGCGATCAACGCGGCGCGAGCGGCGATTGCCGAGGGCGTCGTGCCAGGAGGAGGAATGGCATTGCTGCGCGTGTCCTCCGAACTGGAAGGGATCGTTTCACGGACCCAGGGGAGTGTCCAGCAGGGCGCGAGACTGCTGCAGCGGGCACTGATGAAACCGCTGTTTCACATCGCGACAAACTGCGGCCTGAACGGCGAGGCGATTGTGGCTGAGGCGGTGCGATCCAGACCGGGCATGGGACTCGACGCGCGCACCGGTGCCTTCGTGAACCTGATAGAGGCGGGCATCATCGATCCGGTGAAGGTCAGCTACAGCGCGGTGCGCAATGCCGCATCGGTTGCAGGATTGATCCTGACCACCCAGACCCTGATCGCCAAGAAACCGGAGACGGTTGATCCTACAGCCGGTCCTGCGCTTGGCGGGGGCGCTGAACTGTTCGGCCGGAAATAATCGGACTGCAACCGAACCGGTCGCCATGCGGAGTCCGGTTGCAAAATATAAATAATACGTGATCCGAACGAAATGACAGAGTTTCATTGTCGGCGGGCGGCAAACATGCATTGCCGGCTTCCCCGCTTGGTGAGCCTTACAACGCATCAAGCCTGCTTTACGTGAACGCTTGGCGCGGTTGCCCGCGCTTTGTAATAGCGGGCTATTACGTCGATAACCGCTGAGTCATTTTCTCCAGGAATTGCGCTGCAAGGGCTTGGACTGTGTCCGCTATGTGTCATGTAAAAGAATAGTTGGTCGGGTTGGCCGGACCGTGTTTTCCCGAGCGGACCTGATCAAAAGCTAGGCATATACTAGTCAGTGGTGTTGCTGCCAGCTTACAGAATTCAATAGCGAGAAGCGCCAGCTGCAATGCCAGAAAAGCGAGTCGCGACGAAGCCTGCCTTAGAGGGGTTTCGCGTTGACCAATCGCATCGGAGGAGACTTGTGGCGAGACATCAAATTGAGAGCGCATCAAGTCCTGGCGATCAGGCAGTGATGCATGGCCTGATGGCCCAGGCGCAGCAAGCCGACGTCCTCCACTCCGACCGCGACACCATGCGCGCATGGGAGCGTTTCCTGGCGGGCGAGTCGGCGGTCGCGGTTCCCTCTGCTCTCATTGCATCCTGGCAACGTAGCCTGGAGTCCGGCGTCAATCCTTCTGCAAGCCTTGCCCCGTTCGCTGTACATGGGGACGCTATCGAGGCTTTGCGTTGGCGTCATCGGGAGTTGCTTGCGGCTTCCGATCGTCTTTTTGCCGCGACTGCGGATCTCTTCGCTGATTCACATTCCATGCTGCTTCTGACCAATCAGGATGGTGTGATTCTCAAGGCGGCAGGGGATCTGCGCACGTTGACGGCCGGCGAGAAGATTCACCTGACGACCGGCGGCGACTGGCGTGAAGCAATGGCGGGCACCAACGGCATCGGCACCGCGCTCGCCACCGGCGAGCCGACGTACATTCATGCTTCAGAGCATTTCTGCGAAGGGATCAAGTCATGGAGTTGCGCGGCGGCGCCGATTTGCGAACCCGGAACTGGCGCGATCATAGGTGTACTCGATATTTCGGGGCCTCCTTCGACTTATCAGATCAATAACCTGACATTGGCGATTACGGCGGCCCGCCAGATAGAAATGGTGCTCGCCGAGCAGTCCGCCCGTCAGCATATGCGTCTTTTGGCCTTTTGCTTGCAGCGGCTCTCATCGTCTGACGCAGCGGGGATGATCGCCATCGACCGGCGAGGCCGACTCGTCCATACGACGGGCAGGGTGCCGCTTCCCGTCGGCATAGGAGAGCGGTTCCCCGGTATGAACGAGAACTCCGCCGTGGAGGACTGGGCTCGGCACCTGCCGCAAGGATTGCGCGCCGAATGGTTCAGCCCGGTCGTGGTGGAAGGCAGCACGATCGGTGCAATGCTCGTCGTTCCCGCGATCCGGTCGCGGTCCTCGGGCAAGCGGACTGCCGAGCGCATCAATGCGTTTGGGAACGGAGCGCGTGGTGAGGGTGGTAGCGAAGCTCGCAATGAAGCGGGTAACGAGGCTGGTAGTGAAGCCGACCCGCAACGCAACTGTTTCGCCCAGATACTCGGGCAGAGCGCTGTCATGCTCGCCGCCGTTAATCGAGGTCGCCAGCTTGCCCGCCGACGTGTACCGGTCTTGATCGAGGGCGAGACGGGAGTCGGCAAGGAACTGTTCGCGCGCGCAATACACGGAGAAGAACGTGGGGGCGGAGCTTTCGTCGCCTACAACTGCGGGGCGGCGTCGAGGGAACTGATCGGCAGCGAGTTATTTGGCCACGTGCACGGCGCATTTACCGGAGCGACTGCAGAGGGCCGACCCGGCCGGTTCGAACTGGCGCACGGCGGAACCCTCTGTCTCGATGAGATCGGCGAACTGCCGCTCGAACTACAACCTGTCCTATTGCGCGCGCTTGAGGAGGGCGTTGTCTATCGGTTAGGAGACACGCAGCCACGGCACGTCGATGTGCGCTTGTTGGCAATGACCAATCGTAATCTGCATGACGAAGTAAAATCCGGTCGATTCCGCGGCGATCTGTATTACCGCATTAGCGTCACCCGCATACGAATCCCGCCGCTGCGCGAGCGGGACATCGACATTGATCTCCTGGTCGAACATTTCAACCGGCGACTTGCCCTTCGCCACGCGGTTCCGTTGAGGCGGCTGAACCCCGAAGTCATGGCCGTGCTGCGGGCTTATTCGTGGCCGGGCAACGTCAGGGAGATGCGCAACATCATCGAAAACTTACTGTTGACGTCGCGGGAAGAGGAGGTAGGACTCGACGAATTGCCTGCGGAACTGCTCGCCGAAACGGCAACCGTCACCGCGACGGAACCGGCACTGCTTCAGTCGACCAGCCTGGAAGAAACGGAGCGCGCGGCCATTGCCCGCGCGGTGTATGGCGCTCATGGCAATCTCGCCCAGGCTGCCCGTTCGCTTGGCGTTTCGCGCAGCACGTTGTATAGAAAGCTGGAGATCTATCAACTGGAAGGCACTGTCAAACCGGCTATGGAATGAAGGCTCCGGCTTCGCGGCTTGTTAGTGATGCCAGGCGCGCCCCACCGATCGATGGGTGGGGCCGACCGCGTTGAATGGATGTTCAGGTCACAGAAGTCGTATGCGGCACGATAACAGCGCCTTGCGGACCTCCACCGCCTGGCCCTCCGCCTGGGCCACCGTGTCCGGGACCTCCCCAACCGCCTCGGCCCGGCGGCGGTCCCCACCAGCAACCGCCAAGTAACGATGTCGCTGTCGCGAGAGCTGCCATAGCTGCAATCTTTTTCATATTTCCCCTTAGTTTCCGGTGAGCTGCACTCATTCATGCACTTGTCCACGCACTCGACATGTCGCATGAACGGCATGACTGTCCCGAACTTATCAGCTTCGACCAAAGCCACTTGCTACAGCGAGTAACCAAACGATAACGACGGTTCCCTCTGCAAAACCGGTCCGCACGCTTGCCACAGACGGCGGGCAACGAGGCATGGACTTTTACATGACGCATCGCGCACCCGGCGTGCTAACCGGGCGATACAAAATGCAATATGGGGTAAGCCCTTGACGGAGGTTCGTAAGCAACTTCGCCGTCGGGATGGTAGGGTGATTCGCCTGCGCTGAAATCGACGGTGTAGTGACGGTGTAGTGTTAGTTGGCGGACATATCATTGGGTGATCGGATACAGAGTGCGACGGCGCGATTGAAGCCGTGCATCGAGGGAGACAGACATGGCTGTAAGTGCAGCACCAAACGAAGCACCAAACGAAGCAGTCAGTGCGTTGCGAGAAGCGCTCAGCGCGCAGGTTGTAGCGCTGCCGGATGAGTTTGGCGATCGCCGTGTCAAGGACTGGAGTGGACTACCGAGCGCGGTGCCGCTGGCGCTCATCAGGCCGCGCGACACCAGCGAGGTCGCGGCTGCGCTCGGGATTTGCGCTCGCTATGCCCAACCGGTCGTCACCCAAGGCGGCCTGACAGGGCTCGTGGGCGGCGCCAATCTGCGTGGCGGCGAGGTGGCGCTAAGCCTTGATCGCATGAACCAGATTGTGGAGATCGACACTGTGTCGGCCACCATGACGGTTCAGGCCGGCACGCCGCTGCAGGTGGTTCAGGAAGCGGCCAGCGCAGCGGGTTTCTATTTCCCGCTTGACCTGGGTGCGCGCGGCAGTTGTTCTATTGGCGGCAATCTCGCCACCAACGCGGGTGGAAATCGGGTCATCAAGTACGGCATGATGCGCGATCAGGTGCTGGGCATCGAGGCCGTGCTGGCGAGCGGTGCGATCGTAGGTGGCCTGAACAAGATGATCAAGGACAACAGCGGCTACGATCTGCGCAACTTGCTGATTGGCAGTGAAGGCACGCTCGCGGTCATCACCCGCGCGGTGCTGCGTCTGCGTCCGAAGCCCACGGCAACGGCTACCGCATGGTGTGGCTTGCCCAGCTTCGACGCCGTCACCACGCTGCTGCGGCGCGCTCAGGCAGGGCTGGCTCCAGGCGTGTCGGCATTCGAGGTCATGTGGGCGGGTTATCACGATACCGTGCTCGCCAACCTGGACACCCTGCGTGCTCCGCTTGGTTCGCTGCATCCGTTCTATGTGTTGCTGGAAAGTGTGGGTACCGATCCCGTCCGGCACGGCGACGCGTTCGAAGAGTTTTTGGGCGCGATGCTGGACGAGGGTGTAGTGACCGACGCGGCGCTAGCTTCGAACGAGGCGCATGCACAGGCGTTCTGGGCGATCCGCGATGCACCCGGCGAATATCAACGGTTCATTCCGAATCACGCGGCTTACGACGTCAGCTTTTCTATCGCGCAAGTGGGCGACGCCGCGTCACGCTGCGAGGCGCAACTGCGCGCCCGATGGCCCGATGCCACGATCATGATCTACGGCCATCTTGGCGATGGAAATATCCACATCGTAGTGGACGTGCCCGGGCTGCCGAAGCACGATCACGATGCAATTGACCAGGTTATCTACGACGTGACGCGAGACTTCCGCGGGTCCATTTCCGCGGAGCATGGGATCGGCGTCAAGAAGAAACACTTCCTGCACCTGACGCGTTCGGAGGCGGATGTAGCGTCGATGCGCGCGATTAAACAAGCGCTGGATCCGGCGTGCATTTTGAACCCCGGCAAGATTTTCTAGGGTGTGGTTTTACTCGCAGCGTAAAACCATCGAGCGGCACTGCGGGGCGATTTGAATCCGCGAGCGCCCGCGGCACGACAAGCGCGCGGCTCACCAGATTGTCGACAGATGCGCGCGGTGCGGTGCAAAGCATGATCAATCTGAACGCAAAACGCACTGCCCAACATTCACGTCGATTTCGCTCGTCGCTGCTTGCGGAATTCGTCAACCGGTAATCCACCCCAACCCCAGTTCTCGGTGTCGACCTCTTCTATAACGACAAACGTCGCATCAAGTGGCTTGTTCAATACGTCGAGTAGTACCTGGCTCACGCCCTTGATAAGCTGCGCCTTCTCCTCGGCTGTGACCGAGTCGTTCCCAGGCTTGGTCCCTTCGCGGGTAACTTGAATAGTGACAATAGGCATCTCGCTCTCTCCTCCAGTACTCAACTAAAGGGGCGCCGACTGTCGGCGCCCGGAAATGCTTAGTGACCAGCGCTCTGGCCGCCGTCGACATGCAGGATCTCGCCTGTCACGAAAGGCGCCGAATCCAGATACAGGATGGCATTCACGATATCGCTCATCTCGCCCATATGACCCATAGGATGAAGCGCCCCGAGCGCCGCGTGGGTTTCAGGCGCGTGCATCGGCGATTTGATGATACCCGGCGCAACGGCGTTCGCGCGAATACCGCTCTTTGCGTACTCGATCGCGAGGGATCTCGTGGCCGCATTCAGACCACCCTTCGTCAGCGATGCCAGCACCGATGGCACACCGCTGATGGCATGCTCGACCAGGGTGGTCGAGAGGCTGACCACGTGGCCGCTCGAATTCTTCTCCATTTCGGCAATCGCAAGCTGCGTGATATAGAAGAACCCCGAGAGGTTCACGCTTGTAATCGCTGCGTAGTCTTCTGCGGTGTACTGGGTAAAAGGTTTAGCGATAAAAATGCCAGCGTTGTTGACCAGCGTGTCGATGCGGCCGAAGCGTGCCACGCCTTCGCTAATCACGCGATGGGCCGTATCAGGATCGCCGATATCACCCGCCACCGTCAGAACGTTCGCGTCATCCGACGGCTTGATGCTTCGTGCTGTTGCGACAACGCGGTAGTCGCGTTCCCGGAAAGCCTTGACCAGTTCTGCGCCAATGCCTTGGGACGCACCAGTGACGACTACAACCTTTTGTGAAGTGCTCATGGTAGACCTCTAAATAAGTGGATTCAGCTCTACTGGCCGTCCGGGCCGACGGCATCCGGAAGTGCTGAACGCAGTCTAGGCGCGTGGACGTCGAGTTCGAATACCCTCCATGGACAAACAGTCTTGCGTGGCGAGAACAAATCAGGCGTGCAGCCGGCAATTGGAATGTCGCGTCAGGACTGTGATGGTGACGATAAGGCAGGCAAGAATGCTCAAATTAGGGCACCATTTCATGATCAATGGGCCACATCTTTATCGTTCCAAACAGGGAACCGTCGCGCCGAAAAGAGTAGAAATTTATATCATCGAGAGACTATGCAGCGTCAATTTGAAGGCCTTCTTCTGGGCAGTATCGAACTGTTTTGCCTGGCTGCTGAACTGGAAAGTTTCACGGCCGCTGCCGCGGCTGCGAGCGTGAATCCTGCGGCGGCCAGTCGAACCGTAGCGGGTCTTGAGAAACGTCTAGGCGTCCAGTTGTTCGTCCGGACAACGCGACAGATTCGACTGACGGACGCGGGAAAGCGGTACTTTGAGCAGTGCCGGCTGGCGCTTGGACATCTCGCGGATGCGGAGCGGGAAGCGACAGGGCAACAAACGACTCCGGCGGGCGTCCTGCGAATCAGCATGCCAACGCCGTATGCCCACTATCGGGTCCTTCCCCTGCTGGCAGAATTCCGTGAGCGGTATCCCGGCGTCACAGTCGAAACGCACCTCAGTAACCGCAACATCGATTTCGCGGACGAAGGCTTTGACCTGGCGATCCGGGGGCGTGCGCCTCGGGATTCGGGTCTTATCGCGCGAAAGCTCGAGGATTCGGAACTTGTGGTCGTGGCGTCTCCTGCGTATTTGCGGAGAGCCCACAAACTGCAAACCCCGGACGATCTGATTAACCACGAGTGCATCCAGTTTGAGTTGCCAAGTAGCGGTCGCAACATACCGTGGCAGTTCAGTCGAGACGGCAGCTGCGTGGAAATCGCGACGCGTGGAGGTTATGGATCGTCGGGCGATGTGCTTGCCGGGGTGACCTTGGCGCGTCACGGCGCAGGGATATTCCAGACTTATCGGTTCGTTGTCGAGAGAGACATCGCGGACGGAACGCTCAATGAATTGCTCCCTCAGTATGGCGGTTGTTCGCGACCGTTCATCCTGCTCTATCCGCATGGCCGGCATCTGTCGTCGCGCGTGCGCAGTTTTGTGGACTTCGTGATGGAAAGGCTAGGCGCATAAAGGACCTCGGCTGACCTGTTGCCGTCTTATCTGACTTGATCCGTAGAGCCACGTGCCAAGGACAAAAGGGCATGGTCAGAACTGGCTTTAGGACCAAACAGACCAAAGGGACCAAACTGACCAAAGGGATCAAAGATCGCCCGTCAGGTATTGCGCGACTCCGTTTCCGAAACTCCAGTCATCGTCGGAGTTGGTTGTGAAGGATACGATCACATCGCTCGGCTCAACGTTACATGCTTCTTTGAGCTCTCGACAGAGTTCCGCATAGAATATCTGCTTCGATCCCTGCGAGCGCGCACGGGTAACAACGGATACGAGGACGAGATTACTGGTTCTCGTGATTCCGAGGCCAGTATCCTGCGCGATAACGCGCGAAGGCTTGTGTTCCGTGACTACCTGGTAGCGGTCTCTTTCTGGAACCGCGAAGGCAGTCAGAACAGCGCGATGCGCGGCATCGAGCAAGGTCGTGATCTCGGCGTCTGTTCTTCCTTCAATAATGTCGAAGCGGATTAACGGCATGAGCTTACTCCAGTAGTAGGGGCGCGGGAATTCACGTGATCAACGTGGCTGATTCCGGATGAACCTAGTCTAGGACACCCGGGCGATTCGAGGAATCGTCCGGGTGAAAAATCATTGTTTCCACTAGCGAACAATCTCGCTCCAAGTCCTTTCTCATCGCATGTCGTTCTAGCCATTTTCAATGGAAGTATGTCTTTCTTGAGCGACCAGCACGCGCTCCGGAAATGACTCGATGCGCGTGGACTCACGCTCGCTTTCGCCAACCCAATGTTGGACGTATGGCAATTAAATTCGTATAACTAAATTTGTATGAATGACAGAATGGAGCACGCTGATAGCTCGTGCAAAATGCGCAAACCTGAATAGCATTGAGCCCATGCGTGGGTGAGTGGCGTGCTGCCGCCGAGTTTGAAAGCAGCGGAAGGTATCTCCCGCATAGATAACCCTATCTAATAGATTCGCTTGATATTCATTGGGATTGGGTGAGAATTTGCATGAGGTTTTACGTATCGATCGCATGGCGATCCGGGGCTGGATTCCGGTCGGAATGAAAATATCGAAGCAGGCAGCGTCAATTCACCGGCTTTCGGGGAGCGGGCAAGCCTGAAGTAAGCCAGGCACTCATGCGTTGGCCAGAGCTGATGTCGTCTGAAGATAAGGCGCCAACCTGACGCTGCAAAACGCCTTGTCGCTCCATGAGATCCACAATTTTTCTTGAGGCCTTTTCCAGATGAGTACACCCACGACCGTTCAACGTATCGGAAGGTTCGCTTACGACGCGCGTGTGAGCCAACTCACGCTACCTGCCCGGAGTGTGTTCAAGCGAAATATCCTTGATAGTCTGGGCTGCGCGATTGCCGCGCTACCCGGGACGCAGTTCAAGGCTCTTCGAGAGCAGTTCGAAGAGTACGGCCATTCGGGATCGTGCTCATTGATCGGGGGCGGCACTACTTCGCCGGACCAGGCCGCGCTGTACAACTCAGGCCTTGTTCGATATGTGGATCTCCTGGACAGCTATATGTCTCCAGGGGGGCTCTGTCATCCGAGTGACAACTTCGGCACGATCCTGGCCGCGGCTGACCACGCGTCGGCCAGTGGCGAGGACTTCATGCTCGCCCTCGCAGTTGCCTATCAAATTGGGTGCCGCATCACCGCGATTGTCCCGGTAATGGCGAAAGGGTTCAACCATGCCATCCAACTCGCCGTCTCGGCTGCCGCCGGGTCGGGCAAACTGCTCGGTCTCGATGCCGATCAAATCGCTCATGCAATCGCGATTGCGACCGTCGATAACGTATCGTTGGCGTGTGTCCACTCCGAGCCGGTCTCGCAGTGGAAGGGTTTTTCGCCGGCCATTACCGGCATGCGAGCTATCTACTCCGCGTCCCTTGCCAAACGTGGTTTCACAGGTCCGCTTCGCCTCTTCGAGGGGCCTAATGGGCTGGTGCGAATGTTTAATCAGCCTATCGATGTGGACTGGGATGACCACCAGCTGGAGATCATCCACCAGACGGTCATGAAGAAGTACTGCTCGCTTATTCATGGTCAGCCCGTCCTTGAGGCAACGCTTGATCTCAAGCGCAGCCACGACGTGAAAAGCGATGAGGTCGACGAAGTCCTCTGTGACATCTTCCAGAGCGGTTTCGATATTGCGGGTGGTGGCAGCTTCGGCCCAAAGGATGATCCGCAGACCAAGGAGCAGGCCGACTACAACCTCAAGTATCTGATTGCAGTGGCATTGCTTGATGATCAGGTGGGTCCCGCTCAACTTGAACCGGCGCGGGTCCAGGCGGCCGACGCGCGGGCGCTGCTCAGGAAAGTGACGGTGCGGCCGGACGCCGGATTCACGGCGCAGTATCCGCAGGCATTGAACGTCAGGGTGACGATCAAATGCAACGACGGCCGCGTTTTCTCCAAGGAGCACGTCGGCTTCGAAGGTGGCCTTGATAAGCCGTTCACGTGGGAGCGTACGGTCGAGAAATTCAACTGGTTGAGCGAGCAATACGCGGACCAGGAGCTTCGAGACCAGATTGTTGATCTGGTCTCGAAGCTCGATCAACACCCGGTTAAGGAGCTCATGCAACTCATGGCGAGGGTAAGTCCAGAACCACGGTTCCCGGCGAAACATCCGGGCATTCAATGACCATAGTTATCCTTAGGAGATTTAAATGGCCCTCATTTCTTGTGACATGCGGTACGGACGGACAGACGAACAGAAGCGACAACTTGCTGCTGGCTTGCTGCGCGTGGTCAGCGCGGCAACAGGTGAGACCAGGGACGACATATTTTTCGTGATCCGCGAAGGACGGGGAATAAATTTCGTCGAACACGGCGAGCACCTTCCGGAGTATGTAGAAGGCGCTGCGAACGACAAAGAACTCGTCGACCGCCTCAAATAGGGGCATCTGGAGAATATCGTGCCTTTTATCGAATGCCATATCAAGAACGGTCTGACGCAGGTTCAGCGTGAACAACTCATCAAGGACATCATCCAGGTCACGCACGACTCTATCGGGTCCGATCCGAAAATCATCAATGTCATCTTGCATGAACACCCGGCGGGAAATATAAGCATTTCCAGCAGGATCAATGGAGAGGACTTCAAGCTGACGAAAACGGGCTGATCAAGCCGCGCGATAGGGCTAAGCGTCGGTTAGCGTGGACGTGAGGCGGTGACCTTGGCGGATGCCGCCGGGCCATTTTCGTCCAGCCTGGAATAGTCGCCTAGAAGAAATACAGATTCATATAAATGGTTAAAAAAGTGCGGCGGGCAACCGGGTAAAGGCAATGCATCGCGATGCGCCCAAAAGAGAATTGCGTTCACTGTGCAAAGGTGACCTGGCACTGCCGCCAGCGGGCGCTCAATTCTTCGAAGGTGTAGCATGAGTACCGAGTTCAAAGTGCGCCTGAGTACAACCGGCATTGGGTCGGCGACGATTACTTTCATTTCTGATTCAGTTGCTTTGATGGCGCCGAGTAATTGCCTAACGGCACACTTTAGCTTTCTGCGAGGTCTGCGTTGAGCCGCGGCCACGGTTCGACGAGCGTTGAGATCGATTAACTTCATCGAATATGTGTTGAGATGGTTGCGTTTGCGCTAGCGCAGGCTTTGTGAGAATTTTGGTTATTTCGTAGAGGTGCAAAGCGTGGACGTCGCCGACCTCAAGGTATTCGAAGCAGTTGCCCGTCTTGGAAGCATGAACCGGGCAGGTACGGAGTTACATACTGTCCAGTCAAACGTGACAGCGCGAATCCGGTCTTTGGAAAGGGACGTGGGTGTTGCGCTGTTTCAGAGGCACGCGCGCGGCGTGAGTATGACCCCGGCCGGGCAACGGATGCTGCCGTATGCGGCGCGTATCGCGAAGCTTGTCGCGGATGCCAGGCTCGCCGCGCTGGATGACGGTCTCCCCAAGGGGCCGCTTGCGTTGGGGACACTCGAGACCACGGCGGCGCTGCGGCTTTCTCCAATACTGAGCAATTTTACGAGAACTTACCCTCAGGTCCGGTTATCGCTGATTACTGGCACGAGTTGCAGCCTGAGCGCAGACGTTGCTGAGTGTCGACTCGATGGTGCATTCGTGGCTGGACCGCTGGATCATCCGGACCTCCACACTGAGATGGTTTTCCAGGAAGAGTTGGTCCTGGTCACGCCGCGTAGCATGTGCTCGTTGGAGGCGCTCCGTTCGTTCCATGATCTCAAGACGATCGTCTTCCGGTTGGGCTGCTCATACCGCCAGCGGCTCGAGACTCTTCTCGCTGAAATGGGAATAATGACGGCAACGCCCCTCGAGTTCGGCTCGATGGATGCAATTATTGCGTGCGTTGCAGCCGGTATTGGTATCACGCTTCTGCCTCGAGGTGTCGTCTCGAACGCGGCGGAGCAGGGATTCGTTGCTATCCACGCGATCGCTCCCGAGAAAGCGCTAGTCCAAACTCTTTTCATTCGACGACACGATGCCTACGCCTCGAGCGCAATGCATGCTTTCGTCGAGATTGCACGATCGGAGTTCGGAGCACTCATGCTCGCCGCGTAAGCGACCTTTCTTTCAAGGAGAGTGAACCGCGAGGCCCGGTTGCAATCCTCAGTCCAGCGTGCCTCGTTGCAACGGGGCTCGGGAAGCCGTACCGGTTCGTTTGTGCTGCTTTAGGCTTTTAGCTGCCTGCTAGTCGACGGCCACGAAGGCTCTGTTGAGCCAGGACATTACTGCAAGCAGACTTCGACGATCGTGTTCGTCGTGCCGGCGCTCCGCGCGATCGCTTTCGCCCTCTAACTCTTTAGGGTGTTAAGGAATGGCTGCTAATAAACGAATTGGTCCCAAGCGCCTTGTCGTTGGCGCGCACTACGGTCTGCGCGACTGGCTGGCGCAACGCATTACCGCCGTCGTGATGGTCCTGTACACGCTGGTCCTGCTGTTCTGGTTCTTCGGCGCGCGTGATTTTTCGTACGACGGCTGGGCATCCATTTTCGCCATGCAATGGATGAAGCTTGCCACGTTCGTAGCCTTGCTCTCGCTCTTTTATCACGCGTGGGTCGGCATTCGCGACATCTGGATGGACTACGTGAAGGCGGTCGGCTTGCGCTTGTTCCTGCAAGTGGCGACGATCCTCTGGCTGGTCGGTTGTATCGGCTACGCGGCACAGATTCTCTGGAGAGTGTAAAGAATGGCTGCAATTAAAACGTCCCTGCCGCGTCGCCGTTTCGACGTCGTTATCGTGGGTGCAGGTGGTTCCGGCATGCGCGCGTCGCTGCAACTCGCTCGTGCGGGTTTGTCGGTCGCGGTGCTGTCGAAGGTGTTCCCGACGCGTTCGCACACGGTGGCGGCTCAAGGCGGTATTGGCGCTTCGCTCGGCAACATGAGCGAAGACAACTGGCACTACCACTTCTACGACACCATCAAAGGCTCCGACTGGCTCGGCGACCAGGATGCGATCGAATTCATGTGCCGTGAAGCGCCCGGTGCTGTCTACGAACTCGAACACATGGGCATGCCGTTCGACCGCAACGCGGATGGCACGATCTATCAGCGCCCGTTCGGCGGCCACACGGCGAACTACGGTGAGAAGCCGGTGCAGCGCGCTTGCGCTGCCGCCGACCGTACCGGCCACGCGTTGCTGCACACGCTGTATCAGCAGAACGTGGCGGCCAAGACGCACTTCTTCGTTGAATGGATGACGCTGGATCTGATCCGCGACGCCGACGGCGACGTGCTCGGCGTGACCGCCATGGAAATGGAAACCGGCGACGTCCACATTCTCGAAGGTAAGACTACCTTGTTCGCCACGGGCGGCGCGGGCCGGATCTTCGCGGCGTCGACCAACGCGTTCATTAATACTGGCGACGGACTTGGCATGGCGGCCCGCGCGGACATTGCGCTGGAGGACATGGAATTCTGGCAATTCCACCCGACTGGTGTATCCGGTGCGGGCGTGCTCATTACGGAAGGCGTGCGCGGCGAAGGCGGCATTCTGCGCAATTCGGACGGCGAACGTTTCATGGAACGCTACGCGCCGACGCTGAAGGATCTGGCGCCGCGCGACATGGTCTGTCGCTCCATGGGGCAAGAGATCAAGGAAGGGCGTGGCGTTGGACCCAACAAGGACCACCTGCTGCTTGACCTGTCGCACATCGGTCCCGAGACGATCATGAAGCGGCTGCCGTCCATCCGCGAGATCGCGATGAAATTCGCGAACGTGGACTGCATCAAGGAACCGATCCCCGTCGTACCGACCATCCATTACCAGATGGGCGGCATTCCGACGAACATTCACGGCCAGGTCGTCGGCACGTCGAAGGGTCATGAAGAACCTGTCAATGGCTTCTACGCGGTCGGCGAATGCTCGTGCGTGTCGGTGCACGGCGCGAACCGCCTGGGCACGAATTCGCTGCTGGACCTGGTGGTGTTCGCCCGCGCAGCCGGCAACCACATCATCAAGCATGCGCTGGATATGAAGGAACACAAGCCGCTGCCGGCCGATGCCGCCGATTTCGCGATGGCGCGTCTTGACAAGCTCGATAAATCGACTTCGGGCGAATACACGCAGACGATCGCCAACGACATCCGTTCGACGATGCAGGCACACGCAGGGGTATTTCGTACTACGAAACTTATTCAAGAGGGTCGGGAGAAAATCAGGGAACTGGCTGAGCGCACGAATCACATCCATTTGAAGGACAAGTCGAGGGTTTTCAACACAGCGCGGGTCGAAGCGCTGGAACTGGCCAACCTGATCGAAGTGGCACGCGCCACCGTTGTATCCGCGGACTCGCGCAAAGAGAGTCGTGGTGCGCACGCCAACGCTGATTTCCCAAACCGCGAGGACGGCGACTGGCTTCGGCATACATTGTGGTTCAGCCGCGGCGACCGGATTGATTACAAGCCGGTTCACATGAAACCGTTGACCGTTGAATCAATTCCGCCGAAAGCACGTACCTTCTGATCTGGGTCCAAGGCGCTCGAGACACGGAAGTTTCGAGTCATGCCTCCGATGTGATGGACGATCCCTTCACTCTGGCAAGTGCCTGTGCCAAAAGGCATGGCGGCGTCCATCAATTCCGCGCCCAAATATAAACCTCCAGCCAACCCTCGCCGAAAACATCACCTTGCAAACCCGGCCGCGATCGTACAAGACCGACGACCGGGCTCAATTCCTCATATAAAACCCCGTTCGCTGCTTCTCGGTAGATACCCTCGATTGACGTGCAAATAATCCAGGAAGATACTTTGTCCGTACAAACAAACAATTGAGACAGGAGCACTGAATATGCAAGCCGAAGAAGTGGGGAAGCAACGGTATCGCGCGAGTTATGGGCGCTATTTTGAGGAGTTCACGGTCGGGGATATCTACGAACATCGCCCTGGCCGGACGATCACCGAGGCCGACAACATCCATTTCTCGTTGCTGACAATGAACTTCCACCCCATGCACTGCGATGCCGCGCATGCCGCCAAAAGCGAGTTCGGGCAACTGCTGGTGAATAGCGGCCTGACGGTCGCGATCGTGCTCGGCATGTCGGTGAACGACGTCAGCGGCAAGGCCATCGCGAATCTCGGCTGGAAGGAGATCAAGCTGACAGGTCCCGTATTTTGCGGCGATACCCTGTACGCCGAATCTGAAGTGCTTGAAAAACGCGAATCCAAGTCACGTCCCACGCAAGGCATCGTCACGGTCCATACGCGCGCATTCAAGCAGGATGGCACACCTGTCATGGATTTCGTGCGCACCGCGTTGATCGCCAAGAAGGGCTACGGCACAGGGGACTAGCAAGCCGTCGCTCGGTCAAGGAATGTCGAATCGGCTCAAGAACGAACGGCGTTTCACCTCTCTCTCTCACAGTAAGGAGACAACTGTGAATCAACTCGTAAGCTCAGGTGCGCGGCTGGACAGATTGCCGATGGCCACTTTCCACTGGAAGATCCTCGGCCTCATCAGCGCGGGCGCGTGCCTCGATGCGTTCGACGTGTATCTCGCCGGCGGCGTTGCGGCCGCGATGATGAAGCAAGGCTTCTCGACGCTGCAGCTCAACGCGCTGTTTGTGTCGGCGGGATTCTGCGGGATGGTGATTGGCGCGGGCCTGTCGGGCTATCTTGGCGACCGCTTTGGACGTCGTTCCTCGTATCAATTCAACCTCGCGCTGTTCGGCGTGATGTCGATAGCAGCGGCCTTTGCGCCGAGCATTTACTGGTTGATCGGATGTCGTTTCCTGATGGGCATCGGGCTGGGCGCCGAGCTGGTCGTCGCGGCCGGAACGCTGTGCGAATTCATCCCGCCGGCGTATCGCGGACGATGGATATCGCTGCTCGGATTGATCGTCAATTCGGGACTCGTGATCGCAACGAGCGTGGGTTATGTCGTGATCCCGATGCTGGGATGGCGCTGGATGTTCGGTATCGCGGGAGTCGGCGCAATGATTGTCTGGGCGCTGCGCCACAGCATGCCCGAGTCACCGCGCTGGCTGGAATCGGTCGGCCGGCTCGACGAGGCCGAGCGCACCGTCAGTGCTATCGAAGCCGAGGTCGCAAAGCAGCGCGGGCCGTTGCCTGAATGCGCGCGCACGCAGAATCTCGAGGTTCCGCAATTGCCGTTCAGTGCGCTGTTCCGGCGCGGCATGATCGGCCGTACGCTGACGGCTGCCCTGACCGCGATTGCCGTGAATGTTGCGGTGTACGGCTTCGTGGCGTGGCTGCCGACCTTCTTTGTAAAGGAAGGGCGCGACGTGGTGACATCGCTTGGCTTTACCACGCTGATGTCGTTCGGCGCTCCGTTTGGCGCGGTACTGGGCTTCCTCAGTGCAGACCGCCTGGGTCGAGCAAAGGGTCTCGTGTTCTTCTCGGTCATGACGATCGTGCTTGGCTTTATCTATCCGCAGATGGTCGCCAACGCCGCGATTGCCTGTGTCGGCTTCGTGCTCGTGAGCTGCATTTTCGCGATTGTCACGCTTGGGCTTTTTGGCTACGTGCCTGAGTTGTTCCCCACGGCATTGCGCTTGCGGGGAACGGGGGCGGCCGGCGTGTGCGGCCGGCTTGCATCAATGACCACGTCCTATGTCGCCGTCCTGCTTTATGCCCAGTTTGGATTGTTCGGTGTGCTTGGCATGGTATCCGGAGTGCTCGTCTTGTTGATCATAGCGATCGTGTCGCTGGGTGTGGATGCGAATCAGTATTCGCTTGAAGCGGCGTCGCCGGATGAAGATGCACTCGACATCAACCTCGATTTCAAGCAAGGAGGAATTGCACAGTGAACACAACGTCCATCTCCGCCGCGCTTGCCCGCTTCACGACCAACCTGCAATTGCCGGATGTACCGCAAGCGGTACGCGAACGCGCCAAGCATCTGATGCTCGATAGCATCGGCCTGGCATTCGCGACCACTACATTCAATTATTCACGCATCACCCTGGCCGCCATGCAGGAACTCGGCAGTGGCAACGCGTCGGTCTTCGCGCATTCGGAGCGTCTCACCATGCGCGACGCGATGCTCTTGAACGGCGTTTTGATCCACGGCCTCGATTTCGACGACACCCACGCACGCGGCGTGATCCATTCGACTGCCAGTGCCTTGCCATGCGTCTTTGGCCTCGGCGAGCGCGAGAACGCGAGCGGCGCCGATCTGCTCACTGCGTATCTTTGTGCAATGGAGGTATCGACACGAGTAGGGGCTGTTGCACAAGGCGGCTTTCACAAGGCCGGCTTTCACCCGACAGGACTCGCCGGAGCGTTCGGCTGCACGCTGGCGGCTGCGCGCCTGCTCGGTCTTGACGAAGCGCGGGCAACCCATGCCCAGGGGATTGCGCTGTCCATGGCGTCAGGCAGTCTTGAGTTCCTGCAGGACGGCGCCTGGACCAAGCGTCTGCATCCGGGCTGGGCCGCCGTCAGCGGCACCGTGGCGGCCTCGCTGGCCAAGCATGGCTTCGTAGGGCCGGGTGCGCCGTACGAAGGCCGCTACGGCCTCTATGCGCTGCATCTGAACGACGACGCCATGCCGGATCTTTCCATCGCGACAACCGGGCTTGGCGAGCAATGGGAAATTGACCATGTCGCGCTCAAGCCGATTCCCGCTTGCCACTTCACGCATGCTTCGTCCGACGCCGCCGTCGAGTTGCACAAGCAGCATGGCCTCACCGGCGATGAGATCGAGAACGTGATCGTGCGTGTACCGGGGCCGACCGTGGACGTGGTCTGCGAGCCGGTCTCGAACAAGAAGCGGCCGGCGAACAGCTACGACGCGCAGTTCAGCATTCCGTACATCGTGGCGACCGGCCTGCTCAAGGGACGCTTCACGCTAGACGATCTCGATGATGCTTCGCTCGCTGATCCCGCGGTGTTGTCGCTGGCGCAACGCGTCGACTACGAGGTCGATCACGAATCCACATTCCCGCGCCACTACACCGGTGAGGTGATCGTCTTCACGCGCGACGGGCGTCGTCTGGTCCAGCGTGAAGCGATCAATCGCGGCTCGTCGGACCGGCCGCTGAGCAATGACGACATCGTTGCCAAGTTCTTCGACAACGCCCAGCGCGCGGTCTCGCACGAACGTGCCGCCCAAGTCCGCGATGCGGTTCTCGATCTCGAACGTATGCCGGTGTCCACGCTCGCAGGTGTGCTGCGCCGTCCCGATTGAACCGTCCTTACTAATTAATGCTTCACGCCTTCAAGGCAGGAGATTTCATGGCTACCATCGATGTAGAAACGACAGAAACAGCGGAAGAGGCGAGGGCAAACGAGGTATTGATTCTCGACATGCTCGATCGTTTTCTCAGGACCGAAGTCAAGCCGCACGTTCATGCGCTCGAGGCCGCCGACGAATACCCGCACGAGATTGTCGAGAAGATGAAGGACATGGGTTTGTTCGGCTGCCTGATTTCACAGGAATATGGGGGACTGGGTCTGTCGACATCGACGTACGCAAAAATTGTCGACCGGATTTCGGCAGTGTGGATGTCGGTGAGCGGCATCATCAATTCGCATTTGATCATGGCGATGACCGTGCAGCGCAATGGCACGGCGGAGCAAAAGAGCCAATATCTGCCGCGCATGGCGACGGGTGAATTGCGCGGCGGCATTGGCTTGACGGAACCGGATTGCGGCACGGATTTGCAGGCAATCCGCACGGTCGCACGTCGTGAAGGCGATGAGTACGTGGTCAACGGCAGCAAGACCTGGATCACGAATAGCCTGCATGGCAACGTGCTTGCGCTGCTGGTGAAAACCGATCCTAAGGCGGAGCCGCGTCATAAGGGCATGACGCTGCTAATAGTCGAAAAAGGCCCGGGCTTCGAAGTCAGCCGCAAGCTCGAAAAGATGGGCTACAAGGGCATCGATACGTGCGAGCTGACCTTCACGGATTTTCGCGTGCCGGTTTCGCAAGTGATCGGTGGGGAAGAAGGGCGCGGCCTGAAGCAAATTTTGGGCGGACTCGAACTGGGCCGCATCAATGTCGCGGCGCGCGGCGTAGGCGTGGCGCAAGCGGCGCTTGACGAATCCGTGTCCTATTCGCAGCAGCGCAAGACCTTCGGCAAGCCGATCTGCGAGCATCAGGCAATTGCGTTGAAGCTCGGTGAAATGGCGACCCGGGTGCAGGCGGCGCGTTTGTTGACTGAAGCGGCCGCTATTGCCTATGACCGCGGGGAACGCTGCGATATGGAAGCCGGCATGGCGAAGTATTTCGCGACCGAGGCGGCGCTCGAAAACAGTATTGAGGCAATGCGGATTCATGGTGCCTACGGCTACTCGAAGGAATTCAATGTGGAGCGTTTGTATCGCGATGCGCCGTTGTTATGCATTGGCGAAGGTACCAACGAGATGCAGCGAATCATTATCGCCAAGAACTTGATTGCGAGGAATCCGGTATGACTTTGCCGCTCTCTGGCGTGCGTATTGTCGCGGTCGAACAATACGGCGCGGGTCCATTCGCGACCCAGCATCTGGCCGACCTCGGCGCAGAAATCATCAAGGTCGAGAATTTCCGCGAAGGCGGCGACGTGGGTCGCGCTGTCGGTCCGTACTTCTTCGGCGAAGGCGACAGCCATTTTTTTGAGGCTTTCAATCGCAACAAATGCAGCCTGACGCTTGATCTGAAGAAGGCGGAAGCGCGCGAGGTGCTGCACGATCTGGTCAAGAAAAGCGACGCCGTTTTCAACAACCTGCGTGGCGACCTGCCGGCCAAACTCGGGCTGACCTATGACCAGTTGAAGGAATCGAATCCGGCTATTGTCTGCGGCCATCTGTCGGCTTACGGGCGCACGGGAAGCCGCGCGGCATGGCCCGGTTATGACTACCTGATGCAGGCAGAGGCGGGGTATCTGTCGGTCACGGGCGAGCCGGATAGTCCGCCGGCGCGCTTCGGCCTGTCGATCATCGACTTGATGACGGGCACGACGGCCGCCATGGCGTTGCTCGCGGGAATCGTGCAGGCGCGCGCCTCCGGCATTGGTCGCGACATGGACGTCAGTCTCTTTGATGTCGCCATGCACAATCTTGCCTACGTCGCGACGTGGTATCTGAATGGTGACGTAGTGACCGGTCGCGATCGCCGGTCGTCGCACCCATCGTTGACGCCGAGCCAGTTGTACAAGACTCAGGACGGCTGGATCTTCCTGATGTGCAACAAGGAGAAATTCTGGGGCGTGCTGGCCGAAGTCCTCGACAAACCGTCGTGGGTCACGGACGAACGCTTCAACAATTTCAAGGCTCGGTTGGCCAATCGCGACTTGCTGGAAAAGGAGCTCGACGCGGCGCTATCCACTGCGACCACGGAAGAATGGCTGAAGCGCTTTGGCGGCCGCGTGCCCGCGGCGCCGGTCTATGACGTCAAGCAGGCGCTTGACAATCCGTTCGTGGCCGAGCGCGAGGGGGTGGTTAATGCCGAGCATCCGCGCTTCGGCAAGATTCGCGGTGTAGCGGCGCCGGTACGCGTGGACGAGCCATTGCCGTTGCGCGCGGCGCCCGATTTAGGGCAGGACACGGACAGGCTGCTCGCGGAACTCGGTTACGATGCTGATCGGATCGCCTCGCTCCGCGAGAAGGCCGTCGTGCAATGAGCGCCGAAGCGCTGCGTGACGAGTCTGGACGGGCGCATTCATCCCGTTCACCTACCTTCACGCAAGAGCCGATGGTCACAGTCCTGGGTCAGCAACCGCGTTACATGCAATTGGCGCAGACGCTCATCAACGAAATTCAGAACGGCCGCTTTCCGGTCGGCTCCACTATTCCAACCGAGTTCGAACTGTGCGAGCAGTTCGGCGCGAGCCGTTCGACCGTGCGCGAAGCGGTGAAGCAACTGGTGCAGTTGGGCATGGTCGTGCGACAGGCGGGGGTCGGCACGACAGTGAAAGCCGTCCGATCCGAGGGAGGGTATCGGCAGGTCATGCAGCAACTGAGCGATTTGCATCGCTATACGGCCGATACCGTCCTGCAGATTTTATCGAAGGAGACATCCGAGGTTCGGGATCCCGCGATTTGCGACATGCTGAAGGCCAGGCCCGGCGAAACGTGGCTGCGAATTGCGGGCTTGCGGCGCTCGGGCGACAGTCCCGATCCAATTTGTCATACCGAAGTTTTTATTCAACCGGCGTTTCGATCGCTGGTGGTGCACGAAAGCGAATCACATGTGCCGATCTATACGCTGATCGAGAAGCAGTTTGGCGAGCGCATTACCGAAGTGCAGCAGGAGATCCGGGCTATCGCCATGCCGTCGGCTATCGCCGCGCTGGTTAACACCAAACCGCGAACACCTGCGCTCTGGCTTTGCCGCCGATATCTCAATCAGCGCGGCGAAGTGGTCGAAGCGGCAATCAGCATTCATCCGGCCGACCGATTCAGTTATTCCGAGACGTTCCAGCGCGACTGGAATGCCGGATAACACCTTGAACGATGACGCTTCAAGTCAGGAGACAGGCATGTTGCAACGCAGTTATCTTTTCGTACCCGGAGATCGCCCGGAACGTTTTTCAAAGGCGCTCGCGACGGCCGCGCATCAGGTCGTGATTGACCTCGAAGACGCGGTCGCACCCGATGCAAAAATCCAGGCGCGCGAAAGTCTCGCAGAGTGGCTTGAAACCGGTCTCGCGGATGCGGACAAGCCGCGCGTGATGATTCGGGTGAACGCGTTCGGCACGCCGTGGCATGAAGACGATGTAAAGATGGTGCGCGCGTCGCCGGTCATGCGGGTGATGGTGCCCAAGGCCGAAGAGGCGAGCGAACTGGCCGATATTGCATTGCGTTGCGGCGAAGGAGTGTCGCTGATCGCATTGATTGAGAGCGTGGTCGGCGTTGTGCAGATGCGCAGTATCGCGCATGAAAAATCGGTCTCTCGGCTTGCATTCGGCTCGTTCGATTATTGCGTCGATGCCGGCGTGGAAGACAGTGGCCGTGAGCTCGATTACGTGCGCTCGCACTTCGTGATCGAGTCACGTTTTGCCGGGCTGGCGGCGCCCGTTGACGGCGTGACCTTATCGATCGACGACGCTGATCTGATTGCCGCCGATGTCGCTGCCGGCCGTCGGTTTGGCTTCGGCGGCAAGCTTTGCATTCATCCGCGACAGGTCGAGGCGGTGAACCAGGGCTTTGCACCCAGCGACGCGGATGTTGCGTGGGCCGAGCGCGTGCTGGCGAAGCTCGCGGAGAATCCGAAGGGCGCAATTGCAGTTGACGGGAAGCTGGTGGATAAACCCATTGTCGATCGAGCGAAACGAATTGTCGCGAGCCGGATTGTCGCGAACTGCACGCATTGATTGAGCCTATGGAACGCGAACTTCTCCACCTGCGCCGTATTGAATTGAGTGGCTTCCGGCGCGCGGACGGACTGTACGACATTGAAGGCATACTCAAGGATACGAAGACCTACGATCGCCATTCGAGCGGTGTAGCGCGCCTCGCTGGTGCAGCAATTCATCAGATGCGCCTGCGGATTACGGTCAACACGGATTTCCTGATCGTCGATGCCCATGCGGAGTCCGAGGTCGTCCCTTATCCCGGTTTCTGCGATGTGATTGGGCCGGAGTACAGGAAGCTGATCGGCTTGACGCTGAAGGCTGGTTTCACGCGCGAGACGCGCGCGTTATTCGGCGGCACGAAGGGCTGCACGCATTTGACCGAGTTGATTGGCGGGGTGGCAACGGCCGCGTTCCAGACCATGAGTGAGGAGATCAACGCGTCGAACGACGAGCAGCCGTTTCAGCTCGATGGCTGCCATGCGTTGCGAACCAACGGGGACGCCGTGAAAACGTTCTACCCGAAGTGGTATCGGGCGGAAGATAATCAAACACGCTGACCTGCACCGAGCCGATATTTCGCATTTGCAAGGCGCTACCTGAAAGGCACCAATGCATCCGCTCTGCGGAATGCCGTTCTTTCGGCCCAATCAGGTTTCCCGTCAAAGCACTGAGGCGAAGGCTCCCGACGCGTGGCTGAGAACCTCGCCGGGAGCGTCGTGCGCCGACCTCGGCGCCGGTCAACGAGTATCGAAGGAGTGCGCCAGTGCGTGCACTGCACGCTCCCGTTCAATGCCGCGCCCGCGAGCATCCGGCGCATTCGAAACCCGGGATGCGTCCGTGCGGAACACGGCCACCGCCGCCGTAAGCCGACGCGCCTGATCTTCCAGCGAGCCCGCTGCAGCGGCTGCCTGCTCGACGAGCGCTGCGTTCTGTTGCGTTACCTCGTCCATCTGCGCGACTGCTACGTTCACCTGATCGATGCCCGAGCTCTGTTCAATCGCTGCCGCGGCGATTTCGCTCATGATCGCGCTGACACGGGCAATGGCTTTGACGATCTCTGTCATTGTCGATCCCGAGCGCTCGACCAGTTGCGCACCCGACTGGACCCGTGCCGTTGATTCCCCGATCATGCCTTTGATCTCCTTGGCGGCTGCCGCGCTGCGCTGCGCAAGCGAACGCACTTCGCTTGCCACCACGGCAAAGCCGCGCCCTTGTTCACCTGCGCGAGCCGCTTCGACCGCCGCGTTGAGCGCAAGGATGTTGGTCTGGAACGCAATGCCTTCGATGACACCTACGATATCCGCCATGCGGTGCGAGTCGCCGACAATCTGATGGATTGTGCCAACCACCTGCTGGGTCAACTCGCCGCCTTCGGCGGCGAGGCTCGACGCGCCTTGTGCGAGCGAGCTGGCCTGCCTGGCGTTCTCGGCGGTTTGCTTGACCGTGGAGTTCAGTTCCTCGATGCTCGCGGCGGTCTCTTCCAGTGACGCCGCCTGTTCCTCGGTGCGTTGCGACAGATCGGTGTTGCCCGATGCAATTTCACGCACGCCAGTGTCGATCGATTCCGTGCCGGCGCGCACCGTGTTCACCGTTGCGATCAGCGAGTCCTGCATCTTGCGCAGTGCGCTCGCCAGCTTGCCCATTTCATTGTCGCTCGTCACGGCGATGCGGCCGGTGAGGTCACCACTCGCAATACGCTCGAATTGCGCGATGGTTGCATCGACCGGGTGAACGATCGCACGCACCAGCACGACGCGTCCCAGCCACGAGAACAGCAGCGCCAGCACCATGCCCACCGCGACGGCAATACTGATGGCATAGAAGCGATCGTGCGCATCTTGATAGCGTTGTGCGCCGTGATCGATCTGCAATTGCTCAAGCGTGAGCATCGCCTTTTCGTATCCGTTGTAGAGCGAAGGGAGCTGGTGAGCCTGCAACTGCTGGAACGCGGTTTTGTCGCCGGCCTTGAGCGCGGCCATCGCCGGCTCGATCCCGTTATGCAGGAACGTGGCACGCTTGTCCTGCATGTCCTTGATGAGACGCTGCTCGTCGTCGTCCGTCCCCGCGTTGCTCAGATAGTGCCCAAGGCGGTCGTTCGATACCTTCAGATACTGATCGAAGCGTTTGAGCACCGCTGCGGCGCCGTCCTGATCGTTGAGATCAACGAGCGACGCGTAGGTTGCGAGCGCCAGGCGCAGACGCAGCAACTGTCCGGCGCTGCCCTCCAGGTCGGCGACGGCGGGTGTATCGACGGTGTACATCTGCTGCAGCGACGCATTGCTCGCGCGCAGCGACAGCAAGCCGGCCGCGGCGCCAAGCAGCAGCACCACACCGAAGAAGGCAATCATCGCGCTCAGGCAGGTGCGAATGGACAGGTTTCTCAGCATTTCTTCTTCCTTTTTTACCGCGCCGATCGGCAAGCTCATTGCTGTGTCGCGCGCAGATTCGTTGTGTCCCGCTCCCCACCGCGTGGGTCTTGATGGTCCGGAAAAATGCCACGTAATGTGGCGCCTGATGTGGCCCGTGATGTGACGCATGAAATGCGCCTTAACGCATGACAAAACGTTCAAGACGGGCCGACTTAAGCGTACTCGTCAAGCGTACCCGGTAGAGGGCGCGCCGCTACTCGCTTCACCTGGTAACTGCCGATCTGGCCGCATCACGAATGCAAGCAACGTGCCGCTCAGCATCAGCGCCATCGAGACAATGAACGGGAGATTCCAGTTGCCGGTGTGATCGATAATCCAGCCGCCGACCACCGGGCTGACAATCGCAGCGGCAGCCGAGCCCATGTTCATGATGCCGCTCGCGGTACCCGCGTATTGAGGGGCAATGTCCATCGGCACGGCCCACATCGGTCCGATCGTCATCTCGTTGAAGAAGAAGCCCACCGACAGCGCGAGCGCAGCAAGGGGAATGGACAGCGAATGGACCAGCATGATCGGTGCAAGCGACAGTAGCGCGAGGAACATGCACGACGAGACCATGACGTTGCGCGCAAGTCGCAGATTGCCCGTTCGACGCATGATGAAATCGGTCAGCTCGCCACCAAGCCAGTCGCCCAACACGCCGGTTAGAAATACGCCTGACGCGAACAGCGCTGACTTTCCCAGTTGCATGTGCTGATGCTGGAAATACTGCGGCACCCAGCCGAGAAAGAGCCACAGGACCCAGCCGTAGCAGAAGTACACGGCGGTGACCGGCAGCATGCGTCGAAGCAGGGCTCGCCAAGGTACCGGACCGTTTATTCTCGCCAGGTTGTAGGCAGGCAGCCGGTTCGCTTCAACTGAGGTCATCGAGCGATGCTCGCGCGGGTTGTCGCGGAAGTACCAGACCCAGATGAGCGCCCACAGCACGCTGACAATGCCGGTAATGACAAATGCTGCGCGCCAGTTCGTCGTGAGCATGAGCCACGTCACCAGTGGCGGCGCGGCCGCGTTGCCAATGCGCGAGGCCGCATGGGTGATGCCTTGCGCGAAGCCGCGGCGCTCGGGCGTTGTCCAGTTCGACATTGCACGGGTGGCCGCCGGGAAGGTCGCGCCCTCGCCAAGACCCAGCAGCAGGCGAGCAAACACCAACGACACGAGACCACCGGCTAGCCCCGTCAACACGGTTGCACCGGCCCAGACGAACGCGCAGATGGTAAGCGTCCGGCGCGGACCAAAGCGGTCCGCAAGCCAGCCACCGAAGATCTGGATGACGAGATACGGATACGCAAAGGCTGAAAATACAAAGCCTATTTGCGTATGCGAGAGGTCGAATTCCTTACCAAACTGGGCGGCCGCGGTGCTGACGTTTACGCGGTCTATGTACGTAATGCAGTACATCACGCACAGGAGGACAAGTACTTTCGTGCTAACGCGGCGAAACATGGTGTAAGTCCCCACAACGTTTAGTCACATGATTCGCAGTGACTACCGGCGGCATCGCTGATGCCTGATTCCATCGCGCTCGGCCTTATCCTGCTATTGCACCGATCCTTGGATGTTGCGGATAAAGGCAGCCGCGACGATGTATTAAGTGCTGAATTCCTCATACAATATCGACAGCTATCGACGAAACTTGAGCGAAAAATATTCACTAAATGCGGGGCCGATTAGAATTTGGACAGGACGTGCGTCAGTCATGCCGGCCAATGAATAGATTCAATGGCCGGTGCCAGCCGTCTTTATCAGCTACCGCTGTTGCAAACTTCGCGCGCTGACCGACATGGTCAAAGCCCAGTGAGAGTCAGCGGGAGTGGGTGCAGCGCGTTTGAGCTGCGGAGGGACCCGGGTCAGTTCGCATCAGACCAACGCCGCCGTGCTCACGAGTGCTCCGCTAACCGCGACAATAAAGTCGAAGAACGCACGAACTTTCGCGGGCACATGCTGCCGAGAAGGGTACAGCGCATAGAGCGGAAAGCGCTCGTCCGGCCAGTCGGGGAAGAGATCTACCAGCCGTCCGCTTGCGATCAATTGCTCTGCCCCTAGCGCCATGATCTGGGCAATGCCGTGCCCGGCAAGACACACGCCGTGCATGGTGCCTACATCGTTGACGGTCAGCCGTCCGAGGGCTGATACATTCACTTTCTTGCGGCCACGGTGAAATTCCCACTGGAACGGATGGCCCGTTTCAGGATCCCTGAAATTGATGCAGACATGAGGATCGCTTTCAAGGTCCGCAGGCGTGAGCGGCCGTCCGTATTTCGTGATGTAAGCCGGCGAGGCGACCGTCATGATACGTGTGTCCAGCAACTTGCGAGCGATCAATGTTGAAGCCCGCGGCGGCCCAAAACGGACAGCAAGATCGAAACCGTCAGCCACCATATCGCCGAGTTGATCCCGGGTAATCAGGTCAATTTGCAGATCGGGATAGTCGGCCACGAAGGCACCCAGGCGAGGACCCAGAAACAGCCTGGAAAAGAACGGGTCCACATTCACGCGCAAACGCCCACGCACCGCCGTTGCGCCTTGCGTAGCAGACGCCGCCGCTTCCTCGAGGCCGTTGAGCAAGGGCACGATCTGGGTATAGAAACGGCGACCCTCATCAGTGAGAGTCACGGATCGCGTCGTCCGGTCGAACAGCCTGATACCCAGTCGTGCTTCCAGTCTCGCCACCGAGCGGCTGACACCCGACTGCGACATGTCGAGAGCCTCCGCGGCTGCCGCAAAGCTCCCGGAGTCGACGATGGCCGACAAGACGCCCATCCCGTTTAGCAAGCGTTCATCGAATGGCATGCCAGCTCCAAAGTCATCACAAAAGAGAGTTTGATGCTATCGCGAAACACATGACAGAAAGGCATCTATTCAATGCGATCCATGATGTTTCGTGACGTGCTTGACTGGCGAGTTGTGGCTATTGAGTCCGTTGGCGGATTGGCTTGCAGCAAACGGGCGGAATCGTTTTCTGCTGACCGCGCCCCCCTTGCATTTGCCGTGCGCAGTCGGCTCGCCGCTCAGCCCGGTTGCGACGGTTTAACTCCCACTGCAGGAAAGCTGTGCATTACGGCGACTCGACGGTGAGTCCAACCTGGCTCTCCGCGCAGCGCACGACCCCACGCGCGCCGTAAACCTCCGTAAGCAATGGCTATATAAGCACCCGGTTAAGCCGACTGGTGCATAATTGGGGCACGGCCAGCTTGTCTTTGCTTTGCGGCGGTTCACTCTTTGTAAATTGCCGGAACAGCTTCTTCGCCTTTCAAATAATTACGTTGGATGGCCAACTTCGTTTATCGCTCCTTGTCGCGGGACAAGAGCCGGCGAATGAAAGACGACCGCACTTCGTCACAGGAGCAACAGTGACAACACGTGCCACAGCAGACGAAGCTACTGCTCAATCTTTCACGGTGGTGGGGATTGGCGCATCAGCAGGTGGACTCGAGGCTATCTCGGAGTTACTCGGCGAAATCGCGCCGTCCTGCGGAATGGCCTTCCTGATCGTCCAGCATCTCTCGCCGTTTCGGCCCAGCCTGCTTCCGGAAATCCTGTCGAAACATACTTCAATGCCCGTCATAGAAGCGGCCGACGGCATGGCCATTGAAGTCGACCATGTCTACGTGATCCCGCCCAACAAGAGCATGTCGATCGCGCATCACCGAATCACGCTGCAGCCGCGGGGAGAGACCCTGGGTCCGCCCATGCCGATCGACGACCTGTTCGATTCGCTCGCGAGCGACCTGGGCACAAATGCGATCGGCGTGATTCTTTCCGGTAACGGCTCGGACGGCGCGCTTGGCCTCCAGGCCATTCAAGGCGGGGGCGGCATTACGTTTGCACAGGACACGGCGTCGGCGCGCCACAGCAGCATGCCGCTCGCGGCCATGGGGCTGGGTTGTGTCGACAGCGTGCTTGCGCCGCGTGACATCGCTCGCGAAATCGCTCGCGTCGGGCGCTATTCCAGGCACGCACTGGACGAACTCGAATCCATGGGGCTGGAAACGGACCCCGGGGACCAGGGCCTGCGCCCTCTGTTCCGCCTGTTGCGCAACGCCTGCAACATCGACTTCACCTACTACAAGCGCGGCACGGTCCAACGCAGGTTATCGCGCCGGATGGCATTGCGCGAAATGACCTCGGTCGCGGACTATGTCGCCTTGCTCGGTTCCGATGCCGCCGAAACGCTTGCATTGGGCCGTGACCTGCTGATTCGCGTGACCGAGTTTTTCCGCGATCCCGCAACGTTCGACGAACTGCTCCGGACTGTCTTTCCACGCCTGATCAGCGACCATGATGCCCCGCCAAGCATCCGGATCTGGGTACCGGGTTGCGCGAGTGGAGAAGAGGCGTACTCGATCGCCATCTGCCTCGTGGAGTATCTGGGCGAGCGTCTCGCCGGTACCAAGATTCAGGTCTTCGGTTCCGATGTCAGCGTCGATGCGCTGGAAACCGCACGCGCGGGCCGCTATATCGAGAATATCGCGCGTAATGTTTCTCCCGAGCGGCTTGAACGGTTCTTTGTGCGCGATGGTGACCACTATTGTGTCAAAAAGTCGGTCAGGAGCCTCTGCACGTTCGCCCGCCACAACGTGGCGACCGATCCGCCGTTTTCGAGGATTGACCTGATTAGCTGCCGCAACCTGCTGATCTACCTGGATCCCATGCTGCAGCGGACGGTCATGCCGCTGTTTCATTATGCGCTGGCCCCCGATGGCGTACTGATGCTGGGACCGTCGGAATCGGTGGGCGCGTCGTCTGAGCTATTCAGCGTGATTCCCAGCGTGTCGAGCAAGCTCTACAGCAAGAACCCCAGCCCCGGACGTCCGAGGATGGGCCTGCCTGCGTCGACGGTGATGCCACAATCGTTTGTCTCCGCCAGACCCCTGGACGGCCGTCGCGAGGTCCCGACGCGTGCTGAGTTGCTGCGTAACGAAGTCAATCGCATGACCTTGGAGCGGTACACACCGCCAAGCGTGCTGTGCGACGAGGAACTGAATATTCTCGAGTTTCGCGGCGATACCTCAGCGTATCTGGCCAATCCGAACGGGCCGCCGAGCAGCAGTCTCAAGCGACTCGCCCGGCCGGAAATTTTCCTCGCGATCGACGAGGCAGTCAGACGGGCGCGCCGCGAAGCCACCGTTATCCGCAAGGCGAGTCTGCGTTTGAACACCTCTGGCAGCGTTGCAAGCGTGACGCTCGAGGTGCATCCGGTGCAGATCGCGGGCGTGCCGGGACGTTGGTATCTGATCTTCTTCGAAGCACCCGCTGAGGGCGTCACTCCGTCGTCCAGACCAGGGCGCGAACCGCTGACAAACTTCGTCGCGCAGGCTTTGCGGCAAGTCAAGCAGCAAGTGAAGCAGCAAGTCACGCGGCAGCCCGAGCGCGGAGCCCCCAGCGGCAAGGACCTCGAAATCGCGAGGCTGGACGCCGAACTCGAGGGCAGCCACCGGCATCTGCTGGCGATACTCGAGGAACACGAGCGGGCACGGGAGGACCTGCGGGCAAGCGAGGAGGAACTGCTGTCGAGCAATGAGGAGTTCCAGAGCACCAACGAGGAACTCGAGACCGCCAAGGAAGAGCTGCAGTCCGTCAACGAAGAGTTGACGACGACCAATGACGAGCTGCGGTATCGCAACCATGAGCTCAAGACCGCGAACGACGAAGTCGCTCGCGCGCGTGACTTCTCGCAAGCGATTGTGGAGACCATGTCCGAACCTTTGCTCGTGCTCGAGGCGGATCTCAAGATCACCTTGGCGAACCGTGCGTTTTACCAGACCTTCCAGACATCGCCCGATAAAACCATCGGCACGAAGCTGTATGACCTGGGCAACGAGCAGTGGAATATTCCGGCGCTGCGTGAGCTGCTCGAGGAGCTCGTGCCGCAAAGAACCAGCGTTCGCGACTATCAGATCACGCACGAATTCCCGGGCATCGGGCTACGAACGATGCAACTCAGCGCCATGCGCATTGCATGGCCCGCGCAGGCGCTGATCCTGCTCACCATCGCCGATGTAACCCAGCAGCACCAGGCATTCGGCCGCTTGCAATCGGCTGATCAACAAAAAGACGAGTTCCTGGCGATGCTCGCGCATGAGCTGCGCAATCCGCTCGCAGCTATTCGCAACGGCCTGCAGGTCTGGGAGCGCGACAGCGCTGACAAGGAAACGCAGAAGATTGCACGCTTGGGCGCACAGCGGCAACTCGACCATGAGATCCGGCTGGTCGAGGATCTGCTGGATGTGTCGCGAATCACGCGGGGCATCATCATTCTCAAGACCGAATCGATTGATCTCGTCGAGACGGTGCGTCGAGCCATTGAGGCCATGCGTCCGGAATTCGAGGCTTATGCGCATGAAATCACGCTCGCTTTTCCAACGGGCGTGCTGCCCGTCAACGGCGACGCAATGCGGATCGAACAGGTCGTGACCAACCTGTTGGGCAACGCGATCAAATACACGCCGCACGGCGGACATATCCGGATTTCGATTGAGCGGTATCTCGACGACGCGGTGCTGACCGTGGTCGACAGCGGCATTGGCATGACGGCCGAACTCATTCCGACGATCTTCGATATCTTTGTGCAGGCCGAACGCTCGCTGGATCGCAAGGCTGCGGGTCTCGGCCTTGGCCTCGCGCTGGTGCATCGTCTGGTCGGATTGCATGGCGGCGACGTGCGCGCATACAGCGAAGGACCCAACCGGGGCAGCAAGTTCGTGGTGCGCCTGCCGGCCATGCCGCGCGGCACGGTTGCTGAAGAGCCGGTGCATGTGGCGCTTCATTCCATACCGTCGCTAGGAGCCATGCGTATTCTTGTGGTTGACGACAATCTTGATGCGCTGGAGAGCAGCGCCGCTTTGCTAAGCATCGACGGACACGAGGTACAGACCGCGCGCGACGGTCCGTCCGCGCTTCTCTGTGTCGAACAATTCAAACCTGAGGTGGTGTTGCTCGATATTGGCCTGCCTGAAATGGATGGCTACGAGGTCGCTCGCCGCATACGTTCCATGCCGGGTCAACACGACACCTTGCTGATTGCCCATAGCGGGTATGGCGAGGAGGAGCATCTTCAGCGAGCCACGCAAGCGGGTTTCGACCACCACCTGATCAAGCCGGCCGACCTCAGCCAGTTGAGCGCCCTAGTCGCGCTATGCCGCGAAAGACGAGTTCGCTGATCCGCTGGCGCTTTCCATCCGCGGCTGTGCCACGACCGCTCAAAGGGAGCAACAGTTACTTGCTCGCTGATTGAAGGGGCAAAGCACGGAGAATTTCCCTCAATTTCTACAATGCATCGCAGGCATCGATCAATATATTTGTTGGCGTGCCAAACGTTTGCGTCTTGTTGCAGCTTCGGCGCGGCGACCATAATCTCTTCTTGTACTTGATTACCCCAATAGGCTTACGCTGTCGCACCGAATCGCCGTCGCGGATGTCGTGAATTCTTGCGCAGAAAGGAATGAACGATGATCCATGACGTCCGCAAGTTGTTTTATGTGTCCCGTAGCGCTGCTGTGGCTTCGCGCGCGCGGTTTGAAGCCGAACATTGGGACATCGAAATAGTCCGGCCGCAACTGGCCGGAAAAAAGGTGCCTCATTCGTTGCCTGCATCGGCAGGCATCGTGGATTTTTCGACTTGCCAGTTGCCCGAGGATATTGACTCTCTATCCGATCTCTTATCGCGCTCACAGATTGCCTGGGTCGCCATTGTCAGTCCCGGCCAGATCGAAGACGAGACAGTGAGGCAACTCATCCGCGATTTC